>JAXHVC010000217.1:0-12046 GCA_034189315.1 Chloroflexota bacterium | reverse complement strand
CTCGTTTCGCTTCTTGTACATTTCTCGATTGTATTGCCAGGGGGAAATCCGGTTAGCCTTGGGGGGGGACACCACTGGAGTTATTCAAAAATCCAGTACCAGCTGATGAGTTTCCTCACCCTCATATGCCCGATCCATGATAACGAAATCTGCTTGTAGGTCTGTAGCCTTTAACAACTCTCTGCCCGGGCACATTACCCGGCGAAAGCGAGATTTTCGCTGCTACCCGAGGACCCGCGGCAGCTATATGAATTTTGGTGGTCCATCCTCCTCTTGATTTGCCGATGGCTTGTGGACCGTTTTTATTAGAGCGCCTGTACCATCGGGATGCACCCTCAAAATTGTGCTGTCCAGTGATACCGCTTCAACTCGAATTCTGATGATGTTCTCACGCTGTAGTGCCTCGAAGATACGATCTAGAACTCCGTTTTTTTACCGATCGGTTCATGCGTGTATAAATCGTGTGCCACTTACCAAATCGCTTTGGTAATCCCCTCCATTTGCATCCGTTCTCCGCAACGTAAAGGATAGCATTCAGAACTTGTAGGTTTTCATTCTTCACATTGCCTCTTTGGGTTGGAAAATAGCATTCAATCCGGCTGTATTGTTCAGTTGTTATCTCCATGCAGTCGCTATATCATAAAACTGCTCTTAGTGTGGACACGCCCTAAATACACCATCGCAATATAAGGGTTGAACTTCTCACCTTTGAGTTGGATGATAGAGTGGAAGTAAACACGCCGAAGGACAAACTGTTACTAGTAGTCTCATAAATTGGATGGTCTCGCTGCATAAGTAGAAATAAGAAGCTTCCAGCTCTAGACTATTATGAGACCATTAGTAACTAACCACACTCCCCATAGCTTCTAAACTGATAGGGAATCATAACCAGGGAAAGCCACTTATCTAAATACTACATGATTATTGGTAGGCGGTTAAGAATGTCACTGAAGAAGGAAGTCATTTATCTGCTTCCCTAGCAAGCAGAATATGGTGCGATGGAGTTAGATCGGCTAAAGAGGGTAGTCCTCGATAAGTGAACAACTACGTCATATAAGCGCTTAGGATCTTTGCGACTTATACACACCCAATTGTGTCCCGATTGCTCTCGACCAGTCTAAGAACATCGGGGTTATGGTTAATCCTTATAACAAGCTACTCCAAGAATACCAGGGCCTGCCGAATACGCCATCGTAGGGCTAAACTCGGTTAGCCATAGTTCTGCACAGTCGAAATTCGAGGATATGCGGTCCATCAATCGTTCTCCTTCTTGTGGTACTGCGGCATGCATCACAGCAACATGGACAGGACCGTTATCAGCAGTGTCCCGAATAAGCTTCATCAGCTGATCTTCACCTTTTCGTTGACTTCGGACAATGGTAATCGTACGCACAGTCCCTTTGGAGATAGTGAATACTGGTCTTATATTGAATGTAGACCCCATACGTGCAGCCAACTTCGGTATACGGCCTGTCCTATAAGCATAACGCATTGTTTTCATGAGGGCTGCAAGCCTAACCTTAGCTTTAACTGCCTCTGTCTCTTCCATAGTATATTCCAAACCCTTGCCTTCCATTGCAGCTCTTGCTGCGGCAAGCACAATAAGGCCTTCTGCCGCCGTTGCAGATTCCGAATCGACGAGCGCGATGGTTGTTTCAGGACATTCCTCTCTCATCTGTTCCATGGCAATACGAGCCATATTATGCACAGCACTAAGCTTCTTCGCTAGGGTGATACAGACAATGCTTTGCGCCTCCACGCTGAGTTCTTTAAAAACCTCATAAAAGTCCATAGATGAAACAGCAGATGAACCGAAATGATCAGGGTCCCTTTCAAGCATCTCGTAGGCTTGTGAGGTGGTTAGATCTACCCACTCCTTATATATCTTCCCTTGGAAACAGATATTCGCCGCTGGCACCACGCTTATTTCATATTGTACAACTTGTTCCTTGGTCAAACATGAGATACTGTCCGTGAGAACAGCGACATCTTTCAATAGAATCTCCTTACTTGATCAATTAGCTAATACATAAATGGTCGAAGCATAGTAACAGTAGGTATCCTATGTGTCAAGATAGTGTTGATTTACACCATATCGGGTTTGAAACCTCGCCGTCATTGTGCTAGCATACCAACCTGTTTATAGCAATATGTACTGATGACTGGCACGCAAGATGTTAGAATATCCTAGTAGTTCAATCTTAGTGGTTTGATAGCGAATTGCCGTCAGTCTAATGGGCCTCTTCCAGGCCTTTATAGTGGTGTGATACAGTTATCTCATAATGTATCTCCCAATTCTCTATGTTTTTCATTGGTATATATATCTATAAGATCATGAAGCCATTGTTATAAACATAAGCAAAGATCGAACAAGATATACGCTGGAGCAATAAGGTTTGCTAGGTCTTTTTCAATGTGATAAGATCGGCCCAAATATAGTGTCGGCTGGGAAAGGGGAAGCGTTGAATGCACCTGATTATTGATGGATTTGGATCAAATCCAAATGCTTTAGAGGACGAAGACTCTATCTATGAGTTTTTGGATCAATACCCCGCGGAAATAGGAATGACGAAGATCGCTTCTCCTAAAGTCTATAGGTATGTAGGATCCAAACCGGAAGATTGGGGGCTATCTGGAATAGTACTTATTGCAGAGAGTCATATTAGTATGCACACCTTCGTAGAACACTCCTTTGTAAATGTGGATATTTTCTCATGCAAGGACTTCGATGTGGACCAAGCGGTTGAATGTCTGCGAGAGCGACTATGTTTATCAACACTTAAGACTTGGGTACTGTCTCGTGGTTGGGACTCATTCAATCAAGATAGAATAATCGAGGCTAGAGAAATGGTAATGCCTGGTACTACCAAATGAATAATGAGCTGTTTCTGCCTCGGCAGTGTTTTGGGGGAATACCAGCGCGATATTCTAAATTTGAAAGTTCTTCTGTTGTAGTTCTCCCTATACCCTACGATTCCACCGTCGAATGGCACAGTGGTACTAGGGAAGGACCCCGGTCAATCATAAATGCCTCTCAATACCTCGAATTGTATGATATTGAGATGGATAGGGAATTTCATTCCATAGGCATTCACACCCTCCCTGAAGTTGAACCAATTATGGATAGTCCTGAGCAGATGGTAGACAGAGTTCACCATATTGTTACCAATCTTCTCGAATCCAACAAATTCATAGTCATGATTGGAGGCGAGCATTCCCTCACAGTAGGCATGGTGCGAGCCATCGCTAAACAATTTCAGGATATCTGTGTCCTGCAACTCGATGCCCATGCAGACCTGAGAGATGAATACCTTGGTACAAAGTATAGCCATGCCTGTACTATGCGCCGTGTAGTAGAGTTGTGCCCAATTACACAAGTTGGAATACGAAGCTTAAGTCTGGAGGAACACGATTTTCTATCACAATACGGTAAAGAGCCATACTATGCAGATGGATTGGTTCTCGATGCAGGTTTCTGGGATAGCCTACTCAATTCCCTATCCTCAACAGTATACATTTCCATCGATATAGATGTTCTCGATCCGTCGATCATGCCAGCGGTTGGCACTCCTGAACCCGGCGGATTAGGATGGTATCAGTTACTCTCCATATTGAGGAAGGTTACTTCACAAAAGAGAGTTGTCGGGATTGATTTAGTAGAGCTTTGTCCCAATCAAGGACCGAGCTCCTGTGCCTATTTGGCTGCCAAGTTGGTATACAAGCTCATTGGCTATGCGGCATCAAACAAGAGCTTCTCGGTTTGTGGTTAGAAAGGAGGGCAAGGGTGGGTAAGATAGTTGGTTCGATTATGACTCCTATATCAAAATGGATGATCTATTTCTTCTTTATTCGACGAGAGGGTCCAAGCGGTAAAGTTGTGCTGCTTACTGAATTCCTTATGGAACAGACGCTTCGGGTGGTAGCCCCGCCGCTTAGCAAGTTACCTGTTGGAGTGTTTTGGCCAGTAGTGGCTATCTCGGGACTCTTTTCATCTAATGAATTTGCTCGTATGGTATCCATGGAACATGCTCGATTCTTTCGTATTGCACCTACCGGTCCTCGCCTTACAAAACGAGCTCTAGGCGAAGTCAATGCAAAATACTTAACTCGTTCAGTATTAAATTTTCTCATCAGATTCCACTGGTATGGTGCTAACAGGAGACAGCTAACAAGAGAAGAGTGTGGGACTGTTCCTATCACCTATTTGATTAGTCCCAGCATGCGCTGCAATTTAAACTGTGGTGGATGCTATGCGGCAATGTACAACCGTGAACCAGACAAGGACTTGCCTTTAGAGATTGTCGACAAGGTGATTACCGAAGGTAAGGATATGGGCATGTATAACGTGTTCGTACTAGGTGGTGAGCCGTTCATTCGGGATGATATGTTAGAAATCTATGAAAAGCATAGCGATGTCTTTTTCCAAGTCTTTACTAACGGTACCCTATTCACAAATGAATTAGCGGACAAGCTTGCCAAGCTAGGCAATGTGGTACCACTAATCAGTATAGAAGGTTTCGAAAAAGAGACGGATAGGCGCCGCGGGAAAGGTGTCTTCCGCAAGATAATGGAAGGAATGGATAACCTCCATAAAAGGGGAGTACCATTTGGATACTCTTCAATGGTCAGTCGCTTCAATGTCGATACCGTCATAAGTGATGAATTCAATGATATGCTAATTGAAAAAGGTTGCTTTTTAGGATGGCATTTCCTATATATCCCTGTTGGTAAGAGCCCCAATCCTAGATTGATGCCAACTCCCGAGCAACGTTTGAAAATGAGGGAGCTCGGGGCTGAACGCATTCGCACCTATAAGCCCATTATCACCATAGACTTCTGGAATGATGCTCCGTTCACAGCCGGTTGTATTGCTGGTGGACAAAACTACTTCCACATCAATTCCAACGGTGATATGGAACCTTGTATCTTCATTCACTTTGCCACAGATAATGTTAAGGAAAAGTCATTGAAGGAATGCCTCAACTCATCATTCTTTGAGGCCTTCAGAAATCGCCAGCCATATAGCCACAATCTCCTACGTCCATGCGCTATTATCGACCATCCTTATGTCCTTAGAGAGATAATTGACAAGCATCAACCATACCCAACTCATCCTGAAAGCGAAGTATTGGTCACCAAATTTGCCTCCGCTTTGGACGACTACTCCCAGAAGGTTGCAGATATATTTGATCCTATTTGGGAGAGCGAATACACTAGCAGGGGATATGAGTGCCAATTCTTTGCCTCGATGCTGAGATCCAGCAGAGAGAAGTACATAAGAGAGCAACAATCTGGCGATGCCTTCCTTGTAGCTCCTCCCGAATTGAATGGGGAAGAGGAGGAAGAAGACACGGCCGGTTTTTCCGGCTCCTGCAAGGATGAGCAAGAGGATACTGTTCGATAGTCCACAAGGGTCTGCGGGGGACAATGGACAGCCAACACTAACAAGGGCTGGTCTTATCAAAGCCTCTCGTTTCGAGGGTGAACCACGCCTAGAAAGGGAGACTATGAGCTGGTCTCTGCGTATTGGCAAAGTCTTTGGTATTCCCATATATATTCACTTCAGTTGGCTCCTAATCCTTGTCATCATCATATTCACCTTCTCTCAATCCGGTGTTATCCTTCCCAAAGGTGAATCTATCTTAGTTAGGGTTAGTGGTGGCTTGGCCACCGCCTTACTGCTCTTTGCGTCAGTAATTGCCCACGAGGTCAGTCATGGTCTGCTTGCCATTAGATATGGCATTCCGGTAAAACGAATCACTCTGTTCGTGCTGGGAGGAGTGGCACAGACCGCAAAAGAGGCAACACGGCCTTGGGCAGAGATTGCAGTTGCCCTAGCAGGTCCAATGTGTAGTTTCCTAATAGCAATGTTCTTTTGTGGAATTTGGTTCGCCACAAGAGATAGTTTTAGCGATCCCTTCGCAGGGAATCCAGTTTTTGCACTAGTGGTAATAAATCTACTATTGGCTATCTTGAACCTGTTGCCTGGATTCCCTTTGGATGGTGGACGTGTGGTGAGAGCACTTTTTTGGTGGATCACAAAGAACTATCGCCTAGCTACTCAGATCGCATCAACAATAGGACAAGGGATAGCTTTCACCGTCATGCTCGCTGGCATCGCTGTGATGCTTCTTAGTGCAGAGTATCAAGGATTCGATCCTTTCAGTGGATTATACCTTGCCTTCTTTGGATGGTTCCTACAGAACGCAGCATCTGTGAGCTATCAGCAAACTGTCATTCGCCATAATCTAGAAGACCTCACAGTAAACCAGGTCATGGCCATAGAAACTCCTCGCTGTGTTGTGTCTGCATCACTCAATCTCCAGCAGCTCGCTCAAGAACACATTATGCCAACCAGATACAGTTACCTTCCTGTAGCTGAGGGAGGAAAACTGGCAGGGGTGATCACTCTACGTGGCGTTAACTCAGTTCCACGGCAACTGTGGGCATTCACCTCTGTGACTGGAGTCATGCATCAACCACGACAATTCCTAACGATTAGTGCCGACCAAAGTGCACTCAGTGCGCTGGAACAGATGGAAGAATATGATATCGACCAATTAGTAATCGTAGATGAGGATACCATCGTTGGAGTTATAACAAAAGACGCTCTAATTCACCTCGGGCAGAATGATCCCAAGCAGGAGAAGGAGGAAACGATGTGACTAGAACGCGCTTAGACACCTTGATGGTACAACTAGGATTGGTTGAAAACAGAGAAAAAGCAAAAGCCAGAGTGATGGCAGGTGAGGTAATAGTAAATGGGACCATGGTTACCAAATCTGGACATCTTATCAGGGAGGATTCCGATATTAGAGTCCTAGGCTCCCCACCTTTTGTAAGCAGAGGAGGGTTGAAGCTTGATCATGCCCTGAATGATTTTCAAATGGATGTTAGCTCCAAGGTCGCTATGGATGTTGGAGCATCTACTGGTGGATTCACTGATTGTCTGATTAAGCGAGGAGCAAGCAAGGTCTACGCTGTAGACGTTGGTTATGGGCAATTGGACTATCGTCTTAGGATTAACCCTCAAGTAGAGGTATTAGAGCGTACCAATGCTCGATACCCCATCCCCATAGACCAACAGGTTGATCTCATAACTATCGACGTTTCATTCATATCCGCGCGTAAGATCATTCCCAGTGTGTCTGAACTATTAGGCGAATCAGGAGAACTTATAGTTCTCCTTAAACCCCAGTTTGAAGTCGGGAAGGGACAAGTCGGGAAGCGTGGTGTTGTCAGGGATCCACTACTTCATGCTACAGTTTTAGGCCAATTTCTTGCCTGGAGTATCAACCACGGATTTCGGCTGGGGGGATTAACAGCTTCTCCAATTCTAGGGACTGAGGGAAATAAAGAGTTCCTAGTCTTGTTGCGATCATCTGGATCCAGCTAGGTTAAAGGAGTACTCTCACCCCTTCTTTGTCATACGTCCCAAAATGCCATACTGCAATTATTAGCGACTCAATAACTACCATTGGAAGAATAGGGCAAACTCCCTTATAATGGCATTTATTATGCGAGGATGGCGAATATGAAAGTATTGCTAGGTCTAACTATCTGGGCTTTACTATTTGTGATCTGTTGGCCAGCTGCAATAATAGTGCTGATCATGTGGCCTGTTATCTGGGTATTGTCAATACCATTTCGCATCGTTGGGATTGTAGTGGATGCGTCTTTAGCTTTAATAAAGAGTATTCTTTTCTTGCCGTCAAGACTCCTTGGCCACAAGACACATACATAACTAATCATTACGAGCAGTACACGGGACACCGATTAACCGTCGGTTTTTGTGTTGTACTATCGCACTTGACCAATCTAGTTCAACAACACAAATGCGTATAGGGATATATAAGACCAGCGGGGTTTTGGCCAAAGCTGGTCTGAGCGAAGTGGGGGAACGGTAGAATATACTGGCCCCTAATATGGAGGGTAGTATCTATTGAACAGAGAGCCACTGTCCTCAGACAGTGTCAGGACAGGCAAGAGCGTTGCCATTTTCCTCAGGTCTATTAAGTTCGAACATACCATTTTCGCCCTACCGTTTGCGTACTTAACCCTATTCCTGGTTGAATCAGGCATCCCCTCTCCTAACAACATCCTATGGATTACCCTGGCAATGGTCGGAGCACGCACATTTGCCATGGGAATTAACCGTATCATCGATTCGGAAATTGATGCTCGCAATCCACGTACCAGAGAGAGACCTATCGCTTCTGGTGCACTATCCCAGGCAAAGGCACTGTTGTTCAGCCTAATTGCACTAGCGATTTTCATGGCTGCAACCTTTCAGTTGAGCGAGATTTGCCGCTACCTAATGCCCGCTGTCGTTATACCCATGGTCGCCTACCCCTATACGAAAAGGATCACATGGGCCTGTCACCTTGTGCTTGGATTAGTGTATCTAATGGTGCCACCCGCAGTATGGCTCGCAGTAACGGGAGAGATGCCATTCGGGGTGGTGGTGCTAGGGATAGGAGCCGGTCTATGGGTAGCAGGATTTGACATATTATACGCTTGTCAAGACGTGGAATCAGATCGTGAACAAGGACTTCACTCTATAGTCGCAGATTTTGGGATCGAGAGGGGCATGCTTATTGCTCGATTATTTCATTTGGGTACTATAGTCACCATTACTATAGCTGGTGTACTTATCGGAACAGGAGTCTTCTTCTATTTGGGTGTTATCTCATTTTTAATTTTACTAGTACACGAGCATCGGATCATCTCACCACATGATCTATCGAGATTAAATGAAGCGTTTTTCACTATGAACGGCATTATTAGCATCGTGTTTTTCGGTTTCGTTGTGGCAGATGTTTTATTAGGGTAGGAATAACATATGGCAACCTATGTTGTGGCAATTACAGGGGCAAGTGGAGTAATCCACGCCAAAAGGGTACTACAGGAAATCCTTGGTTTGAGTCATGCAGTCAAGCTAATCATCTCTCCCACAGGTGAACAGATCCTGGAGCTGGAACTTGGTTTTAAATCAAATAGCGAATTGACTAGTCGACAACACCAATGGAGAGAGTTCATAGGATGTCCTGATGAATCCCTTGAACTTCTAGATCACGGAGACTTAGCTGCAGCAATAGCCAGCGGCTCCTTTCCCGTAGCTGGCATGGTAATAATACCATGCTCTATGGGCACCCTAGGTCGAATAGCCACCGGCATATCTTCTAATCTCATCGAAAGAACAGCCGATGTTGTGCTCAAGGAAAGACGCCGTCTTGTACTAGTGCCCAGGGAATCTCCAGTTAGCCTTATTCACCTTAGAAATATGGTTACCATTACTGAAGCAGGTGGAGAGATCATGCCCATGACACATTTCTTCTACCACCATCCAATGACCATTGGCGACTTGGTGGACGCATTTGTAGGACGTGTCTTGGATAGGTTGGGGCTTCCTAATCGATTAGCTCCACGG
The DNA here is from genome assembly GCA_034189315.1 of Chloroflexota bacterium. Taxonomy (GTDB): domain Bacteria; phylum Chloroflexota; class Dehalococcoidia; order UBA2247; family JAXHVC01; genus JAXHVC01. Next base: position 2,616 of record JAXHVC010000217.1, on the reverse strand, counting down.
TGGCAATCTGGGACTAGCAGTGTGGTTGGAACAAGAGAGGAAGGTTGGAAATAATATGCCCTATCCAGACCTACAATCCTACATACTAGCACTCGAAGGAGCGGGGGAGCTTCATCGTATCAAGGTAGAGGTTGATCCCGAGTTGGAAATAACAGAAATCGCCACCCGTGTAGTAAGAGAAAAGGGCCCAGCACTTCTGTTTGAAAAGGTAAAGGGTTCTCAATTCCCGGTAGCAATCAACCTCATGGCCAGCGAAAAACGCATTGAAATGGCGTTAGGAAGACCTCCTGCAGCTTTAGGCGAAGAAATCCGGCATTTCATGGAACGCCTAAGTCCACCATCCATCGGGGCGTTCTGGGAACATCGTAGTTTTCTTCATCGTCTCATATCATTTCGGTTAGCTAAAGCAAAACACAGTCCATGCCAAGAGGTAATTCAACACCCCACAAACCTATGTGCATTACCAGTACTCAAATGCTGGCCAGAAGACGGTGGCCGGTTCTTTACTCTCCCGATGATTTATACGCAAGATCCAGATACAGGCCATAAGAATCTCGGCATGTATCGTCTACAGGTTTTCTCAAAGGACTCTACAGGAATGCATTGGCAGATCCAGAAAGGTGGATCATTTCATTACTACCAGTCAGAACAGAAAGATATCCCTCTAGAAGCAGCTGTGATCCTTGGTGGGGACCCAACCATGATCTTGTGCGCTGCTATGCCATTGCCAGATGGTATGGACGAAGTGATGTTCAGCGGACTACTGCGCCATCAGGCAACCCGTATGACCGATGCTAAGACTATAAGTCTCCGAGTACCAGCAAATGCCGAATTCATAATGGAAGGCATAGTCCCCCCCCATGAACGGAGGATAGAGGGTCCTTTCGGTGATCATCTGGGGCACTACTCAGATGCTGCCGAATTTCCTGTATTCTATGTGAAGACTATCACACATCGTAAGAACGCTATCTATCCTGCCACTGTAGTCGGCAAACCACCACAAGAAGACTGCTATATGGTCAATGCCATTCAGGAGCTACTCAATCCGTTTGTTAAGATCACTCATTCTGGAGTAATAGATCTGTGGGCTTATTCCGATGCAGGATTCCATAACCTGCTGGTAGTATCAACCCGTCATAGATATGAAATGGAGCCAATTAGGGTTGCTATGGGATTGCTGGGGGAAGGACAGGTCACTCTTACAAAATGTCTTGTCCTAGTCGATTCCTCGGTAGATGTCCGCGATCCATATGCGGTATTAATAGCGATCCGGGAGAATTTCTTCGTCGAGGCCGATTGTCTGATATTATCTCAGGGGCCATTAGATACATTAGACTTCACATCCGGTAAAATGAATGTCGGTGGCAAGCTAATCATGGATGCCACTTCAAAACGGCCTGTCCAAACCATCAAACCCTTTACTGAAGATGTCCAAACTCTATGCCCCGAGGCACTCGACTTCAGGGTATTGGAAGATACCTTGTTAGTAGTAAAAGTAAAGGATAAAGGCCGCGAAATCGTTCAACGTTTGGTACGCCTATTAGAACACTCGGGATTAAAGATGATAGCTGCTGTCAGCGACGATATTGACCTCTCAGATGATACCCAACTAATGTGGGGGTTGATGGTTCGCTTCGACGTGGTGAAGGATATTGTATTCTCCCAGATGGAAACAAGGGGATGCACCACAACCTATGGGGGAGTGATGGGAATCGATGCCACCATGAAACCTAAGTACTCTGACATACTAGAGATGGACCCTGCTATTGTAAAGAAGGTGGACAACCGATGGGAAGAATACTGGAAATAGATGGGCTAGTATTCACAGACAAGCACTTAGTTCCAATATGGGAAAAGGTTCGGGCTGGAACCAGACTGTCTGATGAGGAAGGCCTCTATATGTATAGTTCCCCGGATTTCGCCGCAGTGGGGCAAATGGCCAATTGGGCCAAGACACGCAACACGGCAAACTATGTCTTCTATGTTATTAATCGGCAGATCAACCCAACCAATATATGCACTTTCTCATGTAAATTCTGTGACTTCTCTAAGAAAAGAGGAGACCCGGAAGCCTACGAAATGAGTATCGAAGAGATACTCGCTTCGATAGATAAAGAAGTTAGGGAAATCCATATAGTAGGTGGACACCACCCAGACTGGCCATTTGAATACTATGTAGAAATGGTACAATCTGTACACAATAACTTTCCATCTGCACATATCAAGGCCTTTACAGCATCGGAGATCGATTTCTTCGATCGGCGGTGGAAAGTATCACCCCAAGAAGCTCTATCCAGACTAAAATCAGCAGGATTAGATTCAATGCCTGGTGGGGGGGCAGAGATATTCTCTTCGAGAATACAGAAGCAACTCTTTCCAGGTAAGGCAGGTGCAAGTCGATGGTTGGACATTCATCGTATTGCACACAAAATGGAGATACGCAGCAATTGCACCATGCTATATGGCCATATCGAAACCTACGAAGAACGTATACCCTCAAGACCGTCGCCGCCTGGCGAAAGTCGCGGTTCCGAGGCCTCGACCGCACCGCACACGGCCTTCACCTCGCCCTCGCCGCCTACAACCTCGCCCGGATGCCGAAGCTGATGGCGGGGG
>JAXHVC010000216.1:0-29812 GCA_034189315.1 Chloroflexota bacterium | reverse complement strand
TCTAAATGATCAAAAGCTCCTTAAGACTTGGCTAGAGGAACTGAGTGAGTCCAATTCTTAGCCTCTTTTGATCTGAAAATCGTCATAAGTCCCTTGATAGTTACCCCATTCGAGTTGCATGTGGTTTACTTTAGCAAGACGAGGGCCTTGTTGTATTTGCTCTACTAGTTGATCCAAGCATCCCTTTTTACCCTCTGCCCATACCTCAACCTCTTTGAATCCAGTTAGATTTCGAACCCATCCAGTGATACCCAATGACTGTGCATGGTTTCGTACAAACACTCGAAAATTCACACCCTGAACCCGCCCCTCAACAATAGCATGTATGCAAGCCATATCATCGTCCATGTGCAGACACCTCTGAATGAAGCAATCTATTGTTCACATACATTCTCTTAAGGTCTTCGCACTGTCCTAACTCAATAGCTTGAATAAATTCCTGTTTGCTCAATTGCCGTGCTAAGGATGGTATCCGATTGGCTCTATAGCATGGCCGATATTGATTCATCATGTTAAGGTATGTGCTCATAGCTACCTCCTGTGCCAGGAATCTGGCAACCTCAGCAGTGCCTGCCATGGCAGAGGGTAACACCAAATGACGCACTAGAAGTCCCTTTGTAGCCACACCCCTTCCGTCCACTTGCAGATCACCAACCTGACGATGCATCTCCTTAACTGCTGCCTTATTGATCTCTGGGTAGTTGTCCACACCAGAACACTCCAATCCGATTTTGGCATCGGCGTATTTCATGTCTGGCATATAGATATCGATAATCCCTTCCAGTAGGTGTAGGGTTGCTTCAGATTCGTATCCACCAGAGTTATACACAAGTGGAATATCGAGCCCTTGTTCCACCGCCACCAGCAGGGCTTCCAAGATTTGTGGTATCACATGTGTCGGTGTGACCAGATTGATGTTGTGACATCCCTGCCGCTGAAGATAAAGCATAACATCAGCCAGCTCTTCTTTGGTAAATTCCCTACCTTCACCACTCTGACTAATGACATAGTTTTGACAGTATATACACTCAAGGTTGCAGTTAGAAAAGAATATAGTACCCGAACCACAACGTCCTATCAGAGGAGACTCTTCTCCGAAGTGTGGGCCATAACTGGCCACAATGGCCTCCCTACCAGTGCGACATCTACCCCTCTGCCCCAACGATCTATTCGTTCCGCACCCACGAGGACATAGTTTGCAGCTCTCCAAGAGGGGTAATATAGCTCTTGTTCTATGCTGCAACTGACCGCTCAGGTGCATTTGGAGATAACCTACAGTCAAAGCGCGGTCCCGCTTTGCATAGAAAAGCCTAGTAAACCCATTGTTGTTTCTAGTACGGCTATGAGCTTATTATCTATCATCCTAATCATTTATAGGATCAATCAGACTCTGGTCGTAACAGGATCGGCTCTATTACTAGATGAAACCAACACCATCAACAGACAAAGCTGATTTGCTAATAGATCGCTCAACGGGGTTACAGAACAGTCTATTTAGCACCAGAGCTAGCCTCTCGCCCCACATTGTTTACATACCAACAACAGGTCGCAAAGTTGCATCGCTACTGCTATTTGGACTTATTCTATAGTATCAACAAGTTTTAACTGGTGATTTCTTGTCTCTGCTTGAGTTTCGAAGCCTGACGAACCCTTTTCTGTATTTCACGTGCTGCAACTACCCCAGAGGCAGAGGCTTGGATCAACCCCCTGCTTACACCTGCACCATCACCTGCAGCAAATAGGTTCTTAACCTCTGATTCCATATGTTTACTTAGTTTGGGATGGCAAGAATAGAATTTCACTTCTACTCCATAAAGCAGAGTATGATGGGAAGCAACTCCAGGGGCAAGTTTATCCATTGCTTCGAGCATCTCGACAATGTCCTTAAGATGACGATACGGGAGAACATAACTGAGATCTCCCGGTGTGGCACTATGCAACGTTGGCCTGACCACCCCTCGTTCAATGCGTTCAGCAGTCGATCTCCTACCCCTTAACAGATCACCCAAGCGTTGTACAAGCACTCCACCACTAATGATATTCGCTAAGCGTGCCAGGTACTTGCCGTAGGCAATTGGTTCGCGAAATGGTTCTGTGAAGGAGCTACTGACCAACAATGCGAAGTTAGTATTATCACTCTTAGAGTTAGCATAGCTATGGCCATTTACCGTTACCACAGGATCGCTTCCACCTGTAGATTCAACAGTAACCTCACCACCAGGACACATGCAAAAGGTTCTGATCTTGTCATCGAATGCCTTGGTATAGAACTCTAGCTTGGACTCATAGAGGACGCTAGTAAGTCCTTCCATTACCACCGCGGGTACTTCCACACGAACTCCAACATCCACAGGATTGTTTTTTAGAGTGAGACCCAACCGATCCGACTCTTTAACCAACCAATCGGCTCCTTCCCTACCAGGGGCAACCAATACGTATTGGCTCAAGACCCTATTGCCGTCCTCCAGCTCCACACCCTTCACAGTGTCACCATCGGTCACTATGTGTCTAGCTTCTTTGCGCAACTCAATATCCACCTGCATTGACAGGTGTTTCTTCATCTCCTTAAGCACGATATGAGCACATTCTGTACCCAAGTGGCGAATAGCAACCGGAACGAGGCGTAGCTCCGCTAAACTGGCCCTTCTCTTAATACCCTCCACCTCATCCCCAATACCAAAGACCTTATCATTCGCGCCAAAACCAAGATAGATATTATCTACATAATCTATCAGTTTATCCGTACTCTGGGTATCCAGATAGTCTGTCAGATGTCCTCCGACACTGGAGGATAGGGTTAACTTCCCATCGCTAAAGGCACCAGCTCCTCCCCAACCACTCACCAAATGACAAGAGGGGCAGGAATGACATCCTCCCCCTCTTGAAAAATTCGGACAAACCCGATCATCAATATCTCTACCTTTATCTAGAACCAGGACATCCAACTCAGAGTCCCGGCTCAATTCCAAGGCAGCAAATATTCCTGCGGGGCCCCCACCCACAACAATAACATCATACTTCCTTTTCACTTGAGTGCTCCTGGAAAGATATTATCTGCGTTTGTCGTGGCTAACTGTTACTAATCCGTATCTATTTCATCACCTTCTTCGTTTTCAACCTCCTCATCACCTTGCCCTTCAATATCATCCAGATGCATAATCATATCGTCATATTCGCCATCGACGTTATCACTATCTTCTTCAAGTGGTATCTCCGCTTCTGGCATAGGGATCTGCTTGAAACCATAGTACACGTCATGTTCTAATAGGTGTTGTAGCACATCTACTGAAGGAACAAAATTACCTGCCCGAATATCCCTTAGTTGTTGATTCAGTTCTCTAAGGGTTAGGGGTTCATTGCTATTGGCTAACATAAGCCGGAATAAGGTTTCCATAACAGGTAAACGAGGACCTATATAATCTAACTTCTTGGCACAACATTCTCCAATTACCCGGCCAAGCTCCACCTCATTTCCTTCTATCAATTCCACCTTACCTTGACACTCAGGGCATAGGCGACTCGATGCTAGAACCATAAACGATCGATTGATCTCCTTACTGCGTTCAGGATCAATATGATAGCGCGGTTCTATATCAGCATGTTGCAATATCAACCCCCTCAGATAGTTCTTAATACTCGACTTGAGGTTTCGCCGTCTCAATCAGCGTTAGATATTCGGCCTCGACTCCAGTAATGTCTGCGACCTCTCTATCAACCTCAAGGGGCTCACCGACAAAGACCCTATTATAGGGTTCCTCTGTACCTCGCGTAAAATCGTCTCCTTGAGTGTAGAATTTCTTCCCCGCATCTACGATGCCAAGGTCGAATGGAAGAGTGAAATACAGATCTGCTATAACCCTGTCTATGCCAAGGTTATTCAGAATCCCCCACCCAGACCTATACTCACCCCCATACTTACTCATGGGAAGTAATCCTAGAAGATTCATAATACTGAAGTTGCCCCGTCCCTCAGACACAGAGAATGGACAGATGCTTATAGAGTAATCGCAGTATAATACCAGATTTGGCAGCCAAAAGGTAGATAGAGCAAATGGCCGAGGAAGCGGATTCTCAACCTCCACTAGAACACAATCCCTGACATCCATTGTCTGGACTCTTGGGAAATTGTATCCCAGCGTTTTATAGATCTCTTTCATGGGCTCACCATGTGCAGAAGTCTCAAGAATGACGATATCTGCATCACTAACTCTTCGGATAGCATCCACAACCCTTTCTAGAACCAAAGGACTGGTGGAAACTGGATATGGTAATGGATACCTTGCGGCTGGTTTTATAAGAATCTGAAGAGCTCGGCTAACCTGCGGTGGAGGCCGAAAAGCAAAATCTGCAGAGGTAAAAATCACCCCGTCCCCTTCCTTATCCCGACCTGAAGTCCATGCTTTGTGAGCATGTCAACTCTGCTGATACATTGGAGATTAGTCTTAGAGTGAAAGTAGAAAGTAGTTCCAATTAGAGACCTAACTTGAGTCACTCCTGTAATACTATTTAGCGATTGCAGTCTATCCATGAGACTAACCAAACAACTACCATCAACCGGCCATTTAGTGCTTGTTTCGACTTAAACGTTCTCCGTAATTCTGACGATTCCTAAGTTAGTATTGAGTTAAGTCTTCCCTATATTTGAGGTCCTAATCCCCTAGGATACACGCAACACAGACTGCTTGCTGAAGAGCACTGGTTTTAGGTTCCTTAGCATCGCATCTTATTCCCGACAATCTGTGACAATTTTGCCCCAACTGTCCTTAGGTCGAAGTAGAGTCATTATGCATCAAGAATACAGTAAATGCGCAATGACTTGAAATAGAATCTAGCCCCCACACAAACCCTGTGCCCTTCCATCAAAATGACGTATTGAGACGTTATCAGCTATATTTTACCACACATCGTCTAGACTAAAGATAGGTGCTAATATTAAGTATGTTACAAATTATACACTGCCTACGCACACAGTTTGTATATCCTGGATATTATCTACCTGTTCCGGTCTATCCACTGGAAAAATATACATATTAAGACTCTCAAGGATACTGTCCAAATATCTCAGAAAAAACAGGAATTGTGCCATGACCACCAGCATAAGGATCATGACACAATGTATTGATCAGATATAGTAACTCGTACTGTTCTTCTTAAACAGCTTCACATAATCAGCACAAAATCCTAGGTACCACCCTCCCAGCTTTCGAGGTACTGCTTTTGTACTGGAGTTAACTCATCTATACTCACTCCCATCGATGCGAGCTTTAGCCTTCCCACCTCACAGTCAACTTCTTTGGGAACTGGATAAACTGCAGGGGCTAGTTTTTCGCCCTTGACCAAGCATTCTACACATAGCGCTTGATTCGCAAAACTCATATCCATCACACTTGCTGGATGCCCTTCTGCAGCTGCCAGGTTAATCAGTCTACCTTCGCCCAGCAGAATAATGCGTTTTCCATCAGACAAGGTATATTCATCTACATAGGCACGCAACCCTTTCTTCGATACTGCCATCTTCTCAAGATTGGCAATATCCAACTCCACATTGAAATGTCCACTATTGGATAGGATAGCCCCATCTTTCATTAATGGGAAATGGCTCTTATCTATTGCATCTCGTCCACCAGTTACCGATATGAATATATCACCGATCTTGGCAGCTTCAGAAATGGGCATCACTGCATAACCTTCCATAAGCGCCTCTAGAGCACGAATTGGGTCTACTTCGGTAACAATTACCTGAGAGCCCATTCCCCTCACACGGGTGGCCAATCCACGTCCACACCATCCATAACCGCAGACAACAACCTTCTTGCCAGCCCACAAGATGTTGGTGGCACGAGTAATTCCATCAATGGTGCTCTGCCCGGTGCCATATCTATTGTCGAAGAAATGTTTCGTATCCGCCTCGTTGACAGCAATCATCGGATACCTGAGTTTCTTATCCTGCGCCATACTGCGAAGTCGAATCACTCCTGTTGTGGTTTCCTCTGCACCACCAATGATATTGGCAATGAGATCATCTCGCTCCTTATGCAAGGTACTAACTAGATCTGCACCATCATCAAGCGTAATCTGAGGAGCGCTATCCAAAGCAGAATGAATATGCTTATAGTAGGTCTGATCATCCTCTCCCTTAATTGCATATACCGGTATTCCGTGATCATGGACCAAAGACGCCGCCACATCATCCTGTGTACTGAGGGGATTTGAGGCACAAAGGGCCAGATCAGCCCCTCCAGCCTTGAGGACCAAGGCAAGATTCGCCGTCTCAGTAGTGACATGTAGACAAGCAGAGACACGGACTCCCTTTATCGGTTTTTCCTTAGTAAACCTCTCTCCGATTAGTTTAAGCACAGGCATCTCGCGAGATGCCCATTCAATGCGTCGTGCGCCATCTCCTGCCAGACTAATGTCCTTGATGTCGCATTGACTTGTTGGCTTTGTGCCCATACTGTGTGACTCCCTTCAATCTTTATGCAAGGATGTGGAGGCAGGAAGCAACATCCATCTTCCCAATACCAAACCTCATCGCTTGTCTCATTCTATATCTTACTCTCCAATACTGAGCAATTCCTGCACAGCTTGTTCTCCTTCTACTGACTGTCTTCGGACTGTCGCCGAACTGGATAACGGCATGCCTTCAAACTTAACTAAATAGTGAGGCTCTTGTTCAGTATACCAATGAAGAATTGTTGGCATAAAATGATCAATTATACCCCCCATCCCAGGTGGAGCTTTGACCCCCATTGTATCAGTCAACCGTGCGACCAGCTCCACTTTGTAGCATGTGAAAGTACCCGCTGGGACAGTAACCTTGTCTTTGGAAACACTACCATGCATGCTCAGCGATGTTCCTTCTAGACACATTGCTGTTATCTCAATCTTCTTCTTTGGTTCAAATCTACATCCTCTAAGACAGAATGAAAGCCCATCTACACCTGGAAGAGTGGGATTGCAAGGTACTGCAAGGGAATCATCCCTAAATATCTGTTTTGCATCCAACAGAATAGTACCAGTCCTGCTCTTCACTACGCGATCGGTAGACACGGGTCTTGGGCCTTCTTCAATCTGGACAACAGAGGTTTCCTCAATTAAACCACCTTCCACATACTCGGTCTTAGTATAGATACTGTAACATTCCTTGTCGCCATCCCGCACCTTATTGACCTTTTGGGTTATATACCCAGATACCACTTTACTATCCTGCCCCATCAAGTGGTATTTTGTGATCTCTCCATCCTCTATCGTCGGAACACCTATCACAATCTCACTCGACCTATCTCCCATCTTGGTCTCCTTTAGATTAATAAGTGATCATTGAGATTAGCACCTATTGTAGGACACCTTCAGTAAGCAGCTCTACAAATTCTTCATCAGTCATGCCAAGAACCTGAGTACATATATACTCAGTATGCTGCCCTAGACACGGGGCAGGCCTATCCAACTGGCAAGGTGTCTTGGACAATCTGAATGAAGGACTATTATAGGAATGCTCACCCATCTCGGGATGTACCAGTTTCCAGAAGTGATGTCGATGCTGTAATTGAGGGTCTGAGTAGATGTCCTCTGCAGTTTCTACTACTCCAGCAGGCACTCCTGCTTCTTGAAGACGAATCATAACCTCCTCTGCATTATATAGCATTGTCCATTCACTTATTAGAACATTAAGCTCCTCCTCGTTTTTCTTTCTATCTATCAGTGTGGCAAACTTCAAGTCCCGCGTCCATATAGGATTCCCCATTGTAGTGCAAAGACATTGCCATTCTTGCTCTGTATATGCTGCAATAACACACCATCGATCGTCCCCTCGACAAGGATAGGCTCCATGTGGGACAGCGATTGAGGAAAGGTTGCCCTTCCTCTGCGCTATATTTCCATTGACTTGATAATCCAGAATCACCGGGGATATGAAATGAACAGCAGCCTCAAACTGAGACAACTCGATATACTGGCCCTTACCTGTGCGACGTCGATAGTCTAAAGCAGCGATAAGCGCAGCAGTCGCAAGCCTTGGCGCAATCGTATCGGTGTAGGCACCATAAGGTAGTGAGGGTTCTCGATCCGGCCAGCCAGTTAGGTATGTAAAACCAGCCAGCGAAGTCAACTGTGTTCCAAATCCCGGTTGGGATGCCCCGGGACCGGTTTGCCCTTGTTGGGTTGTGCTGTACATGATTATACTCGGTTTTACCTTCTTAAGCTCCTCATAGTCAAGGCCCCAGAGCTTCATTCGTCCTGGCCCAAAGCTTTCTGCTACCACATCCGCCCAAGCCACAACTCTCTTAGCTACTTCAATACCTCTAGGTAGATTGAGATTGAGATGCATGCTGTATTTGTTATTGTTATACATGGTGAAATAGCTGGTTCGGTTCATTCCTGGCACATCCCCTTTATATGGAGGACATGCTCGAAGCATATCTGGCCGAGATTCCGATTCCATCTTGATAACTGTAGCACCATGGTCTGCCAAATATTTGGTTGTCCATGGTCCAGCTGCAATCCAACTAAAATCAGCCACCTTCACCCCTTCAAAGACTTGGTGTTGCATTAGATCACCCCACTGCCCTTGAGAGCCACAAGATCTTCTACAGAGAGTCCAAGTTTTTCCCCATATACTTCTTGGTTATGTTCCCCAATAAGAGGTGCACGATGTTGTGCTCGGCATGGTGTTTCGGACATCCTGATAAAATCCCCAGGATATCTAATGCAAGTATTCAACTCGACATGCTCAACTTCTTGCCAGAATCTCCTTGCCTCAAGTTGAGAATCTTCGCAAATATCCTGAGTGGTACCCACTGGATAGAGCATCATGTTTCTCTGACGTGCCCCTTCGTACAACTCTGCTTTGGTATGCATAAGGAACAACTTCTCCAATGGCCTAATGACAGAGTCCATTTGCTCTTGACTTGCGGTGGCCATATCGAAACCATCCCAATCCATATTGCGGATAGATTCATCAGATACGCCTTTTTCCTCAAGCCAGTTTACAAGGCCACGGTTGGTGGAAGCTCCAAACGCCCCCCCCACAAGAGCAAACGCAACGTGCCCATCCTTGCATTTCCACAAAAGGCGCTGCTTAGCCTGTTGACTGAGCCCCATCCGAGATGTACCAGCACGTCTCAGGTAAACTCTATTAAGGTCCCAGAAACCATGGGCATTCATAGACGTCTCTACAGTGCACTCGTGAAGCGATACATCCACATGTTGCCCTTGCCCTGATAATTCACGATGATAATGAGCCACCATGGTGCCAACAGCAGCCTCCGAACCCGCATGAACATATGATTGCGGAGGCAAGGTACGTACGGGTGCCCGATCTGGATCCCCACTAAGATACATAAAACCACCCATTGCCATGGCTATAATGTCCGAAGCTTTAAAACCCTTGTATGGCCCTGTCTGTCCAAATGGTGTGATTGATGTGACTATGATTCTGGGATTGGTCTTAGCAAGCATCTCGTAACCCAAACCCAAATCATCGAGGTAACCAGAATGAAATGTCTCTAGGACAAAATCGCAAGTTGAGACCAGTTGTTTGAATAATCTCTTTCCATCTGATTTGTTAATATCTAGGGTAATACCTCGTTTATTTGCATTGTAGGCAAACCAATAAAGACTTCTTTCCGGATGCACCTGGCCCTTATAGTAAGGAGGTCTGTTCCTAGACGCATCTCCACCAGGAGGTTCAACCTTGATAACATCTGCACCAAGATCGGCCAGCACCTTTCCACAGAGGAATCCACTTTCATTAGTTAGGTCTAAGGCAGAATAGGGACTCAGCAGCATATCCATTTCACCATCGCTCATCGCCACTGCACCTAATAATCAAACTGTCCTACTACATCATCTGGTATGTTCAACGAACCCATCAAGATAGGTTTCTGATGACAATCGGTTCCTCCTGTCATGATTAACCTCCGCTTCCTAGCAAATTTAACATAATGGGCAGTAGTTTTTACATCATTTCTGGAGTGCCAGCATTCAATACCATCAATGTAATCGAGCATATATGTTTCTATTATGTGTGTTTGCTCCTCCAAGTCTCTAGTGATGGCAGCTAGTGATGTCCCATGCGGATCATTAGGATGCGCATGTACCAAGATGCCCCCAGCTCCATGCACCAGGCTTGACGCCTCAGCAAGTGATAATGGGTACTTTGGGACATCACACTTCACTAAATACTTGTCAAAGGCCTCCTGTTTATCCCTAACAATATTCTTCTCCACAAGGTAATTTGCAATATGTGGTCGACCCAACGTCCCATCTACTGTAGCTTGTATATTCTGCATGTCTTGCTCGGTGAACCTCTTGAGGCCTTCTTTGTCAAACTCGTTGTTAAGGTTATCTAGAATCTGGCGAGCTCGTTCCTCTCGACGTTGCTGCATTATCTGGAGTTTATCCGTCAAGGACCTATCTTGAATCCTAAAACCATACCCTAGAAAATCCAGAGATATTGCTTTGCTTCCTGGCAATCGAAATGAAACGTTCAGCTCAACACCTGTGATATAGTGCATCCTATATTCACTTGCCAGAACCATTGCCCTTTCTTGGCAGTCTATAGAATCATGGTCGGTTATCGAAATAAACTCGATACCCCTACGATGGGCCTCTTCGAACACATCCTCTATAGACAGATTACCATCTGAGCATGTCTTGGTATGGATGTGTAGATCGATCTTCATATACTTAAACCTTTTTCACATCTATGATATACCAATCTTCAGGAGGATCTGCCTGAGTATCAACCTTTAGGTGAGCAATCGAGAGGTTAGGATTGAGACTCCTTAGATCATTCAAATCAACCGACTCGAACTTCTTCTTGTTATTAAGGTAGGCCTCTTCTGTCAAAGCATTGGACTCGTAGTTCTCTTTAGTTCGTCTCAGAATGCGTGATATAGAAACCTCTTGAGGACAATCCGTTTGCAGGATGACAAATGTTCGGCCATGTTTGGCCGCAACTGCGGCTGCACGCCTTCGTAATGACTGAGTGACAAAGGTTGCATCCAATATTACACCTCCACCACTAGCTAGACTTTGATCTGCCCTATTGAACACTTCGTCATACACCATCCTACGCTTGTCCATATCCGCAGCTATCTTTTCATCGAATATGTCCTCATTCTTGAGAACCTCCAACCTAACCAGATCGGTGCGAATGATGGGGTATCCCTTAATCTTTGATATCTCCTCAGCTGTCTCAGTCTTCCAACTGCCAGGAAGGCCACAGGTTATCAGCAGTATGTTGGATTCCAGGTTATTCTCTATATATTTAGCAAAAGGTTCCTTCAACTTACTTCATCTCCTTTTCACTGCAAGGTGACACCAAGCTAGCTTGGTGTCCTGGGGAAATGCTAACAATCGTATCTCTCTATCAACTACCAGAAATAGTCCACACCCGACCTATTCCTTAGAGACGGACGGGACTGAGAGAATTCAGTTAAACGATTTGTCGTTTAGCTCCCCTAAGATTGTATTCACAACCTATGAGAATTCCATTTCATAATCATACTACCTATCTTAGGTAGATGAGAGCCCTAGCTCCCATCTCGAATGAAGCGGGTGCTTCAGTCTACACTTAGATGGATTACTGGCTACTATATTTTCAAACTCCATGAAAGAGAGGTCTCTTTTAAGCTAAACGATTATGCCCTTAGCTCCATCCGCATGATGCTGTGAAAAAACAAACTCGCTATTTAATTACAGGGAACACCAGCGAAGACGCAATCTTAGAAAGGTGACATGACTAAACACTCGAGATTGCTTCGCTCCGCTCGCAATTACAGGCAGGGTTTGCCCGACAAGCAATGTGTTTCGGGCCTAAGGCAATAATCATTTCGTTTGTATTGCTCAACCACACTTTGTAGAACTACTGCCCACTAGATATTGGATCGTTCTTCAGGTGTCAGTATGATTCCCTATGCAACTATATAGGATTCAGCCAACTCGAAATATCTCCTAGCCACAAAGACAATATTATCCTTTTCTTCCTGCGCGATAAGAGGATCGTCCAGTTTAAAGCTCTCCACCTTACCCCTGACACAAGCACGATAACACTTATAGAAGCTCAGCAATTGCAGTAGCTCTTTATCTCCAGATGCTTCTACATAAGCACTATAGAAAACTTGGGAAAGGTCTGGGCGCTGGTATCGATCAAGGTCCATAGACAGGAACGCCACCTCAGAAGCAACGTCACCATACCTAAAACGATCGTTAAACTCAATACAGTCGAATATACAGATCTCATCGGCAAAACAAACATGGGCAGCATGAAGATCGCCGTGACAATCACGGATGCGACCTTCGCTTCTCCTCTTATCAAACAACTCGGTGTTTCTAGCAATAAAACTCTCAGTATAAGCCTTTATTCTCTTATGTTGTTCTGCAGTAATAGAAAGACCTATATACTTCTCGGTTTGAGAGAAATTCTCCCCAGTATTAGTATTGATAGTATCCAGACCTCCATAGCTGGAAATCTCCTCATTGGTTTCGGCATTGCGATGAAATTCCGCTACTTTCTGGGCTGCATGTTCCACCATTGATTCAGTCACTTGTCCCGCTCGAATCAGGACATCCATAGTTCGATCACGCGGAAGCTGACACATCTTTACCGCATATTCCACAATCTCGCCTTGCCCACCGATTGCAATGTGCTCCCCGTTCATTACAATAGGCACCACATCCAAATATGCCCCTGGACAGAGTCGCTGGTTGAGTCTTAATTCCTGAAAACAGAATTCCCTTCTCTTTTCTAGCGTGGAGTAATCCAAGAATCCAAGATCTACAGGCTTTTTCACCTTATATACGTAGCTACCAGTTAGAAAGATGAGCGACATTTGAGTTTGGACAAAATCCGTCTTGACTGGATTGTCTGGATAAATCTCTGGGTTGCATAACATTTCGACGAGTTTAGCTGTATCGATCATTAGATTGCATCTCCGTAAAATTCAGATGTAATAGAATCTCTTAGTTAAGCCATTTGAGGATGTTTTGAAGTACTTGTGCGTTGTTAGTTTTGGTGAGATTTAACACAGTAATATTAGGGGTTCGTTTTATCTCGTCAGCCCAGGGATGGGATGCCAACATTATGGTCCCAATCACCTTTTTCCCACTGGCAGCCGCTTCCAGCACAGCACTCCGAAAGGCATCGGAGAACAGTTCCATCTTGCCCACTTCATCAACAACCACTACATCACTATCCTCTATCGCCTTCCTAAGCGCAGCAACACCCACATTGTTCAGATTCTGGATATCCACCCCATACTTACCCACTCGATATGGGCTAGCAAAACCCATATGAGCCAAGATTACTCTTTGTCCATCAAGGGTGATTATCTCAAAGCCAAGCCGAGTTCCATGCTCCCGGATCTCCTGTGTATAGAAACCGCCAGCTTTGAATCCAACAGTGGCAATTGCCTTCTTAATGAGAGTGGTCTTCCCAACACCAGGACTACCTGTCAGAAAGCACACTCTATTCATCTCTAGGCTGTCTCTGCCTTCCGCCTTTCCCTATCTCTCTTTGCCTTACGCCGATGTTTTGCCACTGCTACACGCCTTGTTTTGTTCATGAACCTCCCTCAACATTAAAATGAAATAAGCTAAAAGAATCCATTAAATTCAAGGATATTTAACCGCAAATAACGCAGCTTATCAAGCATATGTGCTTAAATTCTTGCCTTTAATTGACTGGACCTGAGTGGTGTGCTAACCTGAAAATATTATGAATGACTTAATACAATTCTACCAGGATGTACGCAATTGCCAATTATGCCAACTAGCCCAAACTCGAACCAATGTAGTGCCAGGTGAAGGCCCAGATAAAGCAGAGATTGTATTCATTGGAGAAGCGCCCGGTTATCACGAAGACCAGCAAGGCAGGCCATTTGTTGGACCAGCGGGACAATTCCTTGAAGAGCTCATTACCTCCATTGGCAAGAAGAGAAATGAGGTTTATATCTGCAATGTTATCAAGTGCAGGCCACCCGAAAACAGGGATCCCTTGCCAGTAGAGATAGAAACCTGCCGCCCCTGGCTTGATAAGCAATTGGAATTGCTTTCCCCCAAAATGATCGTTACCTTGGGACGCTACTCCATGGCAAGATATTTCGAAGGACAGAGTATAAGTAAGATCCATGGGAAAGGGTGTAAAAAGGGAAATGTGACCTATTTTCCAATGTATCATCCTGCCGCAGCACTCCACCAACAAAAGCTTCGCCAGACTATATTAGAGGACATGCTCAAGATTCCTGCCCTATTGGCAGATATTGAACCCACACCAATGCCGGCACCGGAAAACCAATCACGTCAGCTGAGCATGTTCTAGCTGAGGTGAAATGATCACTTTAATAAGTATCATTCGGTCATCCCTATTGAAATGGCTCCTGATAATCGGAGCTTTAGCGGTAGGTTTGATTTGGTATTGGGATGATATCTTCTTAGCTGTAGGAATGGGGCTAATTGCCCCATTAATCCTGGTCGCTGCTGCACTCCTCTTCTGGAAACAACAAAAAAACTATCTCTTTACTATGTACTGGCGGCGATGGGTAGGAGCAATCTTAATCACTATTGCCGTCTGGGGATTGCTCGGATTATTCACTCCAGTTGCAGGACCATTAGAAGAAACTTCACTTGGTGGAGATATCGGATTGGCCATCGTAGGAAGCCAAGGCATCCTAGGAATAGTACGAGTGGTGGCCATAACCCTTCTGGGCGTTATTGTCATATCACCGGTCGTCAGTTGGCAAATCGCTCGAGCACTGGGGGAGGGAACCAAAGCTACTGCCGAAGAGGTTGCTAGTGCCAGTAGACGTGCAAGTGAATTCTACTCCAGACATCCTATTCATCGTAATCTTGCTGATAAGTGGCAAAAACAACGCACACCTTCGAGCCCAAAGGACTCCAAATCACCCGCTATGCTTGCTGACGAAGAACTCGACGACCCAATTAACCTTCTTATTGGAGATACCACTGCTCTAGATGATATCACAACAGATGTTCAAATAGGAGCACCGGTAGTAGGGCAAACTCTAACAACTCCCCAAGGGACAGAGATGTATTCCCCAACACCCCAAGCACTCAAACGTCAAACCACTAAGCCCGCAATGACCTATGATGAGCAAGACTTTGAGGAGGAAGAGGATCTTGAAACCCTTGAGAAAGATGTAGCACCTATGGAAGATATATCCATCAACTATGACATAGAACTAGGGGAGGATGGTCTCCCCCTATCGCAAGAATCCCAATTTGCATACTCCAGGTACTCTGGGAAATGGATATTGCCTCCCATAAGTCTTCTCGATGAAATCCAGGGAGTGGAACTAAGCCAAACAGAAGTAGAAAAGAGGGCTCGCCGTCTCGAAGACGCACTAGCTAGCTATGGCGTTGAGGCTAGGGTAGTGGAAGTTAATGTTGGACCAGCTGTAACCCAGTTTGGGGTAGAACCTGGTTGGGACCGTAAATTCAAGGATATCCGAGAAAAGGATAGCGATGGTCATACCATTGTTCAACGGAAGGAAGTATCGCGCACTAGGATTAAGGTGGATAAGATCTCAAATTTGGCTAATGATCTCGCCCTAGCCATGGCAGCTCCACATGTCAGAGTAGATGCCCCTGTACCCGGCAAAGCTTTGGTTGGTGTAGAAGTCCCAAATGCATCACTGACCACCGTGTCTCTACGAGAGGTCATAGAGAGTCCATCTTTTGAGAAGACCTCCAGTCGCTCAAAACTGGCAATTGCCTTGGGGAAGGGATCTGGTGGGGACATGGTGTCTGGCGATCTGAGCAAGATGCCTCATATGCTGATTGCAGGAGCCACTGGGAGTGGAAAGACAGTATGCTTGGACGGAGTAATTGCTTCTCTATTAATTGACTGTACCCCAGAGGATTTGCAACTAATCATGATTGATCCGAAACGGGTGGAATTGACCGCTTTCAGTGGATTACCACATCTTGCCACCCCAGTTATCACTGAGAGTGACAAAGCTGGAGAGGCTCTTAAATGGCTCGTTCATGAAATGGATGAGAGATACAAGCAACTCGCTCGCTTACGCGTAAATAGTATTCATGCCTACAACAGCAGCGATCAAATTGAGAAGAAGATGCCATACCTGGTTCTTGTTATCGATGAATTGGCAGACCTGATGATGGCAAAATCAAATGAAATAGAACCCCTTATCTGCAGGTTAGCTCAAATGGGACGGGCTACCGGAATCCACGAAGTAATAGCAACTCAACGCCCATCTGTCGATGTGATCACCGGGATTATCAAGGCCAATTTTCCAACACGCATTAGTTTTGCCGTGGTCTCCCAAGTGGATTCTCGGACAATCTTGGACACTACGGGAGCAGAGAAGCTACTGGGCCGAGGAGATATGCTCTATCTACCATCGGATGCGCCTAAACCTGTCCGTATACAGGGATGCTTTATTTCTCGGGCAGAGACTGATAGACTAGTCGAGCACTGGAAAAATCAGATGCAATACGCAGAACCGGCACATCCTAAGATATATGTCGAAGAAGATCCCCTCCTCGCAAGGGCAAGGGAATTGTGTAAAGATCATGAGCATATATCAGTTTCTTTTCTACAGCGTCGGCTGTGCATAGGATCTGCAAAGGCACAACAATTGCTAGAGAGGATTGAGCAGGATCGTCACGGAGACACCGGGGAGCAGGAAGTAGTGGGTATTGAAGATTGAAAAAGGCATTGGATGGAGTACGGATTCTTGATTTTTCCAGGTATCTAGCGGGTCCCTTTTGCGGATTGCTACTGGCGGATATGGGAGCCGATGTAATTCGAGTGGAGCGTCCTGGTGGAGAGGAAGATAGAAGGATGGGGCCTTTCATTCCTCCTACCTATGAGAGTCTGTTTGTCATGGTGGCCGCTAGAAACAAGCGTGCTATTACCCTGGACATTAGAAAAGAAAAAGGTCAGAAGCTACTTGTAGACCTGGTTAAAAACGCTGATGTGGTGTTGCACAATTTCACCAGTGGCTCAAATGAAGCTACGATACTCTCCTATGAACACCTAAAGGAGATGAATCCCTCCATCATCGTGACCGCAGTATCTGGATTCGATGCCGATGGCCCCTACTCCCAAGATCCTGCCTTTGATTTCATTGCACAGGCGCTGACTGGGATCATGAGCTATTCAGGATTCCCTGGAAGTCCACCTCTCAGAGCTACTATGCCATATGTAGATTACAGCACAGGACTCCATGCCGCATTGGGTACTATGCTTGCACTCTATCACAAGAAAGCTACCGGTGAAGGTCAGAAGGTTAATATTGCCCTTTTGGATGTAGCCACCACGTTTATGGCACCAACCATAGCTGACTATGTTGTCATGGGCCACACCAGGCAACAGTTAGGCAATGCTAGCTATTACAATTTCAGCGACTGCTTCCGTACCAAAGATGGCTGGGTAATGTTGGCCACTATAAGCAATCCTATATGGAGAAGATTCAGCCGAGCAATTGGAAGAGATGACCTAAAGGAGGATCCCCGATTTCATGATGACATGTCGCGCTTTGAGAATCGGCACATATTGATACCCATAGTACAAGAATGGCTAGATGATAGAACAACGCAAGAAGTGCTCGACCTGATGCAAAAGGCTAGAGTACCCTGCGCCCAAGTCAACAGTATTGAAAAAATGATGACAGATCCAAAGGTTCTGTCGACAAACATGATGGTGAGCTTGGATTATCCAGAGATAGGACCTGTTCCGGTGGCAGGAACGGCAATAAAACTATCGGAGACACCTGGAGGAATAGATAGACGCGCCCCCAAGGTTGGGGAACAGAACGGAGAGATCTACGGCGAATTGCTTGGACTGGATTCCCAAGCCATATCAGAACTTGAGAAGGAAGAGATTCTCTAGTGTACGTACACACTTAGGCTCTACACTTAAGTACCGTTGCTATGAGAGGCAGAATATCATCACCAGCCATTCGTGCTAGCTACTTGCGAGGGGGTACTGGTGGAATCGTCTTTTCTTCTGCTAGTCTCCGCTTGAGTGACTCCACTTGTTGTTCAAGTTGTACTTGCTTCCGGGAAAGATAGAATACATAAACAAACACAGCCAACCATACTAAGGAAAAAGCCGCTAATAGATATTCAAGGTTGTCTTCCATATAATCACCTCCCTGCCAAATCCAGCTCTTCTTCTAGCTTAAGTAGATCGGTCTCCGTACGACGCAATCTAGCTCTCTGCGCCACCAAGGGCACATATAGCACAGTAAAAGCGGCTAAACTCACCATGAGGGTTAGCAGCATAGATGACTCTAGCCCACCTTCAAAAATTACCGCGGGCGGATGTTGTGTCCTCCACAGGCTTACTGCAAGAGCAGTAAGTGGTACGTTGAGAAATCCAACAATACCAAGTGCTGCTGCAAATCGCGCCCCTTGCGACTCGCTATTGGCAAATGATCGAATAAGCAAATAAGCCAAATAGATTACCCATAGGATCAAAGTAGTAGTCAAACGTGCGTCCCATGTCCACCATTGGCCCCAAGCAGGTTTAGCCCAGATTGGGCCTGTAATCAATACCAAACTGGTAAAAAGTATTCCCACTTCTCCTGCAGCATAGGCAACCCAATCCCACTTCTCTTGAGGCTTAATAAGATAGGCAATACTGCAAACGAATATAACGAAATACGATAGAAATGCCAGCCAGGCCAGAGGGACATGCAAGTAGAATATTCTCTGGACCACGCCCATGTTCTCCTCTGTGGGAACATATACAAAGATAAGAAACAGCGCAGTCATCATCAACACTAAGCTGACACCAATGAAAATCCTTTGTATCATGTGCCCCTTCCCCTGCACCGCAGGGCGATCTTCCATGTTCATCACCTCACATCCAGTTCTTATGAAACCTGTATTAGAGTAGACTGAATTCCCTCCACTCTACAACTTCAACTACGACTCCTGTATTCCACTATTGAGACCGCCGCTTACTCCTCCGTTATAAATTCGAAGATAAGCGAAGACACTATTAAGAACACAACGTCAAACGCAATCAGTATCTGCAACCATGTAGAGAAATCTGCCCAAGGAGCATTCTCAAGCGCAAGAGCCGATGCCTCAACCGCAGCAATGATTATCGGAGTAACCATGGGAAAGAACAGTATTGGCAACATTATATCTCGCGCCTTAGTGTTAGCAGACATGGCAGAGAAAATAGTCCCAATTGCTGCAAATCCCAGCGTCGCTAGGACAGTTACGACTATTAGCTTGGGCACAAAGAGATCGAAATCATACAATATCGAGAAAATTGGGAGAATAATAATCTCTACCACCAGCATGAATAGAAAGCTTCCAACCATCTTGCCCACATAGATCACTGTTCTATCTACAGGACAGAGCAAAAGGCCATCAAGACAACCATTTTCCTTCTCCTGAACAAAAGTCCGGTTAAGATTTAGCACACCGGCAAAGGTGAAGGCTACCCATAGGATTCCAGGGGCAACGGTTCTTGTGGATTCGGCATCGAGATCAAAGGCAAAGTTGAATATTATGATGGTCAGCAATGCAAATACAAGTACTGAAGTAAAAACATCCTTAGACCTCAGTTGAGAAAGGATGTCCTTCCATACGATGACAGATACCTTACTGACGAATTCCCTCAACGAATGGCTCCACTATACTGGCTATACGACTCTTGCACATCGACAAGGTCCACCGATCCCTTACGTTCGTCGAACACGATAGAGCCTCGATTCAAAATCACGATACGATCTGCCAGATCAAACCCACGCTCCAGATTATGAGACGACATGATTGTAGTCCGCTCGGAGTAACCAGAAATATCCAGCATCTCTCCCAACATCAATGTGGCATGTTGATCCAATCCTGTTTCCGGTTCATCAAGAAGCATAATCTCCGGATTATGCATGAGTGCGCGAGCAATAGATAAGCGTTGTTGCATTCCCCTTGATAGAGTCCTCGCCCTATCATGAACACGTGAAGACAAACCCACTTTATCCAGCACATCGCGAATCCGCTCTTCTGTATCAGGAATGCCATACATCCGCCCATAGTACTTGAGGTTCTCATAGGCAGTTAGATCATCGTAGAGCATGGTATGATGGCTAACGACCCCTATGCTCTTACGAATATCCACAGAATGGTCTTGTATATCCCATCCTGCTACCTCAACAGTACCAGAGGACGGCTTGAGGAGAGTTGCCAATATCTTTAGAAGCGTTGTTTTTCCAGCCCCATTGGTGCCAAATAGAGTGAGGCGTTGATTCTTTGGTACCTGTAAGTCGATCCCTCTTAGCGCAAGGTGCCGACCAAAATACTTGGTAAGTCCCCTTGTGCGAATCTGTAAATCTTCTTCTTCCTGTATTATCCCTTCCAGTTCCTCTATCGCCATGCCGCCTCTTGAACATTTTACCGTTCATCTACCACATCAATTGTCTTACTTTGACCTCTTCGAGCAATGACATAGGCAATGGGTACAATCACAGCCATGATTGCAAATACAATACCAATCCATTTGTACACATCTTGATAGTCATCAGGAGCTCGAGACAGCTCGATCTCAAGAACGTTATTAGGCCCAATATTTGAAGCAGAATAACTTGTGAATCTCTCTGCCTCGCCTGATATTTCTGTGGTTTCACCATGCACTAATTGATCGCTAAAGTCAGAAACCCCAATATTGTCCTGGATTAGCAGCGCCACTCCCGATGTATGGTAATTTGTTCTAACGTTAAATGTATAGCTGCCTGTTGTAAATGGTATCTCATATGAATAGGCAATCTCTTTAGCCCCTGGAGTAACTGGAAGTGTATCAACAAAACCATCTGAGTTCTTGAAAGCACGACCACTCATAATTCCCTGTGCATACTGCAATGTCGTCTTATCCGCATCGCTTGGCAGGTAGAACTTGAGGGTAGCAAATAATTGTCCATTGCTACCAGGTATTTCTTCGGAACCTACATAGGTCTGGTTTCCATCATTGATAATCGAGATAAATTCTTCGACAAATATGCTTCCTTCCTGAACATGTATTAGAGAATGTGCCATACCAATTCTTATATGAGATGTCGAGTAATTTTCATCACTTGCGGCATCATACACTGTTACATCCATAGTCTTGGCAACTTCTTCCTCATCAAACTGGACCAGGTTACTCATATATTCAACATTCTGGTGAACAGTTGTTAGGAAGTAGGCATACGCAGCGTCAGTGGATAGTTCTACAAATTCAAACCCACCGGAATCATCGGTGAGCGTAGAGCTAGAGGTCAAGGGTGAACCATTCTCCATAGTTATCAACACAACTTCGAGGTCAGCTCCAAGCTGTGTATTATCTTGAGTCCCATTGAGTACTTGCCCAGAGATTGATCCTTCGTTATCTTGTGCCATTACTACGGCAGTATTTAATAAGGTAAGAAGAACCAAGACCAAGGCAACTAACAAAATTCGTTTCATCAAGATCCCCCCCCATAGCGCAACCTCGTTCCACAACCAACGCAGAATCGATCCTCCTCTTCACAACGAATTCCACAATTGGGACAATATGGCCCACCTGACGCTGTAACCTTCGCCCTTCTATTGGCAACACCCACAGCGTGACGATAGGTTTGGATCCTGTCTTCGTACTCTGCCTCGGTCAGATTACCCACCTCATGATCAAGCTCGAATTCATCCATCGATACTAGTGTAGTATGCCCCTCACCATCTTCTACATTGCAGCCTTCTACTTCAGCCTGTCTTCTAACCAAAGGATAGGCTACCAAGATGATTGTGAAAAGAAACAGTATGACCACGCCTAAAACGGTCATATGCCAATCCCCCCCGAGTCTCCCTTTGCTCGGCCATTCGGCCAAAGGGAGACTACTCCACCTATGAGTAGCACAAAGCCCCCAATCCACATCCACATGACCATAGGATTAACCTTAACTCTGAAAAAGGCATCCGCGCCACTATCATCCCATCCCTCTAGGATAACGTACAGGTCTTCAGCTGGTGTTGTTCTAATGGCAACTTCGGTGATAGGTTGACTAAAACTCTTATGGAAGTATTTCTCAGGTGTTAGCTCTGCTATGCGGGGTTGTGCTGTATCCCTATACACAGCTACCCTAGCTGTGACAATGGTCCTGCTAGGAGTATCTTCACTAGAGAAGTCCTCAAAAACCAGCGTATAGTCACCCACTTCCATGGACTCGTTTATGTGAAGCATTGCCTCTTCTTCAATGTCATAGAAGGATGAACCAATGATCCCCATGGTTAATAGCACAATACCAAGATGAACAATCATTCCACCATAACGAGACCGATTAGCCTGAATTAGACCAAAGAACGCCTCGAAGGGATTTTCACCCTTAGTACGACAACGTGCTCTAATACCACGTCCCCATTCCATGAGTATTGTCATAGCCACAAGTGCCAACAACGGGAAGAATACAAGGGCATACCACTCATGTACACCTACAATGGCCAACAGGATACAAAGCAGCCCTGCTACAATGGCTGATGGCAACAATTTCTTACCCAGGTTCTTCACTTTGGCTTGACGCCACCCCATTACTGCACATATACCCATAAGAAGAACTATTAATAGGAAGATTATGCCGACGATAACATCGAACTGGGAGGACTTCCATTCCTTCCTATCCATTACCAGCTCGGAAAGCCAAGGGGTCATAGTCATCACAAAGATAACACCGGTAGCTAATAACAAGAGGATGTTGGTTAGCAGGAAGGCACCTTCCCGAGAAAAGAACTCATAACTATGGTCTGCCACCATATCACGGAGACGATAGATAAGAAGCCCTACAGAACCTAGAAGTGAAATTGTGATAAATGAGAGAAAGTATGGCTCCATCCCAGTATCACCAAATGTGTGTACAGAGTTTAAAAGATCGCTTCGCGTCAGGTAGGTACCAAACATCGCCAAGTTGAAAGCGATAATAATCATAAGTGGGCTCCAGGCCTTTAATACACCCCTCTTATTCTGCATCATAAGGGAATGTACATAGGCTGTCACCGCTAACCAAGGCATTAATCCTGCGTTCTCTACAGGATCCCAACCCCAGTATCCCCCCCAACCTAGCTCTTCATAAGCCCACCACATTCCAATGATGTTCCCTACCCCAAGAGTCAGCCAAGCAAAGATGGCCCATTTACGAACTTGCCCAGCTAGATAGCCCCCCAGCTTCTTTCCCGATATCAGCGCACCAACTGTGAGGCCAAAGGGAACAGCAAGTGCCGCATATCCCATAAGAAGTGCAGGAGGATGAATCACCATACCAAAGTTCTCTAACAGGGGATTAAGCCCCCTGCCCTCACTGGGAACCAGTGTAGATTTTTCGAAGGGATTGGCTACAAAGATGAGCAGGAGCAAGAATAGTATCAAAGTAGCAGATAAAACCACCGAAGCATATGAACTCGAATCGCTCTGATTCTTAAGGTTCCGAAGAACTAGGATAGCACCAAAAACCGAGAGCAACCATGCCCAGAATAGAAGTGAACCCGCGTTCCCTCCCCATAAGGCACTGATCAAATAAAGGGGAGACATGTCGGTACTGGTATAGGAATAGACGTAGTTGATCTGAAAATCGTGGGTTATTAGCGCCGTCATCAGCGCTATTACTGCAAAAGAAACTAGTGCAAAACTAGCGATTATAGCATTTCTAGCACTCTTTCGTAGCTCATCGTATCCGAATCGAATTCCCAGGATAAACGCTACAAGAGAAAAGAGCGAAGTGGCAAATGCTAGAAGTAGAGAAACGTATCCAATATCTGCCATTACTTAACTACCACACTATACCCTCACTCCCCGGATTGGGCCTTTTCTTGTTCATACTTAGATGGACACTCCACCAACAGCTCTTCTGTATGAAATACTCCTGTTGTTTCAAGCTCGCCCTTTACCGTCACACCCCCACCTTCTTCAAAGCTATCTGGTAAAGCCCCATTGTGTACCACAGGGATAAAGTCTTCTTGATTATCTTTATCAGAAATCTCGAATAAATAACTCTCATCTTCGGCATTGAATTCTAAAGATCCCTCAACCACATGTCCCTTTATGCTCACATATTCATCATATACAATATCACTCTTAAACTCACTCACTGTCTGATAAGAATCAAATGCGCTACCTAAAGCTGTATAGAATAAAATGCCCATGGCGACGACAAGTACAAGCCCTGCTATTATAAACTTCCTGTTCTTGCGCATCGTCCACCTCCACTTACAAGAAACCAATAGCCTCTATTTTCAACAAGCAAGATTACTCCAACTGCCAGGTTAAAAATATGACTAAAGTCTCTATTTTGCCAATGTCCATGATACCAGTAGTCATATGGGGATGCAATGGCTTTAAGATGAATTTAGCATGTCCCTCCGTGAATTGGATCAGCAGGGACGAGGCGGATAGTACGTCATAAAACAGCAGGGTTTTTACAAGAGTGAGGATGGACATCCAGAGAATATACACCACACTACCCAATACGTTGGGTGAACGATCCATCTATCTTCATATTCATCAACTGGAGTGATATGACAATCGAATTACCCGTTTTTCATAAACGATTAGGACCTTTGCCCTCCAATATTAATACTAGTAAGTAATAGTGTGGTCTATTAGCTATTTGGTTTTAAAAGTCTTTTCTTTCATGGAATTTTAAATAGACAGTAATCAGTAATCCATATATGGGTAGATTGAAGCCCTCGCTTCAGTCTAGATGGGAGCAGGGGCTCCCATCTACCCAAAATAGTATGGCGTGTAAATGAATATACAAGAGAATTCCCACAGTTAGGGAATTTGATCTTAGGTGAGCAAAGGTCCTAATCATTTTTCATAAAATACACAGGAAACTTAAACCACTATTCCGTAGTCTCTTTTGGCTTTATCAAGAGGATAGGTAAACCCGATTCCTTAAGTACATGCTCTGCTACACTACCAAATACTAGGCGACCTAATCCACTACGGCCATGGGTGGCAATCGCTACTACATCTATCTGATTTTCCTGAGCATATGCAACAATAGCATCACCAGGTAACCCCTGTAATGCAACACTCTCAACTGACAGCCCTTTTTCACGCAACGGTTGGGCTACGTTTTCTAAATAGGCTATAGCTTCCTGTTTTTCCTTTTCGATGCGATCCGATAGTATATCTGAGGCAATCGGAACAGGCTCCACTCCGGGAATAGCCACACCCACACTGCTCACCGCACTGACCACCTCCAATAACACCATCTCGCAGGAAGAACGTAAAGCTATCTCACTAGCATAGGGGAGGATCTGTTCGGCAAGCGAAGAGCTATCCAGGCACACTAGAATTCTTTTGAACATCTGAGTCCCTCCGTTTTGAGCATCGAGTCCCCTATAACGAGCCGTATTCAAAACCGCAACCTAATGATAACCAAATATGCACTCGATATCATTAGAATTCTATGCCCAATCTATAGGCCTTCTCGAGATGCACTCTGCGAATGTTGTCGTTGCCACCCATTAAGCCCCCTAGAATTTCCATTCTGGCCTCCCCTACTCCAACACCAATCAGACGATCGTCGAGCATTACATGCCTCATGCTCTCAGTAATGCCAATCTCTTCAAGATGTTCATTCGTATGACCTGCAGGGCAAAGGACAAGAGCCTTCTTGATATCTATCTTAGTACCTCGATTATCCCTATCATCATAGAAATATGCATAGCCATAAGTGAATACTCGGTCAAACCAACCCTTTAGTTTTGCAGGACAATCGCTCCACCACACAGGATAGATGAAAACCAGACCATCTGCACTGTCGATCTTGTGCTGCTCTACCAGTATATCGTCGGGTTGTGGGGTATTCAGGTTCATGGTAGTTTCCCTGACAAACTGAGTAATATCCATATCTGATTTAAAGTCCATTTCGTAGAGATCGCCTATCTCCACGCAATGCCCAGCATCTCTAAGACCATGGTGAAAGGCATCTAACACTTGGCCTGTAAATGATGATCTATTCGGATGGCAAAAGACCACATATACCTTCACGTATACTCCACTTAAAGACTGTGTCATCATTATAAAATAGCAACCAGATTTACGATATCATTGCGAACCGAAGGTGAAGCAGTCTCCTCGTAACGAAGGTATCACCATGTCCTCCTTCCGGTACTAGGAGGACTCTTCGCGATGACATTGTGACACAGTCTGTTAGGGAAGAGCTCTCACTGTCATCAAACTAGTTCCAGAACTCAATTGAGCCTAAGGCTCCTCTCCTTTGTGATACCTATTACACACAATCCCTAAAAACAGCCTACTTGGATTGCTTCCTGTTGATATTCTACAAATCATCTCTTTTTAATCTGTTTTTTGACAGATTTTACAAATTGCCCAAATTTCTTATCTCTCTGACGCTTTTCACTATAGGACATTTCATGGAATTCAGACTCCTTGATCAACTTCAGGTAGCTCTCATAACGTGTCTCGCTCAGCTCACCCTTCTCTAAGGCAGAGAGCACAGCGCAACCAACTTCGCTAGTATGAGTACAGTCGGAGAAACGGCAAGCACCTGATAGCTCTCTGATATCAGAGAAGCTCTCGTCAATTGCTTCACCAGCCCCGATATTCCCAAGTTCCCTCATTCCAGGAGTATCGATCAACATGGCACCCTGATTGAGAACAATCAACTGACGTCGACCTGTCGTATGTCTTCCCTTACCATCCTTTTCACGGACAGAATTTGTCCTAAATGCATCTTTCCCAACAAGGTGATTTAGCAGTGTGGTCTTTCCCACTCCCGATGATCCCAGCAGACAATACGTTCGAGCACGCAGTAACGTATTACGAACATGATCCAGTCCCCAACCAGTCCGATTGCTGAGAGCGATTACCTCGCACTCTATATTCGCTTCTCTAACTTTTAAAATCCTCTGTTCCAAGAACTCCTCACCTACAAGATCGCTCTTGGTCATGAGGAACACAGGCTTAATGTGCCCCTCATTCACCATAACAAGGTATCGTTCCAATCGGCGCACATTGAAATCGTAATCACAGGATTGGACAATGAACGCAACATCAATATTGGTAGCTATAAGCTGATATTCAATTCTTCTACCCGCTGCTTTTCGCCTCAACACTGATTTCCTGGGAAGTATGCCATGGATAATCGCCAGGGTATTTGAATCGTAGTACTGTATAAGTACCCAGTCTCCCACCGCAGGGAGGTCCATGTTGGATTCAGCTGAGAACAGGAGTTTGCCAGTTATTTCAGCTGGCACTTCGCTAGTCTCATTCCTAACAAGATAACTATCTCTATCGACTGCAGTTACTCGTGCAACGCTGCAATCAAGCATTGCTGATTCTTTCAGCTTCTCTTCAAACCAACAATCAAATCCAAGGTCTATTAGTTCCATATGCTATCTTTAATCCCCATCTGAGCTGATGACAAATAGTACAGCGAATACATGGATTGAAAGAGCATTACAACATATTCACCCATGTTATTTAACATAATTAGCTTTCTTTCCACACCATTAACAATACACTCTATGATTTAAAGGTGCCCCTCAGCCTTGGCACTTTTTATAGGTTCAAATAGTGGTTAGTCAAGAACAAAACGATTGTGCAC
The DNA here is from genome assembly GCA_034189315.1 of Chloroflexota bacterium. Lineage (GTDB taxonomy): Bacteria > Chloroflexota > Dehalococcoidia > UBA2247 > JAXHVC01 > JAXHVC01. Next base: position 2,240 of record JAXHVC010000216.1, on the reverse strand, counting down.
TTAGCTCCATCCACATGATACTGTGTAAAAACAAACTTACTATCTAATTGCAAGGAACGCCAGTGCCAAAGAAATCCCAGAGAGGCGATATGACGAAACACGCGAGATTGATTCGCTCCACTCGCAATGACAGGTGATATTTTCCCGACAAACAACAATGTGTTTCGGAGCCACGATATAATCGTAAACAACAATTTTAAGAGAACATATGAGGATGGTTTCCTCTAATGAATGATATCATCAGATAGCATTATCAGAGCAACTAATATGACATTCTATTTGCTGCTCTTGTTGAAAAACAGTGGCTTTAAAGAACAGAATTCCCTAGTATTCAGTTCTTCAATATCATACACCTTGGTGAGAGCCAATAAATCAGCCACTCGTTTACTGTGGAAGAATTCCTCAGGCATATAAGAGAATCAGATTACATACCATAGCTTTTATCTCTTTATGGTCTATCCGATGCAAGATCTTCCTTACCGCTATCGTAGTCTTTCCAATTATACCATCGTATATCTGCAGTAGTAGGTGATGAAGTTATAACCCTATGTACCAGCTCTACAGCATCTTGTTCGATGTGCCGTCTACGCCCACCTAATAGCGTTGCTAAGATGCCACAATCCCTCTCCAACCACACAACCCACTCATAGTCATTCTCATCTTCAGAACGCGCTCCAACAACTAGACAATAGGATTGGTTTGCAATTCGAAAGTTCACGAACCAACCAAAGTCCTCTTGTGCTGGAAACTCGCGTTTCCGAGACACAGTTGCACCGAATTGCTCCAGACCATCCGCAATCCAGAAGGCAACATCTTCACCATAGTTACAGGGATTGATGAAGTACTCCCTATCATCTGTCGTATTGAAGGAACTATTCTTGAAAGTCACTAGGGTACGAGCTGCCGAAGTCATTGATGCAACATAATCAAAAACAATCATAAAAGCTACAGGTTAACTAAATGTCATTTTTCCCAATATTAATTTACTTTACCTTTTATAACAGGCATAGTCAATTCAATTAACACTGTGGGATGTAACGAGTTGAAGGTATAGAACAAATATCGAGGAACACAGACCACAGCACACAGTTACAATCTATTAGTAACTAATTCCTGCAGTTGTACAATGACATAATCTGCATGCTGCCTTCTTTTCAGGATCTCATCCGATTCTATATGCTGAATCATACTTGTTACCATAACCGTTGTGATTCCCAAATCCCTAGCACCTTCCAATTCATGCGAAGCACCATCCCCCACAAAAACACATTGTTTTGGAATCACCCCAAGTTCTTGTATGCATTTAAGATAGATATCAGGTTCAGGTTTAGCATACCCTACTCGGCAAGAAAATATAGTAGAATCAAACATCGGTGCAATTGGTGAACGATCCCATGCAGCGATTTCCGATACATCTGCATTGCTGACGAGCCCAACCTTCTTTCTTAACGCCCTAAGTTTGCACAGGACTTGCAGTGTATCCTCAGAGACACTCTGCAATGCCTCCGCGAATCTCTCAACCCGATTCCTAGCTGCAATTTGGATGATTTCCTCTGATATCGTTGGATCTATAGCATGGGCCATCTCACGAACCATAGATGTTGGATCACGCTTTTTTCCAACAAGACGATCTCGCGAGTTCTCAAAAAGCTGAGTACTCCACGACCGATGGCTGACATTAAGCAGGTCCGAAGTAACAGGCCGACCAGAAGGAACAAGTTCTAATGCAATCAATGTGTGAAAAAGGTCAAAAAGAATAGCCTTTTTCTTCTGAACCAAAGCACTGAGTTCGATAACTTTCATCTTTAGCTCTGGACACCACCTGTATTAGTTTTAATAAGATATCGGTAAAAAACGCCCGGTGATCATCAACCACAACTCTCAATAGGTAAATCCTGCAGAAGCATGTTTTAGAATAAAGTTGCATGCTATTGGCATAGCAGGAATTGAAAACAGCACAGAACTTCAAGTCGATAAAACTTCCAACATGGCTAGGTAGCAATACAATAAGCTACCCTCAAAGAATGTACTTCTCCACCAATGAGGGATACTTTATCATCCCACCGGTTCTTGGTTAGTTTCTCGTCATAGGTGGCCGATAGATACAAAGTGGTTCCGACTCGAGATAATCACCCGTCGTCTCATATGCCCGAGCCCGACATCCACCACAGAGGTTTCTATATTTGCAAACACCGCACTTGCCCTTTAACTCAGCTAAATTGCGTATATGGGTAAACAGA
>JAXHVC010000215.1:0-23244 GCA_034189315.1 Chloroflexota bacterium | reverse complement strand
AGGCAGGAACTCTACCACTGAGTTACTCCCGCTGAAGTGTACCTATTTTCACCTAAAAGCCGCAATTTGTAAAGAGAGCGCACTTATAAAGTGTTCAGCGCCACTCCACACACCCCTTGGCCATGACAATAATACTGTGCAGATCTCCTACTAGACTAACCACGATTGTCATACCTACTACAATATCATTCCCCCAATAACAAGACCTTCCATCACCTTCACATTCACAAGCCAGCTATTCAATCAAAACAATACCCTGGCAATATAAGAGCAGCAATCCGAGGACTAAAGCTATTCAAAAGATGCAAATATGGAAACATTGCTGTATCACGATTGTTGTAAGGATTCCACACATACAAACCGTGTCACAATTTCATCGAGAGGAGTACTTCCGGTACCGTAAGGAGACCGTGGCGACCCCTTCGTTACTAGCACGGGACCCATGAGGAACACGGGTTATTAATATAAAGAAACAACCAGTTTCTTATGAGGAGATTGCTTGACCTTCGGTTTGCAATGACATTATAAATCTGGTTGGGATTTTATAAATGATTAGGCCTTTAGCTCCCCTACAATTGAGTTCACAACCTGTGATAATTCCATTGAATAATCATTCACCATCCATGTGTCTTGGGCAGATGGGAGCTAGGGCTCCCATCTCGACTGAAGCGAGGGCTTAAGTCTACCCACAGACGGATTACCGTTTACAGTCTTTTTAAATCTCATGAAAGAAAAGACTCTTTTGCACTGTATAGCTAGTAGCTTATATTAATACTTCCTTAATATCACTTTGTAGGGGACCTAGGGAGTCAATCGTTTTTATAACCTTGCCACAGTCTGATAGTGCATAGGAGCACTTCATCTCCATATTCCAATTTCCCGAAACACACCTAACCACCATTAATAACCAAAGAAAAGAAGCAACCCTCGAATGATATTGTTATGCACATATTTCCATAAATATCTCGCAATAGCCCAGATTAACCTTGACATTAACATATCATAGGACTATTATGATTATGAACAAAAGTTCATAATAAAAAAATGCAAGAGGGTTAAGGAGTCTACTAAGCTATGCCAAGACCACCCAAATGGAGATGCATCCGCTCAATGCCAGGTGTTACCTATTTCAAACCAGCTGGCATACCCACCACCGAACTAGAGGAAGTACAACTATCTTTTGAGGAAGCAGAAGCAATCCGTTTGAAAGACCTAGAGGGATGGGAACAAGAACAATGCGCACAAAGCATGAAGATATCCCGAACCACTTTTCATCGAGTATTAGGGAGTGCCAGGGTAAAGATCGCCGATGCGTTGCTCAATGGGAAAGCAATCCGGATAGAGGGTGGTAATTATGGTGTGGCATCACAGAGGTATCGGTGCAACAACGATTCACAAGAATGGCAGGTACCATTTGATGCGATGAAAGGGGAACCTCCTCAAGTTTGTCCAACATGTAACAGCTCGGATATTTCCCCTGTACCACCTGGCTTCGGCAGGGGAAGACATCGCGGACGCAGGAGGGAAGATACATAAATATCTACGGAAGGGAAAGGGGATATGCGCAGAAGCAGGGGTCGGTTTGGATATAGTCGTAGTATAGGATTGGGTTATGGTCGAGTCATAAGAAAATGTAATCTCCACCACTTCTGCAGAAATCGCCATTGGATGTCTCGCAAGCTGTGGATAAAAGCATATACAACAGGATGTGTCAATATTAGCCTATAAACATGCAACCCTTACTATATGCAGTGGCTAAGATGATGAGTGAAAGGTAAAGGAGGTGATAACTATGGCATATGGATTGAGAGGAAGAAACAGAGGTGGCTTTGGACGAGGTTTGGGATATAGATTCAGAGGCAGCTCGCCTCCATGGCCCTATATTGGCAGAGGAAGAGGTGGTCTACCGAGATGCGCCAAGTATTGGGATATACCATCGCTACATTATCAACGGATCCCATACCCTGATTACGCAGAACCTAGCTTCACACCATCTTACTTGAGGCCAAGAGAAGCTCCCTACTCCCAACCTCAGACTACTCGTGAAGAAGGGCTTGATTCCCTCAGAGATCATGCGGAGATGCTTAAGCAACAGTTGGAGGAAATCGAGGCAAGGACACGAGACTTGGAAACGGGCAGAGAGCAAGAACCCTGAAGAAACTGACACTAGTCGAGCAAGATACAACAAGGAGGTGAATCATGCCAGGATTTGATGGAACCGGGCCAGCTGGAATGGGGCCCATGACGGGTGGAGGAAGAGGATTCTGTTCTCCCTTGCGGTCAGGCGTGAGAGGTTATGGAGGAAGAAGGTTATATAGAGGTTGGCATGGTTGGCAATCTCGGCATCCCTACAACATATACAATCCCCCTCAACTGACTCGGGAGGAGGAGATCGAGTTTTTAAGGAATGAGGCAGACGCCATCAAGAGCCATCTCGACGAGATAGAGTTACGTATCAAGGATTTGGACGGGGCTGCGTGATTGAGGTTCTTTAGAAGTTACGCACTGGCCAGAGGTAAAAGTCAATATTCAACCTCTCCTCTAGCCAAGTGCACACGGGAGGAAAAGTGCTATGAAAATTGCAATATCGTCAACAAGCCCCGATCTAGAGGCCGACGTGGACCCTCGCTTCGGCAGATGCCAATACTTCGTGCTCGTCGACCCCGACACGATGGAATCCGAGGGAGTGGAGAATATCAACATGATGGCAGGGGGAGGAGCAGGAATAGCTACAGCTCAGATGGTTGCTGATAAGGGAGCTCAAGCAGTGCTTACTGGCAACTGCGGTCCTAACGCTCATCAAACGCTGTCAGCAGCAGGAATAGAGGTCATCACCGGTGTTTCCGGCACAGTGAGAGAAGCCATTGAGGATTATAGATCGGGCGGGTACGAAGCGACATCGCAACCTAATGTAGAAGCTCATCATGGTAGCCGTGGTATAGGGAATGGTAGGGGAACAGGGAAAGGCTCAAGTAGAGGTAAGGGTTTCAGGCAAAGCGGAGAGACAGAGCCACAAGCCTCGTTTGACAAAGCTGCCGCTCAGACCACTCAAACCGATAGGGAACTTGAAAGTCTGAAAAGCCAAACCAAGGAACTATCCAGTCAACTTGGGAGAATACAACAGCGTATCGACAACGTGAGTAGTGATAAAGGTCATTAGGAAGCAAGACAAACTTCCAACTGGAAGTAATGCGTTACCACAGGGGAAGTGTCATACGAGCAGATCGACTAAGTCCTGGCCTACCTGATGTACTTCAAATGCAGCAAGTAACTTCATAGCGATAAACACCCCTTTGCCAAGCTGTGATCAGGACACTTAAGGAAGAGCAGAGGGCATATAAATAAAAGAAACTTAGGAGGTGAACAATGCCACGAGGAGATGGAACAGGCCCTCCTGGTGGAGGAGGACCAGGTAGTGGGAGAGGTAAGCGCGGGCTTGGACAGGGAAGCGGCAGGATGCGCGGAACCCAGGCAGGGGCAGGACCAGGTGGTGAGTGCACCTGTCCCGACTGTGGGGCTAAGTTTCCACATCAGATCGGAAATCCTTGTTACAACACGAGCTGTCCCAAGTGTGGAGCAAAGATGGTGAGGGTATAGTCATGATAATCTCTGTAGCCAGTGGCAAAGGCGGTACGGGCAAAACCCTAGTTGCCACCAATTTGGCTCTTTCCCTGAAAGATGAGCAGAGGGTGCAATTGCTCGATTGCGATGTCGAGGAGCCTAACTCCCACATCTTTCTGAAACCAAGCTTTACCAAGAGCGAGACTGCCAACATACCTATTCCCAAGGTTGATGAAGGTAAGTGCACTTACTGCAGTAGATGTTCCCAGGCATGTGTGTTCCATGCTATCGCAACCTTCAAGGAAGCCCAAAAGGTTCTTGTGTTTCCAGAGCTTTGTCATGGTTGTGGTGCTTGCACCTATCTGTGCCCAGAGAAGGCCATAAAAGAAGAGAACAGGCCAATCGGTGAGGTGCAGATAGGTACAGCAAGAAGTATCGACTTTATACACGGCAAGCTTAACATTGGTGAAGCCATGGCCCCCCCGCTGATCAGGCAGGTCAAGCAACACAGAGATACGAACGCGATTACGATTATCGATGTACCCCCTGGCACATCTTGCCCTGTAGTTGAGGCAGTTTCAGGAAGCGACCATTGCCTCCTAGTTACCGAGCCTACACCTTTTGGATTGAATGATCTAATTCTAGCGGTAGAGATGGTGAAGAAGCTAGATATCCCTTGCAGCGTCGTGATAAATCGAGCAGGAATGGGAGAGGAGCTAACCAAGGAATATTGTGACAAAGAAGGAATCCCAATATTACTTACTATCCCATTAGACAGGCACATCGCAAAGCTCTATTCCAGGGGCATTCCACTAGTAGATGATGCGTATGAGTGGAAAGACAAATTCCTTGATCTCTTCCATCATATTGAGAATAAACAACGGGTATGGATTGGATAGTGACGGAAAGGATACGCCGCTGATGACCATAGCTATCGGACAGTATATATGTGGTTCTCCGACACGAACTCTTTCGTACAATGGGTTTGCGGGAGCAAATCCTCAAAGAGCTTCTTGGTGTATTGCTACCGGAAGGAAGTCACGGTCTTCAACCAAATCGAAACAAAGGCACCCAGATATTCTCCCGCGAGTAGCAGGACCAGTGTTGTCCGATCTGGCCACTACAGATTTGAGAATCTATGGTCTTCACAGAGATAGACAATGTCTTTCCAATCATAGCTCACATTAATCATGAGGATTTTCCCCTTTATCCCTGTCATTGCAGGAGGGCGGTATAGCGGCAATCTGGTGAATACGTAAAGTCAATATCGAGGAAGGAGATGGATGCCAAGAAAAGTTAAAGCACAATGGATATGCATGGGTTTTATGCACAGAAACCCAGATTGCCGCACACCGCTCGCAATCTGTTCAACAACTGCATCCTTGGCTCCCTTAGGAGTAATGGAAGGATCACTAATAATGGCTACGCAGCTTTAAAAGGATTTTTCCTATGTATAGTTTAGTAAGGTAGTAACCAGTAATCCATCTGTGGGTAGACAATATCCCTCGCTTCAGTTTAGATGGGAGCGAGGGCTCCTATCCACTCAAGATAAAAGGAGGGTGAATGATTATTCAAGGGAATTCTCATAGGCTGCGAATGTAATGACATGGGAGACAAAGGTCTAATCGGCTTGGTAATAGAAAAAGCACACCAAGAAAAGGAGGGAGTAGAAGATGAGGGAAGTGGTTGTCCTGAGTGGTAAAGGGGGAACAGGAAAAACCAGCATGGTAGGCTCTTTTGCAGTACTAGCCAAAAGCAAGGTTATGGTGGACTGCGATGTGGACGCCGCCGATCTCCATCTTTTACTCCAACCCAATACCAAAGCAGGGGCAGAGTTCCAGAGTGGCCAGGTCGCCCGTATCGATGATGAGGAATGCACCGAGTGCGGTTTATGCCAGGAACTCTGTCGCTTCAGCGCGATCCACGATTTCAGGGTCGATCCCATCGCCTGTGAAGGTTGTGGCTTCTGCTCTCACATCTGTCCAGCCGATGCAATAGAAATGCAGGATAATATGGCAGGACACTGGTATCTCTCGGATACTAAGTACGGCACCCTGGTACATGCCAGGTTGGGTATTGCTCAGGAGAACTCAGGGAAACTGGTGACACTAGTAAGACGTAAGGCAAGGGAGATAGCTGAGAGAGAAAATCTGGAATACATCATCAGCGATGGCCCCCCTGGGATTGGCTGTCCAGTCATCTCTTCGCTTTCAGGAGCAAACCTGGCAATTCTAGTTACAGAACCCACACTATCGGGAATCCATGACCTGGATCGAGTGATCGGTGTCTGCCACCACTTCGGAGTGCCACCTCTAGTATGTATTAATAAGTATGATCTAAACGAGAACAACTGCCACCAAATAGAGGATACCTGCGAAAAGGCGGGAATTAAGGTAGTTGCAAAGATTCCCTTTGACAATGTAGTGACTGAGGCCTTGATCCGGGGGCTCCCGGTCGTGGAATACTCCAGAGGCAAGATAGCCCGAGAGATAGAAATGACTTGGGAAAGAATAGCCAGGAAGAGCAATTGAAATAATGAAGGTTCACACCAACCGCCAGAATAGGAGAGAACAATGCCGCTCTATGAATACTACTGTTCAGATTGCGATAAGACCGTTGAGCTTCTGATGCAAAGCTTCGAAGTGCAGGGAATCATATGTCCTCATTGCGGTGGAGCAAATATGGAAAAACAACTCTCTTCTTACAACATGATAAAGACAGGAGGGCAAAACCAGTTCAAAGAGGGCACCTGCTGCGGTAGGAAAGAACGCTGCGAGACACCACCCTGCTCGACAGGAGAGCGCTGCCATCGTAAGTAGATGAAAGAAAATGTGAGAACTCATCGAGGAATCCACTGCCCAGGAGAAGGCAGCATTCATAGTAGCGAGCAGCAATCCTGAAAAACATGGGCATGACGCCCTTAATGACTAAAGCCTTGTTATAGTTTTTATGTTAACCACCAAGAAACGGAATAGATGGCCATGATAAAGAGAGCATTCAAATCAGTGAAAAAGCACGAAATGAGCATAGACAGTTCCCTATGCATCGGGTGCGGGATCTGTGAGCAGAATTGCCCTCAAGGAGCCATACAGATCATTAGTGGTAGAGCTAGGACAAACATGGCGCGATGTAAATCATGTAGGCTCTGCCTGGAGTTATGTCCCAGAGGGGCAATAAAAGAGGCTATCTCAAGAGAAGAACTACTGAGTAATATTCAAGAGATGAAGAAACTAACGGGCGATATCCTGAATCGAATAAATAAAATGAAACAGCAGGACGCCCATGATAGGAGGATCCAAGAATGAGGTATGCAGTACCGGTATCCAATGGTAGGCTATCATCGCACTTCGGACACTGTGAACACTTTGCAATAGTCGATGTCGATGAAGTAGACAAAACAATCACAAACAAGGAGCTAGTCACGCCCCCACCACATGAGCCCGGTGTATATCCAGGATGGCTCGCAGAGCAGGGTGTCGCTGTGGTCATAGCTGGGGGAATAGGATCAAGAGCACAGGGTCTATTTAAGCAGAATAATATCAGGGTCGTTGTCGGTGCCGCCGAAGTGGATCCCGAGGAAGCAGTGCTGGACTACATTCAAGGACATCTATCAGTGGGTGAGAATGTTTGTGACCACTAAAGGAGAGTCTGGGGACAGTTCCGGAAGATGTTCTACGATCTAGAATAGAAGCTCTTTTATAAAGTGTTTCCCAGATTTGTGCTGAGCACCATATTGGATAAGGCAAACAAATACCAAGATCAGTAACAACCTCAGATTTAAACAGACACTGATTTGGAATCATGCGAGACAGAAGACGTGTTAAATTAGATTTCGACTTTCTTCTGATTTCGTCCTTATGGTCTTCGATTTATACCGACTAAGTACAACAAGCTCCATTTCCTAGAGAGCAGTGAATCTTCGGTATTCCGTGAGCATGATAGATCGACTTAATAACAAGCTATGTGAAACTTGATATGTAGTCAGTGCCAAATTGGGAACAGCTATAGGAGGAAAAGGTAATGTCAGACAACATTGAGCTCGAGCCAAGATATTCAACCAGGGAGATAGACGGAAGATGCATCAAATGTCTGGCTGAGCAAGAATACGGCAAATGTCTTCGAGAGCTTTTAAGGGGAGGAAGGGAGGGCAAAAAGCTTGAGGATACCTACACTGGTTTGGTATCTTTCTTACAATCTCCTGATCTAAAGAAGCTGAGGGATGATTCCGAATGGTATCTTTCCGAGGGAAAGAATGTCAGAATCGTGCTGCACCTAGAAGGAAGCAAATCTAAATATGAAATGAGAGTAGATTAAAGTCAAGGAAACGGTTGGTGTATTTGCTACCCAAGAGTAATATTAGCAAGTATTGATATAGGATATTAGCTGTTTAACCTAAAAAGGTTTTTCTTTCATGCGATTTTAAGAGACAGTAACCAGTAATCAATCTGTGGGTAGGCTGAAGCCCTCACCTCAGTTTAGATATAAGCGAGGGCTCCCATCTACTCAAGATAATATGGCGTGTGAATGATTATGCAAGGGGATTCTCATAAGATAGGTAATTCATCGTAGGAGAGCAAAAGGCCTAATCATTCAAGGAATAAACCAAAGATCGTACTGGGCTCCTGGCTAACCGATCAATGAAACAAGAAAACAATCCCTACTCCGCGCAGGTGCACAATATGATTTGACTACTATAAGTACTACTGATGGAGGTAATCCGATGATAACCGAAGATGCGATACGAGAGAAACTGGAGGACGTGCTAGTTCCGGGAGTTATGCGCAGCGTGGAGAAGCTTAACCTAGTCCGGCAGATATCTATTGCCGATGGTAAGGTTGGTATCGATATAGCTTCAGCAGCACTAGATCCTGGTGCTCAGGACTGGATTAAATCTAAGACACTTGATGTCATTGGTGGACTACCCGAGGTCAAAGAAGTAGACATCAGTTTTGTAACAGCCACACCGAAAGAGGTTAACAAGATCGGGCAGGTTATAGCTATAGCAAGCGGCAAGGGTGGAGTCGGCAAATCGTTGGTGACAGGTCTCCTCGCCCTTTCATTGGAACGCCACGGTAGTGAAGTGGGTATTCTAGATGCCGATATCACTGGTCCAAGTATCCCCAAGATGTTTGGCATTACCGGACATCCCATGGGAATGGATAATACCATCCTACCCCTGCTTTCACGTAGAGGTATCGAGATCATGTCTATGAACCTCCTTTTGCCTCACGAGGATGACGCTGTCATCTGGCGCGGGCCACTTATCGCAAAGGCCATAACTCAGTTCTGGGAGGATGTATTATGGGGTAAGCTGGACTACCTACTGGTCGATTTACCACCAGGCACAGCAGACGTGCCGCTCACCGTAATGCAGTCGCTGCCTGTTTCGGGTCTTGTCATCGTCTCCAGTCCTCAGGAATTAGCCTCCATGGTAGTACGAAAAGCTGTACAGATGGCACAGAAGATGAACGTACCAATTCTAGGTGTGGTGGAGAATATGAGCTATTTTACACTTCCCGACACAGGAAAGCGGATTGAGATCTTTGGAAAGAGCAGGGCAGATGAGATGGCAAAGGCAGCAGGAGCCCCTCTGCTGGGGCAGATACCCATAGATCCCCAGTTGGCACAACTCTGTGATGACGGGGACATAGAACTGTATGATTCAGAGTTACTGGATAACTTCGCTAAAGTTATTATGTAAAACTATTGAGTACTTTGCTACCCTGAGAGTGATACTAGAAAATGTTAATGTGAGGAGCTATTAGCTATACCTCGTAAAAGAGTCTTTTCTTTCATAGATTCTAAAAAGACTGTAAACAGTAATCCATCTGTGGATAGACTGAAGCCCTCGCTTCAGTAGAGATGGGAGCGAGGGCTCCCATCTACCCAAGATAAATGGTGAGTGAATTACTGTGCAATGGAATTCTCACAGGTTGGGAATGCAGTCTAAGTGGTTTAAAGGCCTAAGCGTTTATGTAATCTACCCAAGAAAAGGTAGTCCACTTATCCAAAGACAGAGAGCACGCAAAAGGAGGTATGATGATACTGACATATAGCAGAAATAAGTATGCAGCCACCACCGATATGAGTGATGGATCCCTCTTCGTCCAAACAAGGGTTGACGATACTGTCTTTTCTGCAACTATGGATATGATAGTGAAGCCACCGTTGCTGGAGATTATTTCGATAAATGGAGAGATTCTGCGTGCTTGTAGTGAAGAGTGCCAGGATGCCGCTACATTGCTACAGAAAGCAGTAGGGCTACAGATAGGTACCGGATTCATCAAGACTGTCAACAGCCTTATTGGTGAATCATATGGCTGTCCTAGAATGGCAGACTTGGTGCTTGAAGGCTGCGACCAAGTCATTCTCCGATTCACTGTCGATCCTCTAAGGCAAATACTCACCAAGAGTGCGGAAGAACTGATGGATGCTCACAAGATGTTTGTTGCCGGAAATCCCAGGCTTATCGGCAGCTGCATCGCCTTTTCTAAAGAAAGCCCCCTCATGGCAGGTGTTGAATTATAGCTTACAGGAGGTAATAGAGTGATAACCTTCAGCCGAAGCAAACTCGTAGGTGTTGAACGACTGGATGAAAACACACTTTTAGCTCATGGAGTATTAGAGGACTTTATCTATGCCATGGAGCTAGATGTCTCGGTAAAACAACCTGATTTTGAGATTGTCGATATCAAGGGTAGGATGAAGCGCGTCACCACCCCAGTCTGCGACCAGGCCATACCGAAGCTACAAAATGCAGTTGGTTTACGTATACCAGAAGATGAATTCGCTCGAAAAATCCATAGAGTGGTGGGTAAAGAGGGCTGCACACACTTCGCCAATCTGCTGGTTGAGTGCTGCGATGCGATAATGCAAACAGCCATATATGAAAATATCCAGCAGGCCCCCAATAAGCATGACTTTCTGAAAGAAAAAACAAGAAGTATTCCGAGTCTGAAAGAGAGTTGTGTGTTCTATTCAAAGATGGCAGAAACCACGATGGGAGGCTAGAGTGATAATCGATCTGCACATCCACACCCACCCCCTTTCTCCCGATAGTAGTCAGAGCCCTGAGGAAGCTGTCCGCTACGCCAAACAGATTGGGTTGGAGTGTATTTGCTTTACTGAGCACAATCGAGCCTGGGATGAAAATCAGATACTCGAGTTGAGCAACCAACTAGAGTTCCCTGTTCTCCACGGAGTAGAAGTAGATACAGTTGAAGGGCATGTTTTGGTATTCGGTCTACACAGGGATTTTGAAGGGATTATCCGAGTCGAAGAACTCCATAAACTGGTGCGAGAGGTGAATGGAGTAATGATCGCTGCACATCCCTTCAAAGGTTTCAGGGCCTTTGGCCTCTCTGATCTTAATCTCTCTATAGAACAAGCCTCTGAAAAACCGGTGTTCCGTCATGTAGAGCTCCTTGAGGGATTCAACGGAAGATCTCTTGAGAGGGAGAATCGCCTAGTGCAAGATGTTGCCGGATTACTAGGTCTAAAGACCGTAGGGGGAAGCGATGCGCATGCAACCCAAGAAATCGGGCGGTGTGTGACTATCTTCGACAACGAAATCAGTAAGGAGGCTGAGCTTCTGATCGAATTGAAGGAAGGAAGGTTTAGGCCAGGAATATTGGCCGATGGAGCCTTCGTTGATAGATAGCATTTTTCGCAAGGAATAAGTAGGAGGGTAGTGATGGAAGATAAGGTCGGATGGCAACCGATCGTTAGACGACTTGAGTCTTTGCTACGTCTTCAAACCTTCCCCGTAGCCTTTAAGCTTCTGGAGAGCGAGGAGGAATTGAGCGGTAACAGGTGGGTGCGCAGGTTAGATAGAACCGCTACATTGTGTCAACTCATTACTCTTGTACGAACCTTTGACTGGACAGTAGGAGCTACAGCCCAAGAATTGGGATTGTCCATGTGTTCCACCATCATTGGTCTTGCTGAAGTTCCGGAACCTGTAAAAGACGGTACATTCAGAAGTATTGTCTGGACCAAGACTAAGGAAGATGGAAAGAAATACGAGGAATCCATTCCTAGAATACCCACAGGCAAGTATAAGGCTGTACTCATGGCCCCTCTGGTTTACAATCCATTCGATCCTGACATAGTGTTGATCTATGCAAATCCTGCACAGATGATCTTGATGATAAATGCCCTACAGTTCGAAGATTACGAGCGTCTCCAGTTCTTCTGTGTTGGAGAGTCCTCCTGTTCTGATGCCATAGCCCAATGCTACATCTCTGGCAAACCCTCATTGGCAATCCCCTGTTTTGGCGAGAGGAGATACGGCAGCGCACAAGACCACGAGCTAGTTATGGCTTTGCCACCTGCAATGGTAGAGAAAGTCGACCGAAATCTCCAGGAACTGTACAAGAGAGGGGTTCGCTATCCCATACCCTATGTGGGTGCCCAGCTTGATCCTGCCCCGGGTATGCCAATGGCTTATGCCCAGGCAATAGTGGGAGAGAAGATTGAATCTTCTAGTGATACAAAGGATATCACTCGGTGGTAGATAAATACCAGACTGCGTACAAGTAAATCTGTAAAACCGGTAGATACGTCCTTGAAAAATCCTATGAACCGGAAGGCTAGATTATGACCAACATACGACAACAATTCTCGGAACAAGTCATCGACCATGCTCAGAACCCACGAAATGTAGGAGAGATACAAGGGGCAGATGGTTTTGCTAGTATCATTGGTCCCTGTGGGGATACTATGGAGATATGGATCAAAGTGAAAGACGATAGAATAATCAAGTGCAACTTCTGGACCGATGGATGTAGACCTAGTATAGCTTGTGGAAGCATGGTCACTGAGCTAGCTATAGACAGGAGAACGATAGAGGCCAGAAGAATCAGTCAAGATACGGTATTGCAGGCTCTTGGGGATCTTCCTAATGATCATAGACACTGTGCGCTATTAGCTGCCGAAACATTGCAAAAGGCTATAGAGGATTACACATCTTGCAGTCGAGAACCCTGGAAAAAGGCTTATCGGAAGCATTGAAAGAGCATATTTATGAATATTCAAATAACAACTCTATGTGAGAACACAGCAGGAAAGACAGGGCTGAGTGGTGAATGGGGATTAAGCATACTGGTAAACCTACCTGATACCACTATCCTATTTGATACTGGTGGTGGTGGCTCAATAGTTCAGAACGCTGCTGCTATGGGAATCGACCTGTCCTGTGTAGATAGAATCGTACTCAGTCACGGCCATGTCGATCACACTGGTGGGTTGGAAAAGGTCTTGATGCAAATGAATAGGGAAGTGGAGGTTATTGCCCACCCAGACACATGGGGACCAAAGTGCATTAGTTTTCCCCACCAACCAGAGATCAATGTCGGTATCCCATTCCATAGGGAATCCCTGGAAAAACTAGGGGCGAAGTTTAACCTATCGGCACAACCCGTGTATATTGGTGAACATATCATGACAACAGGGGAAATCCCCATGAGCTCTAGCTACGAAGAGGTTGATTCGTATTTCTACGTCAAACAAAAAGGTGGACTTGAGCCAGACACCTTCACCGATGATTTAGCGCTGGTAATCGATGCCGATTATGGACCGGTCGTTATACTCGGCTGTGCACATAGGGGGATTATAAACACTCTTCGACAGGCTCAGAGTATCACCGGAAAGGGATCGGTATATGCTGCTATCGGTGGCACTCATTTGCTACAGGCGTCCGACGAGCGAATCGAATCGACTATAGCAGAGCTTATACAGATGGGAATTCGAAGGCTGGGCGCATCTCACTGCACCGGCCTGAAGGCTACAACTAGACTAACCCAGTCTTTCGAAGACGTGTTCTTTGAGAACAACGCTGGTACCCAACTCGAACTATGAGAGTACAATTGATTCAATATTATCTAATGATTATTTCCCAATCCCCTTAATATAATAGATTAAGCATCATGACTAGCTGGTATTCTGACAGCATTGGGGGCCCCATTTCCTTCACAGAACACGAGGAATAGGATAACCACTCACCCTTACTGTGTATTCTAAATTTAGATAGAAAAAGCCCCCCGCAGAAGCACCACGCAAGGAGTATGAATGGCTATGCAAGAGTACGCTCCCGAAATCGCGAGTCCTCAACGGGAGCACCGACGACCTAATTATTATCTGTGTTCCAGTAATTCCAGCAGACCAATGTCAGATGCCACTTGCATTGCTTCCTCAGAATTAAGGCCTCTGCCAAATGAGTATGGATTGGTGCTATATAACAGCTGAGCCAATTGATCCTCATCTGGCTGCCATGAGACCACCCTATTACCAAAACGTTTCATCCTTTTCAATACGTCTGCAGCCAAGCCCGTGATCGTGAAGACTATCAGTCTATCTATGACCTTTCTCTCTACTAGCTCAAAGGGACCCTCCAGGTCACTTGATGTCACATAACCCTTAACATCGGTACCATGAATTTTCACTTCTATAGCTAACTTCTCATCCCCTTTTGCACTATGCCTCGCGAGATAAACGTCAATACCCCTTGATCTTTTCTTGCCTCCGTTGGTGCTCAACATACGCTTGGTTCCAGCGACATCATAGATTACCGTCGATCCAATAGGTGAGCCCTTCAATCCAAAGCATAAGCTCCTTACCGAGTCTTCTAGCTTCTTTGAACGTGCGGCATTTGTTTCAATTGAGTTATAAGCTTCCAATACTCGTTCGCTAATCAATGCCGTCGGCCTAACCAATTCCACTGTATCACTAACACTGGGTTGAAGGCACAGAACATCCTCATTCTTTAGCACATTGCTAACAGCATTTTCCAAACGGATACCATCTGCCAGTCCTTCGACTACCCAATAGCATGACTTCAGCACATCGCCCACATCACCCCCATTACAACCAAACCATATCCTCTCAAGCGATTCATCATCAAAAGGAGAGAGTGCTAAGTTGAAATGTCTCGCTTGATTTAAATAGTCTACAATCATTTCCTTGGTATCCCTTTTAGACATCCTCTCGAGCCCAACGGTTACGGCTATCCTCCTTTTGTAAAAGGACGTAATCAACTCGAGTTTTGGAGTATAGGATAGGATAAACAGCATATGTGGTGGCGGTCCCTTTACTCCACTCTCTTCCAGAAACAATGTTAGTTCGCCAAGTAGCATGTGTAGTGCTTGCTGAGGGATTTGATCTATCTCATCAAGCAATATGGCAACAATTTGATATCCAGCATAGCACGAGACATTAACAAGCGTTTTCAAGAACTTCCTAGCTTCATTATTTGAGCTCCTGAATCTATCTGATATCTTTCCCCATGCTTCCTGTCGTCTATCCTCGAAGAACATATCTACCATATCTTCCAGGTAGAGAGCATCCACATAATTTGGTCTGTTTGCGTCTCTCGTTTCAAAGTGCACCCAGATATCATCTCTCACCCTCGTGCGCAAACGGATAAAGTCAACTTCTTCTTCCAACTCATTAATGCATCTAAAGTCATTCAGCAACGAGATTATCAGATCATTCTTACGACGTTCATTCTTGCCTCGGCTGGCAAAACCAAGTAAACCTTCTCTGTTTCCTTTCTGAAGTAGTTCACTAGCTTTTTCTGACTCAAGCGACTGAACGAGCATCTTGCTATAGAGCTTTTGCATTAAATATGGCAAAGGCTCCTCACCCAACGCACTATCAAGGCCTTCACATATAAGCGCACACAAGTAACAAAGGTCACTCTGTTCACGAGGATCATATGGTCTATGTATATAGACTACTAGGTTTTCATGGGGTTTCATCTCTGGATCTTCATTTAACCGATACTCCATATGCTTTAGCATATGGCTCTTACCAAGACCATAATCACCGATAATACCCATAGCCATGGTATTTCCAGCCTTGACACGCTCAATACTCCTGACTATCGCTTGAAATTTGCTCTTTTGTTCCTTTCCACTGATAAACCGTGCGGTGGCAGGGGTGGGCATGAGAGGGAAAGGATTTGTATCTAAACCAATCTTGTTGTATCTGGATACATTATTTGATGATCGCAGCATGGCATTCACCCCGACCGTAGAAAATCCCCGTTCCACTTTCACCACCACCTGTGCTCAATTGAACAGTATGGGGATCCCTGTTCGCAACCGATAGAAGCATTGTATCGAAAGTCCCCCTATCTATATGTAATTTACTACAGACAAAATCCCTTAGCTGACTCACCAATACATATGGAGCAATAGGGCTACTTTGAGAGAGCTTGATATACTCCATCCGCGTAGCCTCTAGGAACTTACTCTCATCCATTCTCCGTGTTTCTGAGATTATCATCTCGATCGTATCCCTGTATTCATCCAATCGCTTGTCAATATAGAGCTTTAACTCATCGAATTGTTTCCGCAGACTAGCATCCAGTTTCTGTACAATCACATCGGCTTCAATTGTTGATGCACCATTAGCCTTACTACATGATGATTTCTTGGCATCTTCATTCATAACATAGGTTGCTTTGCAACCTGCTTTCAAGGATATGATCCCGAGATTGATCAGATGAGATGCACTGGATTTATCTACATCCCGCTTTAGCGTAACGCTCCCCTTCTCCCTAATGCGCCGAAGTATCTCCAATTGATTGTTAGATAGCTCGTGTTCCATATTCTGAGTCATCGTACAACCTCAATTTCCATCACACCCAAACTTGCTTTCCCCACAGGTGTGTCCCTAAAGAAAGAGTAGATCAACTGTAAAACAATGTCCAGAGCATGAATATACATAATTACACCAAGCTCATAGCTATCAGCTATTTGGTAACAACCTCGAAATGGTTGTGGTTTAAGGTATGAAGGAATATACAATCGTCATCGCTATATCCTAAAACCTCCAAGTTTATTGGGATCTATCATCTCGCTATGTGAAATCAAGCAAGACCTGTGTTCAGGCCTATCCGTTTATAATGCCTATGGGGCACATACAATACAAGACAACTCCACATCATCCACACCCCCTTGCCTCAAAATGGACATAAGGGAATACAGAGTCATCTTCCATCTCCTGGGCACCCTAAATGGGTTTACTAGGGAAGGCCTCCGTCCATGGAAACGCCAAATATGAAAGTGTTGACCATGTGCCCGGTCTATTTTGTCAATAATCTACCCGGTTTGTACCCAGGATGATTCTCCTCTCTTAGCCAAGACCCATTATTACCTTTGGACACTACACCTGATTAGGATTCAGGAAAATTCGCCAAGCAATGTGGTTTCGATCAACCTTACTGCCCACTCTTTCTGAATGCTGTGATAACTTAATATTAAATATACAATTTGTTGCACAAACTTCTAATTGCACATGCTTATTGATCTATCAAGCGCTATTTATATTCCTTATGCTATACAAAGAACACCCAATCCTAATAGACCTTTACCAAACGCGAATGTACTGATAGTAGAACGTCATATGGAATACTCAAGCAAATAAGCAAAGATTTATACAACACTTTGGCAAGCATTATGCATACAGGATAAGATTATGCACAGGGTGAATGCGATTCGCCGATCCAATAAGAAAGCAAGCACGGGCCCCATGAGAACACGGGTCATTGTCAAAAGAAACCTCCAGTTTCTCAGAAGACAAAGAGACACAAGAATCAAAAACACTCCGCTATGGTGAGATTTGCAGAAGGGAGGCGATTGCTATGCTCAAGGTACAAACTCCAGAAGGCTATCCGCCAGAGGAGGGAAGTTACACCAGGGGTAACGACCTCTCCCCAGTCGCTGTATGTGTCATCTTGGATCATTCCGATTTTGATATACCTCCTGAACTGGAGAAGTTAGTGACAGCAGCATCTGAAGCTGGTGCGGCGCTAGCTGGAATGTTGCAGACCGAGGGCATCGGTATGGAGAAGATGATATGTAACATCGTGGCCAATCCCAATATCAGATACATCCTGCTCTGTGGCAGGGAATCCTCAGGTCACACGCCAGGTGAAGCCTTGATCGCACTGAAGCAGCATGGCGTCGATGACGCCATGCGAATCATAGGTTCCACAGCACTCACTCCATATCTACCCAACCTGACCCGAGAGGTGATCGATCGATTTAGGGAACAAATAGTCTGCGTTATCGACCTGCGGTGCGAGCCGGGACAGCAAGACACCAATTTGCCAGGATTGAATCCAAAGGTAATCGAAAGGTTCGTGTCGAACTGCACCCAGGAAGAACCAGTGGATTTCATGGGTTATCGTCTCTACGATGTAGGTGCCTATCCTGAACCACCGATCATACACAAAATCGCTAAACAGGGAGGATAACGGTTTCATCGACTCCTTCTGATCGCCACTGAAGTGACTCCCACGATCCGGACAACTGTGGAAGAGGCGTCGCCTTCTCTCTTTCAACAATGCGATTGTTCGCAAAAGCGGGCACAGGCGAATTCATTAGCCCTCGATAGTGAGGTTATCCCCCCTCGCACATTCATCTTTCTTGATCATACCCGAGCGCCTGAGTATAAGGATAGGAACTATTGGCATTAGCAAAGAGTGAATACTCACTCCAATAAAGACATGGTATCATGATGGATACAAATCACATCGTTCCATACACCAGCTTTGACTCACGGGAATGGCATATGATCATATTGGCAATAACAGACATACACGGACACATCTCAGAAGTTGACAGTATATCCAAGGAAATCGCGGCCGCAGATATTGTCATCCTCACGGGGGATCTCACTCATTTTGGGGGAGAACAGGACATCAAAGCGGTGATCGATCCCATCAGGCAGCTCAATCCTCATATTCTCGCCATACCTGGAAACTGCGACCACCACGAAGTCGATGCATACCTAGCACAAGAAGGGATGAGCATTCAACGCAGAAGTGCTGTTATCGATGGAATCGGATTTGTTGGAGTTGGGGGTTCGCTCCCCTGTCCGCTAGCAACACCCATAGAGTTATCCGAAGATGATTTCGAGGCACACCTCCAGGAAGCAGCATCCGGACTCCCTGTAGGAATGCCGATGATTCTAGTGGTACATCAACCCCCATACCATACAATCAATGACTTCGCGAATATCAGAATGCATGTTGGTAGCAGAGCCATACGTAGATTCGTCGTAGAACACAACCCCATAGCTTGTTTCACCGGTCATATACATGAGGGTATAGGTATCGACACAGTAGGACAAACAAAAGTGATTAATCCAGGACCCTTATGGCAAGGTCACTATACCTATGCCAAGATCAGCGACCACATCGAAGAGCTCGAAATCCGTGACTTCTGAAAAAAAACCTAGATGGGCAAATATTTAAATCCCTAGGTACCAAAAAGCAAACGGGGCCAATATTGGCCCCGTTTCTTTGGCATTTTACTATCAGAGTGAATCTCCCCCCAGCAAGCTGGGGGGCATCTGTGGCGCGAATTCTCGCACCTTTGTCGCTCAAATTCGCTTCGCAGCGCCTAAAGACGCTGCTTGCCACATCTCCCCACGATTCATCCCCGCAGCAAGCTGCGGGGTATTCTCGCTAGATTTTATAAACAGTTTTATGGGTAATCGCCCTAATCAGACTGCGTGACAACGTCACCGCGAGTAGTCCTTCCAGTACTGGAAGGAGGGCGTGGCGATCCCTTCTTTACGTTGAGATTGCTTCACCTTCGATTCGCAACAACAGAGCAAGTCTGGTTGATAATTGTGATATAGCCTGTTGATTCGGGCTCCGGTCCTCCCCACACCCCTACAGGATTCCCGATCGTAGTCGGGAATGACACAACCAGTTTTTTTCTGTTACTCATACGACCATAGCAGTATCCCGTTCTCGTGATGACATCGTGATACAGTCTAAATGTCGAGTAGCTATAGCACTATCGGTACACAACAGCCACAATAACCATACTCTTACTCGTGATGGTTATTCCTTGATTGGTTATACCGTATGTACTTGCTAATGGCATTGGCTGCCGTTTTCACCGAATAATATACAGGGAATCCAGCATCCATACATTGCTGTTGTTCTTCGAAAATGGTTGTCCACCCCTTGGGAGAAGAGGCGCCATAGAGTGCCACCGCTGTGGGTTTGCCGATATCCTTGAGAGTATCGATGGCAACGTTGACAAACGTCCTAGTCATGCCCATTTCCATCATGAGCGACTCGTGAGCTATGTGTACGATCAACAAATCAATACCATCCCAATCCGCGACAATCCGTACGGTTTTGGAGAACTCCTCCACACCAACCATAAAGGACTGTGTATCGATAGGATTGTTGAAAATATTCCCAGCTTCTGTAGTGAGCCCCTTAAGCTCCTCCCTCATTTCCAGAGGAAGAGAAGGCACATTTAATCCAGCGCTGTAGCAATCATCGGCGGCAATGACGCTCGCACCACCACCTATTCCAATAATAGCCGTGTTGGGTCCTTTGGGAGGTTTCATATAAAGGAATGGTAGAATGCAATCTGTCATCTCCTCCAGACTCTCCACCTGAACCACCCCTGTCTGTTCAATCAATCCCTTCCATACACTAGTAGAACACGCTAGTGATCCAGTGTGAGAAGCTGCCGTGGCTGCACCTGCATCAGTACGCCCCCCCTTAAGGATAATCACCGGCTTAGCCTGTGTTGCCTCTCGTAATGCCTTGACAAAGCGCTCTCCTTTTCTTATCCCCTCCACATAGGCAGCTATGATCTTGGTCTCAGGATCATGCGTAAAATACTCAAACAAATCTGTCTCATTGACATCACATGCATTGCCATAGCTGATAGCCTTGCTAAAACACACGCCTCGCGAGTTGGCCTCAGCCACACCATGAACAGTGTTACCACCACTTTGGCAAACATAACCAACCGAACCGCTCTCCTTTGGCATTCCCATTTGTATGGCCAAACCACTGGATGGACAATAAATACCCATACAATTTGGACCGATGAGTCGCACCCCTCCTTCACGGGCTATACTAACAAGCTCAGTCTCCAGCTTCTTTCCATCCTCAGCGCCAGTCTCACTGAAACCCGCAGTGAAGAAGGCCATGGATTTAACGCCCTTGGCAACGCAGTCTTGTACCAGCTGTCGCGTATAGCGAGCTGGAATACATACGACCACATGATCCACAGGGCCAGGAATATCTTTTATGCTCGTATAGCATTTATACCCCAGCACATCTCCACCCCTCGGATGAACGGGATAAATATCGCCTTTGAATCCAGAATCCACCACAGCTCCCATGAGCATCGCACCAGAATTGAACGAATCACCGGAGACTCCTGCGAAAGCAACAGACCGTGGGTGGAAAATCCCATCCAAGGCCATGGCCCTCCCTTTACTACCATCTCTATCACCACCGTTGTCTTGCCCATCCATAAAAGCCATTATTCCTCCGAGTTTTGTTTCAATGAAATTATAGTATCTTTCGATAAGCTCCCTAACAATCCCTCTCCATCGAAAGGAGAGGTTAAGTGAGAGTGATCCCCCTTCACTCTAGCTCTTTTCCACCAGGGGAGAGAGGATTATGGGGAATTATGCAGTTGACTATAAAGCTGAAATAGCATTTATTTGCATTAAGGGATGGTTATAAATAACGCAGCAAGGAAGGCACTCTATCAGCCCTTGAATGACCCGACATCTCACGCAAAGCGGTTGCCGAAGAAACCCTGTCACACAAATCCGGATTTCCTGGAAGAGCTTCCAGGTCCACCTTCATATGTACTGCGTTCCGGAAGGCTATGTCACATAGATATCTCACCCGAGCCACACCACACAAAACCACCCAACCAAGAACAGAGATCCCACTCCTCAATTATAATCCCCAATTAGAACACGATATCAGGAGCCACTACTCGATGAAATCATTAGTCCCACTAATGAAATCCATCATACAAGCGGCCTCCTAATACCTAATCCAAACCTACGACATCGTAAACTCTCTTTCATTTTATCAGTAATATCTGTCAGAAGGAAATCTATACACCTCGTGAAGAATAGGCCAATTCTAGAAGCCTGTTAAGCAGACACACTGCCACCTGCTAGCGTAGGCTCAGTATTGGTTTCTTCAACATTGTACCCTCCCCACCTAAGCCACAGCAGAAAACCAACACTTGCACCACCCATATGAGCAAGGTAGGATACATCCGTAACACCGGACAGTTGAACGATCATTCCCAGTATCTGAAGCAGCACAAAACATACTAAAACATACGCTAACGCCGGTAATCGCACCCAAATCGGGACAAAAAACAGCCACATTACAATACTCAGACTGCGCCGTGGGAATTTGAGAGCGTAGAACATCAAGACACCGGAGATACCCCCACTTGCCCCGATACAGGGAATGGTGGAATTGACATCACCAAGGATGTGAGCAATATCGCCCACCAAAGCCGAAAGAGTTAGCAAAATCACGTAGCGGCGTACACCAATAGCACCCTCAACATCATTGCCGAATACAAGCAAGAACCACATATTGCCTATCAGGTGTATCAGTCCGGCATGAAGAAAGAAGTTCGTGATAAAGGTAACTCCTCCATGCCTCCAGAACTCTGCTGGTACAAGGCCCCAGTTCACTGCTGCGGTTTGTATGTCACCAATGGTCAATATGAATACCAGGATTATTGCCGCGGCCAGAGCCCATGTTAGTCTCGGATTAAACTTGAAGGGACCAGTCTCCGACCTCACCGGCATCAAGAATAAACCCGGTATCCACTTCCACCACCTATCTGGGGGTTCTCCAACAACAAAAGCAGTCTTCCTCGTTCTTTTGCCATCTGGGTCAGTAGTGACCTTACTTCTCCTCTTCCCATACTTGTCAGTTAAGTGCTTCACAATTTCGGGCTCAGAGAAATCTGTCTGGGTTTGTACACCAACTTCTACTTGCGAAACAGCTCCGGAGGCCGACTCATCGTTCAAATCTGGAGAATATCTCACCATATGATCAAACTCATCGGGTTCCAACCAGATCATGTGGCAAATCGTGCACACATCAGGATTTATGGTTTTACCATCATATTCAGTGGGTAGCTCTACCAGCGGCCGACCACAGTCAACACACTTCATACTCCCCTTACCGGACTGCTTGAGCGGCAGATATCCTAGGGTGTCCGTGAAGCTACTCGCCCCAAGTCTAGCCAATACACTCTTCTCAAGAAGCCGTCCACCACAGCGTTGGCATTCCAAGAAGGATTTCCGATCTACACTTGTAGTCACCAAAGGGCCACGGCATTTGGGACAGTTCTGTTTCATCCCTCGTCTCCAACCAGTAGAACTATTCCCATGTGACTCCCGTCCTTTTCTCTGTACCGAGACTATGTACACACCAAGCTATACTCACGAGTGCTCTGGACATGTTATAACCCTGGAGTAAAAAATGTGGATAGAAAAGCAAACAAATGAATGACAATTTGGTAAAAATCGGTAAAAAAAAGATGTCATGATGAACACAAACTCATTAGGCTTCTGGGAAGACTAATCTCTACCTGGCCAATGACACGCAACTAAGTATACGTACCCAACGTTAGAGGTTTTAGTATGCTGGTACTGCTTACTATAAAGACTCCCATATTATGCGCATTAGTCACCACTCAATGAGCGTTAGTACAGTAAACCAGTACAACAATTAATAGAGTTGACAGGGTATAGTGGTACGTTGATAGAGGGATGCTGTAATCTACCAATCTCCCTGATTACAGACCAAATATATCTCGCCAAAGGCACAACCAACCAAGTTCAAGCCAGATTAATGGGAAG
>JAXHVC010000214.1:0-9389 GCA_034189315.1 Chloroflexota bacterium | reverse complement strand
TCAAACACCTCCCGTTCGCCCGACTTGAAACCAAGCTATGTAGTTGTGGGGTAGTGTCGTAATCGCCGAACAGGATTAAAAACATATGCTGGGAAAGGTTTGTAACTCCAATCGCTAGAGCACTTCTTTCACCCGTTCTTGATTTCCTCTACATGTTCCTCAATCAGGTTTTTTCTAACCAGACGAGTGTCCTTTGTTGAAAGGATAAAAGGGTTGTTATCGTTGGCTTTCGAATCAATGTTTTATAGGGTGCACTGTATGCGGTGCGAATATGTCCGTAGATAAAAGATTCTTTACCGCAAATTCACAATCGTGCAAATAGTTTGGACGTTATATAGAGATGAGAGAAAAAAACACCGGCAAGATCGGGGAAAGGAGATTATGGTGAAGAAAGGAATCCCAGCCCTCATAGCAATTCTCATAATTGCAGCCCTAGTCACATCGGCGGTGATCCTCACCCAAAATACGTCTGAAGCTAAACTACCATTGGAGATAACGACGCCTGAAAAGGAGAGCATTGTGACCAGCCCCGAGATCTTGGTTGAGGGCATCACAACCGCCGATGCCGTAGTAAGTATCAACGAAGCTATTATAGCGGTGGATGAAGAGGGCAAGTTCAGCACTGAGCTGATTCTGGGAGAAGGGCCTAATCTCATCGAGATTATCGCCAGCGACTACGAGGATAATGAAGCAAGTGTGCTATTAACGGTGATCTATGTGCCTTAGAAAAAGGCCTATATCACCGATTGCGCCAAGAAACTTACTAGAAAGGAGGTAATCGAAGAATGATAAGAATCCTATTAGCCATCGGAACGCTTCCCTTAATAGCTCTTGCGATGCTAGTTGGTACTGGCACAGCCCTTGCCGAAGACAACGAATCGGGTCTCTTATCAAGGGGTATCTTCGGATCCCTGGAGAGTTTGGATATCGACGACGAGGGCACGGGCTCCTTGGAGCTTGAATCGGGGGAGATCGTAGCAGTCAATGAGGTTACAGCCTATCACCTTCCGACCTTCATCCTACCATGGCAGATGTGGTCCGAGCTGTCTGAAGAGGCGAAGTCCTATCTGCAGCCCGAGGCTCGAATTGCCGTACTGATGGATGAAGACAAAGAGGCTGCCTTGAAGGTGATGTTGATACCGAGAGCCCACGTGCGAGCTCATCATAGAGGCGTCATCACAGAAGTCAACGGAAACGCCGTCACCCTTATGAACAGGGAGGGCAATCAATATACCTACACCTTTCAAAAGGGCCTTCCTTATGGTATCGAGCAAGGTGAGTTAGTAACTCTAGTAACCTCCGATGTTGGCACAGAACAGCGTCGCCTGGCAGTAGCTGGGTGTGACAGTCAGCTACTGTCCCTACAACTCCGACATCGTCTGGAGTCCACCGAAAACCAAGAGCTGCGAGAGCGCCTCCTCGATACTATTAACGAGGACTACCAAAAGCGACTTCGGATTTTGGAACAAATGAGAACCAGGGCTCAAGAGATTGTCCATGGAGAAGAAATGGCCCAGCAGGCCATCGACCAAGCCTTGCAGAGGGCTGAGGTAGAACATGAGGAGTGTCTCAGAATCATGGAGCAGGTGAGAACTAGAGCTTCCAAGGGCTAGGAGAGGAGAAGCAACGGGAAGAAAAGATAGTCTACGCGGGAAGGGGCAGTCTCCTATTAAATAGGGGGGGCTGCCCATCTCCCTTCCAGGAACTATCTTTTAGGTAAGCAACTTGCGCATACTATCTTTTCCGCTACATAATTGTTATCTTTGGCAACTAGTATTTGCTTACGCAGATCCGCATAGCAGTCAAATATAGGTCCAATTATTGTCTGCCCCCTGAAGGAAAGGTGGTCGTAATAGGGTAACAAGGTTGCCCTATTACGACTCTTCCCCTCTTGGGGAAAGGGACTATGTTGCAGAAACCAAGGCAACTTAATACCAGGTATAGCAGAGGTAATCAAGGGAGCCCCATCAGGTGGATGAAGAGAAGGTAGTACGAGCAGCCCAGAAACAGGAACCCCAGGCCTTCGAGCAGCTCTACAACATGCACTTCGATAGGATATATCGGTATCTGTATTTCAAGACCGGAGACCGAGAGGCCGCCGAAGATATGACCCAAGAAGTATTTCTTAAAGCCTGGCAGTCTATCGGCTCCTACAAGATAAAGGGCATGCCCTTCTCTGCTTGGCTGTTTCGCATCGCCCATAATCTATTGGTAGACCACTACAGAAAGAAGACCAGAACAAAGGAATTACCTCTAGAGGAGGCAGAAGCACCCTGGGAACAAAACCCGGCCGCAATTCTGGAGAAGGATATCAGAAGAAAGGAATTGGCCCAAGCCTGTGAGCGGCTTCCAGTGGCACAACGGGAGGTAATATCACTACGTTTTGTCGCAGGGCTCTCCACAGCTGAGGTGGCTGAGGCTATTGGTAAGAAGGAGGGAGCAGTGAAGGCACTGCAACATAGCGCTTTGGTATCTCTGCGCAGGAGTCTTGCCTGGAAATGAGCATCTCCCGGATTATTTACGGGAAATTCACGATCTCATGAGAGGTTAATTCGTTATATATAATAGGAAGAGAAAAATAGAGTAAAGGGAGTAAATGGAGTAAAGGGAGTGATCTCTAGTATATTTTGGAACAGTCCAGGGGTTAATGGCCTGGGACAACAAACGGGAACGCAAGATGTCTAATAAGGGTTATGAGGATATACTGGATCTATGCCTCAATGAAGTGGTTCGGGGCAAAAGCATTGAGGATTGCCTTAACGACCATCCGGAGCAGGCGGAGGAACTTGAGCCCCTGTTGCGCCTCGCTTCGGCTACTTATGACCTTTCAGCAGCAGGACCCGATCCCGACTTCCGAGCCCGGGCTCAGCAGCAGCTTCGTGCGGTCATCTATGCTCCTCAACCCAAACCCAACCTAAAGTCAAAAGCCCAACCACGACGAATACCCTTCCTCGCTCTGCAGCTTAGATATGTCACAGCCATCCTTTTAGTTTTCATCGTGTTACTGGGTGCTACTAGCGGGACAGTAATGGCCTCCAGCAATGCCATGCCTGATGATACGCTATATTCATTGAAGATGGCCAAGGAGAGGGTACAGATGGCCCTCACCTTCTCCGAAGCCGAAAAGGCATCCTTGCACGCCAAATTTGCTAGGATTCGTGCTGAGGAGATGGCCCACATGGCCCAGAAGAACAATACAGAGAAGGTAGAGGAAACCGGAGCCCGGTTGATCGGCCACATCGAGTCAATACGGAATTGGATTAACAAACAAGAGGACGGTGACTCGGAGAGGCTCCACAGACTTCATGAACTACTACAGAATAACGATGAGAGGATTCAAACCCTCTTTCAGCAGACCGAAGGACAGGTAGGCCCGGAGGCAAGAGAGACTTACGAAACAGGGGTGGAACAATACAACCAACAATATGGAGAGACTCTTCAGGCCCTAGTAAGAATCCGGCAGAACCTCCAGAGCAATCACCAGTCCCATTTATCCTTGGGGGGTAACAATGCCTCCTGGATAGCACCCAAATCCCCATCTTTGGCGAGGCAGTGTGAAATAATGCCAGGATTGAGTGGCTGTACAACGCTATTCAAGAATACGATTGCCCTATATAAAACTCAACTTAGCAAAAACTTGGGGGCAGGTCTTGAATCTTGACCTTTACTTGTACCGTTATCAGACTATTCGGGCGTCTTGGTGTGGATGTCAAGATTCAAGACCTGACCCCAATATTTGGACTGGATAACCTGATTAACAGGATATCAACATCAGAATGGCAGTAAGAACCCTCGTCAGTTTTGAGAATCCTGTTAATCCCTTCGATCCTGTCAAGGGATTTCCCTTGCGAGTGAACGGCTGCAACGCAATCATTCCAAGCATAAACGGCAGTAGTTTGCGATAGGAGATGTGATAGAATGCATATTATCATTATGAAGTTACAGGAACACTACAATCCCACAATGGTTCTTCATCCAAACGAGAAAGTATAATATCGTTCATATGATAGTTGAAAACAGGGAGCAGGCATGGCATATGTGGATATGGAGATGCATCCGAACAGAATAGTTCAATATTTGGGCAAGCTGCCGAAGGAATTTACAAAGGCCGATATCATTAAATTTATAAAGGAAAACGACATTCGGTTGATCAATTTCAGGCATGTGGGAGGCGATGGTAGGATCAAGACTCTCAACTTCGTAATTACAGGGGAAAGACATCTTGATCTGATATTGTCGGCAGGAGAAAGAGTAGATGGATCCAGCTTGTTCTCTTATATTGATGCGGCATCGAGTGATTTGTATATAATTCCTCGTTTCAATACCGCCTATGTTAATCCTTTTACTTCCATCCCCACAGTGGACATATTGTGTTCTTATTACACTAGCGAGGGCTTGCCTTTACCAAGTGCTCCGGAAAATATTGTCAGAACCGCACACACATCTTTGAAGCAGCGCACGGGATTGGATATGGAGGCTGCCGGGGAGTTGGAATACTTTGTTTTGTTTGATAGGGAGCGGCTTTATACTACCACGGAGCAGCGCGGATACCTGGAATCTTCTCCTTTCTGCAAACAAGAGCAATTAAGATGCGAGGCAATGCAGGCAATGGCTCAAGTGGGTGGCAAGGTAAAGTACGGTCACTCTGAGCTGGGACACATTTTTCAGGATGAGCTGGAGATTGAACAAAATGAAATCGAGTTCGTTCCTATGCCAATCGAAGACGCAGCTGATCAAGTTGCCCTTGCCAGATGGGTGCTCAGGATGGTTGGCTACAGGCATGGCCTAACCATTAGCTTCATCCCCAAGATTATGGTCGGGCATGCCGGCAACGGATTTCATATTCATACCAGGCTTATCAAAAATGGCAAAAACATGATGGTTGACGAAAATGCACTGAGCGACACTGCCAGGAAAACTATAGCGGGATATCTTACGCTGTCTCCTTCGCTTACTGCCTTTGGCAATACAATTCCCCTTTCTTTTCTCAGACTGGTGCCTCAGCAAGAGGCTCCCACAAATATATGCTGGGGCGACCGGAACAGGTCTGTATTAGTAAGGGTTCCTTTGGGGTGGTTAAACGTTGGGGATATGGTCAAAGATGCTAATCCACAAGATACCGATATCGGTACACCTTGGAAGGATACTCAGACAGTAGAGTTTCGTTGTCCCGATGGTTCGGCCAATGTTCATCATCTGCTCGCTGGCTTAGCTGTAGCTGCTGAACACGGTCTGGGAATGAAGAATGCATTGCAAGTAGCCAAGAAACTCTATGTGGACGTTAATATCTTTTCCTCTGAGCACAAAGGTATTCGGCAAGATTTGCCTCAGTTGCCAACGTCATGTGGCGAATCGGCCGAATGTTTGTTGAAAGATCGCAAGGTCTATGAAAAACATGGGGTTTTCCCTCCTATGGTAATCGATGGACTGGCCAAGCAGCTTCAAAGTTATGATGACAGAGAATTGAGTGAGAAGCACTGGGATAAGGGTGATGAAATCAAAAAGTTGGTTCAGCAGTATTTCCATTATTAGGCCGTTGACCTAAACATAGCCAGCGGTAGTCGTAATCCGAAATGCCTCTTCGCTTGGCTAGGGTAGTATCTCAATAGTTGCTTTATAGAGAGTGTTTTCTTAATATTCGCTAACTTAGAAAAGACTCAAACAACCGGTTCTCATATCTGTCATTCCTGTCAACACCAAGCAGGTTCTCTCAGTTCCTCGATTTATCTTTCTGCGCGCGCTGTCTCCAACCACCGCGGGAGCCCCGATGGCTGCATTCGCTCGTTCCTTCATCACCAGCAACAGACTGGTCACTCTATATTGGTCTGACGAAGCCGAATCGGGTTCACTTGCGTTACGACTCATACGTTCTCTGCCAGATTTGAGCTCCAGCTGGGCACAGCTAATGCCTATGATAACCAAAGGCCTCCACATTCACTCCCACCAACTGCCTCTAACAGGTAGTCTGGTGACAGAGGCGCCTTTCCATCTCAAAACCTTCGGCGAGGCTCATATCCAGCCCCCGATGTATTGCTTGTTTGGCAAGTTGTACGGAGATAGGAGAACGGGCTATTATTGACCTCGCCATCTCTTCGGCACAGGGAAGCAATTGGTCCCTAGGAACTACACGATTAGCCAGTCCCATACGCAGGGCATCTTCTGCGACAATCAGGTCTCCAGTGAGAAGGGCTTCGAGGGATTCGGCCCGTCCAATCACGCGAGGTAGCGTTTGTGTTCCACCTGCGGCAGGAATGATGCCTAAAGTGGTTTCCGGAACGCCAAATTTGGCATCGTTAGATGCGATTCGTATGTCGCAACATAAAGCCATCTCTATCCCGGAGCCAAGTACAT
This sequence comes from Chloroflexota bacterium, assembly GCA_034189315.1. Lineage (GTDB taxonomy): Bacteria > Chloroflexota > Dehalococcoidia > UBA2247 > JAXHVC01 > JAXHVC01. The sequence continues at coordinate 3,038 of JAXHVC010000214.1, read as the reverse complement.
AGCCGTGCACAGCGGCAATTAGCGGCTGAGGAAGACTGAGAAATCTTCCCCATACATCTCGTTCCCATCTGACTCGACGTGCAATGACCGGAGAGGGTGCTGTGAGGAATTCGCTCAAGTCTGCACCGGCACAGAATGCCTTCTCCCCTGCACCGTTGAATATGACCACTTGAACATCTGGATCGTCCTTGATGGCGCCTAGAACTGCATACATATCGTCTCGCATCTGGATATTGTATACATTCAAGGATTTGGGACGATTCAATGTAACATAGCCAATTCCCTCTTTCTTATCATAGATGATTGTCTCGAAACCTGACATTGTCACACTACCTTGCATAGGAAAATGAGATAACTAGAGTCCAGCCTGTTGACGTAAATCCACCAGGTCGATCTCGTTGAAGAACCTGCCTATATCCTCCAAACGATGGGCATCGCTATTCTGTAGCGTTATTAGACCATACTCCTCAACGGCCACTTGAACTAGCTCTTTCTTTATCTGATACTCGTGCAGGTGATTATGGATCTCAATGCCATGCATACCCTCAAGATCTTCCGCAATATAAATAGATGGATGATAGGGACAACCAGGGTGAACGACGAATCTGAAGTTGCCACCCCCTGGTAGGTCCAGTTCAACGTATTCAATTGCCCTTCGCTCTACCTCCCACCCTGCTATGATCAGGATCTCCCCATTGAACTCCCGCTCCACAATGTCCCTAATGTGACGACCATAATCCTTAGTGTAATGCTCGGTGATGGCGATACCATCCAGTCCCTTCTCCTTTACAAATGAAATGATCGTTTGGGCTGAGTCGACGGTTGGCTTTGAGACTCGTGAATCCTCTCCGATATGGGTGTGCAAATCCAGCTTAAGCTTTGTACCCGTTTTTCTCCTCCTGACCCCACTAATAACACAGCTAGCCGTTACTCATCCCACGGGTACCCACACATTTGGTGGCAAGGCCCCGTATCCCCCGATAAGATAATGCATAAAGGGCGATAGTACCCCTGCTCTGTTTTAGGTTATTACATGATCGCCATTACGTAGGACTCGTTCGACCAGCTCTTCTATAGATATCTCGTTATAGAATCTACCAATATCACTCACTTCATGGGCATCGCTATTCTTCAACATAACCAGGTTATGTTTTTCTGCAATCGCTCTTATGGCTGGCCTATCCAGCTCTCTGACATGAAGCCTATTATCGATCTCTACTCCATGCAGGTTCTCTAGTTGGGAATGGGTGGGGTATTCCCCAGGGTATGGATATCCAGGATGTGCCAAAAAACGAAACGTCACATCACCAGGCAGCAGCAGCTCCACCACCTGAACCCTTCCTTCGTCAATTTCCTGTCCTGGTATGATGAGGAACTCATCATTAAAATATCGATGAACAATGTCTCTCACCTTATACCCATAGGTGACATCGTCATGTTCAGTTACCGCAATCCCATCTAGGCCTCTTGCCCTGATAACATCCACGATCTCACTTACAGCCTCCTCTGTTGGATTGGGAACCCTGGTGGCTTCCATGCAATGAGTGTGTAGGTCTAGCTTTAGTTTCTTGGAATTGTATGTGTTTAACAATCTAAGCACCACTGAAGTTGGGAGGCCTTTTTTCTAAGAACGCCCGTATACCTTCGGTCCTGTCGTGTGTGGTATGCATGATCATATACATATCACATTCCAACCTCATACCTTGATCCAGAGTGAGATCCAATCCCTTACACACAGTCTCCTTGGCATACTTTAAGCTGATAATTGACTTCGAGGCCATTTTCTCTGCAAGTTCTATTGCATTGTTTACTACATCTCCAGGGGGCACGAGCCTATGCACCAATCCAATCTGTAAAGCCTCATCTGCGTTCAGGGTATTCGCTAGGAGTAACATCTCCAATGCCTTCCCTCTACCCACAATTCGAGGTAATAGCTGAGTGATGCCTGTGGGTAACAACTGATCTTGGTTAGGTGTGGCAACAGAGAATTGCGCCGTTGTTGAAGCGATCCTGATATCGCATGCCAAAGCTAACGCAAGCCCGATCCCCATAGCATCACCTTCAATGGCGGCAATCACAGGCATATCTACCCCGACCAATGCTTGAGCTAGATCACAATTGCTCAAGAAATCTCCAATAGAGCCACCCTGTGACTCCTTGGGATCCTCCCCTCGACAAAAACATTCTTTCCCTTCAATGACAACTATCTTAAGGTCATCGTCCTTTTGAATTTGACATAACAATTCCTTTAGGTCCAAAGCCATTTGTAAATCGATAGTGTTACCAACAGAGGGCCGATTGAGTGTCACCAATCCGACGCCCTTTTTCCTCTCAAATTCGATTGTAGTGTATGCCATGGTGTCTCATTCTACCATTCCTACAAAACCTATGTCATGCAGTACTCCAAATGTGCTTACTCGATCGACAAATGAATTATAGGAACTTGATATTGCTTATTAATGCGTACATTGCACGATATGGTGCCTTTTGTTAGAGTCTTCTTCTATATGGTGTGAACTCCGCGATAAATGTAAGAAGGGTATTGGATAGGAGCTAGAGATGGGACCAGAGGCTAAGTTCAATCTGCATCGTGTGGTTGGCATGACAGCAATCATTGCAATGATTGTCGCTATGTTTGTAAAGGGATGGGATGATATGCCATGGCCCTATCTGGCTTTTGCCTTCGCTGTGTATGCCGCAGCATTAGTAGCCAGCTTCATGTTAAGAATAGAGGATTTTCGATTGATCATGGGCTGCCACGTGGCACTGATTTTCCTCGCAATGGGTATTTTACTGGACCTTGGATCACCAGGAGCTCATGCGGGATTCTTTATCGCTAGTATCTCCTCAGGGATTGCTATCCCCTTTGTTCTGCTCAAACAATAGATTATCCCTCTTGTTACTGTCCTTATGAAAAAGGGGACACTGACTATGTGTCCCCAAAGGTTTGCATATGGATTCGATTGACTAACTCCCTATGCTAACTAACTCCTCCAATCCTGGATCAGGAGATATGAATGGTACGGCATTGATTATAG
>JAXHVC010000213.1:0-7069 GCA_034189315.1 Chloroflexota bacterium | reverse complement strand
GGTACAGTATGTTCCACAAGCCATGGAAAACTGTGTTCAAAAGGGCATCAAGTCCGCAATAGTCATTACGGCAGGTTTTGGGGAGCTCAATGAAGAGGGGGCAAGATTAGAGAAAGAAGCGCTTAAGATTGCCAGAGATGGTGGTATACGTTTCGTAGGACCAAACTGCTTCGGAATCGTCAATACGAGTTCAAACCTATCTTCCATGGGTTTTCTATCACCCCTAGCATCAGGCCATATACCACAGGGTCCTGTGAGCATCATCTCTCAAAGCGGTAATGCGGGTTCCTACGTACTTGGTATGGGAGTCATGGAGGGGCTCGGTTTCAGTAAGTTTATCAGCAGTGGCAATGAAGCAGACCTTCATTTCGAGGACTATCTAGAGTATCTCTCTTGGGATCCTCACACAAAAGTCATCGTGGGATACGTTGAGGGTATCAGGGACGGACAACATTTCCTGAAGGTAGCAAAAGATACTACACCCAGAAAGCCCATAGTCCTACTTAAAGTTGGTCTCACAGAAGCAGGAGCAAAAGCTGCTAAATCACACACGGGTGCATTAGGTGGTTCGGCCAAGATTTATGAAGCTGCTTTCAAACAAGCAGGGGTCATTTGTGTTGAAGAGGTTGAAGAATTAATAGATGTGGCCGCAGCATTGGTAGGCCAGCCCATTCCCAAGGGAAACCGTGTGGCAGTAGTGACCATAGGAGGGGGATTTGGAGTAATAGCAACAGACATGGCAGCCAAATTAGGATTGGTCGTTCCCCCTTTACAGGAAGAGACCATACAAAGGCTAAACAAATGGCTACCCTCCTTCTGGTCTCACTCAAACCCTGTGGATATGGTGGCAACCCTCCAATACTCATATGCCTGTATTGGTGCCGTGCTCAAAGACGATAACATAGACTCAGCATTGGCCATCTCAAGCATTGGCTTTCCAGCATTACCCAATCTCGATGGGATCCCTTCTGAGTGGAAGTCCGGAGCGGAGGGATACCTCCAGCAGATGAAAGAGATGGAGGTATCGCAGGGGGTAACGGGCTTGATAGAAAGGGTCCAGAAATATCAGAAGCCGGTGATTGCCGGAGGTGGTATGACAAGCGGCATGTCGGCAATGGCAGGAATGGGTATAGAAGAAGGTGAGGCAATAGGGAAGCTCCGAGAAAATGGAGTAGTGCTCTATTCGTCTCCAGAAAGAGCAGCAAAGGTGCTCGCATATATGGTAAAATATGGTCAATATTTAAGGGACATCGGTGTTGTAACATCTGAATGATTGCGATGTTCAGGGTAAGATGGTCTCAGGATTCTACACAAAGACAGGATGGTTCAGTCATCGTAAGAATGACCTCTAAATCCTGCTAGAATTCTAAGTATAGTAGTTACATCAGAATTGACTCCAACGCATATGGGGTCGATCACACTTATGGAGGTATGTCCAAATGGTGGACAAGGAACAGAAAACATCCTGTGGATATTGTGAAGGCTATGTTCCGATGGTGAGCGAACTCAGAGGTATTTGTCGTTTCCTACCTGGAGAGAAGCCTGGACAGAGAGGCAAAAAGGTAACCTACGATATGGATGCTACAACATGCGAAAAGTTCCAGCCTCTCACAGAAGTTGCTCGTATTGATGTCGCTCAGGGCGCAATGGGCTCACGCTACACAGGTGGTCGAGCATCAACAGTTTTTGATGTTACTACTGATGATACAAAGGCAGATCGATTGGTCTGGGAGAAACACTCCAAGGAACAGAAATAGCTAATATTTTAAAACGATTATGCCCTTAGCTCCATCCGAATCCCGCTGTGTAGAGCCAAACTTGCCTATTTAAATTGCGAGAAACACCAGCGACGAAGCGGTCTAAGACAGGCGACATGACGAAACACGAGAGATTGCTTCGCCCCGTTTGCAATGACAGGCAGTATTTACCCGATAGTAAATGTGTTTCGGGGCTACTGTAATAATCACAATACTGAATTAGCTGCTAGTCCAGGATAATCCCAACTGATACAACTACGTAATCCCCTGCTATTTAGGATCGGTGCAAGAATCAACAGCGCAAGGAGGTATCGATGACAGAAAAGGACGCGAAGAAGAGCTGTGGCTATTGTGAGAACTATGCTCCAATGATGTCATCCGAATTCAAAGGTACGTGTCGAGTACTACCAGGCGAAAAACCGGGGCAGCGTGGCAAGATGGTCAAATATGATACAGATGCCAGCGAATGCCCTCAATTCCAGCCCATCGCCGTGGTGAGACGTGTAGACGTATCTCAGGGATCAGGATGGGACAGTGTCCTTGGAGCACGAGCCTCGACGGTATTCGAGACCACTGAAGAATCGAAGGCAGATCGACTAGTCTGGGAAAGACATGCTAAGGAGCATGAGCAGAAGTAGGCCGTCGCACGAAGATCTGTCAATAATATTGTCACTCCTAACCCAATAGAAAGAACGCCTATCCTTCACCTAAGATCGGATCTATGAAATCTTTGGTTGCCAGGATCAGTAGACCAATAGGAAACCTCTACTCGACAGACCAGGGATTTTATTATCATTGCACTTTGGCTTGCCAATATCTCAGGGATTGAGCTACACTCTAGTGGTTCACAATCTGCCATCTATTATGGCGAGTCACCTGATGTCTGTTCCACCTAGGGAAAGGACCTCGCCTGTATTAGCAACCATCAACTAAACAAAGGCAAATCAACTTGTCTGGGATAAGTATACCTAGTAAAAGAACTGTCCTTAGATTATAAAAGACAGATCACTTATTTTGATCGCGCTATTGCCGAGATGGCAATAGCGTAGTATTTCTGCGAAGTTCTTAACCTTGGTCAGATTGGTTGTCTCCATGAATCCATCATAGGTCAATGATATCCAAGGTTTCCCATACTCAGTACCCAGCTTTTCAGCCATGGCCGCAACAATCCCTCCAGGCATACATCCATGCGGCATTACTGAAATAACTCCGGCAAAAGCAGGATTTTCCAACCATTCGAGACCAGTCCCTAAACTTAGCACAGCTTCGCTACCGCACCTTGGAGAGATATGGTTCTCTGAATAGGAAAGTACCTCCTTAGTAGAAGGCTCTTTTATATCGGAGAATGACTCGAAGGCGCTGGTCACCGATTTTTCATCTCGGTGCTGTATCGCCTTCCGAATATAGCCTTTGAGCACCTTGTTTATTTTTCGATCTTTATAGCCATCCTCAATACTGCGGAGGGTCACATAGTGCATCCATTCGGCAAACGGAGAAATTACAACCTCAAGTCCAACACTCTCACAAACCCTTGCTAGGTTGTTGTTACTGAATTCATTTGTACGTAAGAATATCTCACCGTTGATCCCCACTAGAGGTCTACGTGGTTCATTCTTATCAACCAATTCATTGAACTCCGATACGGCTCTGGCCGATATATCGTCATATGGTTCATTACGACTGATACGCCCAGCAATTTTGGCGAGTAGCTCTTCGAAAAGGGCATCGGTGCTCCCTGGAACCTTCTCATATGGCCTGGTGCGCCAAAGAAGCCTCTGCAATTGATCCACCGTAACTATGCCCTTCCAAGCCAATCTCTCAAATGCAGTGCCCAGACCAGATTCCCTATAGGCATTATTGGATACGATAGTACGTAGCTTCAAATCAAAACCAATATCCCTCAACAATCTGTTTTGTTCCAAGGGATACTTACCGAAACGGCAAGGCCCATATGCTCCTGGCATAAAACCTTCCACCGAATCGAAATCAAGACCATTACCTTCATTTTCATAGTAGAATCTCATAAAATCGCCAAGTGTCACCCTATAAGGCAGACACTCTTTGCCGCTGGTCATCCTATTACTGTAGAGCAGATTAGCCTCATTGGCAGGAGGCAGTACCATGGCATTAACGCCATGAGCTCGCATTGCAGCTCCCAATGCCACTGCATGCGGTGCCATCCTCGGAAGCAACAGAAGGCTCTTGGGATGACCTAGCACACTCGCTGTTCGGTATATATTCTTATCATACAATGGTAGGTCCTTCGCCCTACCAGACTCCGCAAAGTCCTTTATAGTATCTACAAAGGCCTCCAAGCGAGTTACAATTCCCGCTTCAGCAGCATGCTCATCAATTTCCAGCTGTCCCAAGGGTTTGCCGCCCATGATATCTTCTACAATGTTGATTATGAAGGAATTGGGACCACAACCAAAATTAGTCAGTATCAAACCATATAGACGAGGGTCCTTTGAGACGATAGCAGCCCCTGCAATCTGCTTGCTCTCATACATCCAGTAGGGGCGATCTGAATAATCTTTTGCATCGATCGAGGAGAGAGGTAGGAAATCCAAAGGAATAGGAACCACTCCAAGTTGTGCCAGTTTCTCAGCTATCCCCAAATTTGCCCCAGCGTCTTGTGCCATATATGCACGAGAAAATATCACCACCCCCAGCTGATTATTATTATGTATTTGTTCCAACAGCTCTCTACCATACTCCTCACGTGCCTTTTCGAAACTCCTCTGCGCGATAAGACCTCGCGTGGCAGCTTCTTTGCCAGTCCTTTTGGTAAAGCCCATTTCCATGGCCACTTCCGTAAGGCTCTTGATTACATCGTCATCACTCACACTCAGGTCTATGAATGGAATAAGGACCTTGTCACCTAATCCAAGTACCTCACGAACCAGAAACGGTGATGCTTGTACCAAAGGACATGCATATTTCTGATTCTCATCTCCTTCTTTCCTCCCCAATCGTAGCGCACATGGAGAAAGTATATAGTCCACATCCTTTAAGCTAGCAATATGCCCATGTAGTAACTTGATGGGGAAACAGCTATCTGTATAGCTCAGCTCAACAGACTGCTCAATTATCTGCTTGTTGGTTTTTGGCGAAAGCACAACCTTAGCCTGAAGCGCATTCAGGAATCCAATGAGCAATGGAGCATAATCATAGACCACTAGAGACCTGGGTATACCCACAATTGGTCTTCTACCTGTATTCTCACTGTATTCGCTGAAGAGTAATCTCTCCCGGTCATCAAATGCAGTCTCCCTGTCCTCATGACTAACAGTGCTATCATATAGGTCACACCGACTGCCATAGAACGTGGGACCTTCTCCGGGTAACTCTAATCGACTTATCGTGCAGTTGTTATCACATCGCCTGCAGGTGAATGTCTTAAGAGCATAGTCCGCCTGTACAACCTCTCTGAATCCCTTGAACCGAGATTCTCCCTCTATGGTATGTTCCCTCGCTAGTAGGGCAGCCCCAATTGCCCCACTGACCTCTTTATGTACAGGGACAATAACTACTTTGTCTCCTAGGGCTTGTTTGAAGGCCGACACAACTGCATCGTTATAGAACACTGCCCCAGTCAAAATGATACGGTTGCCCAGTTTTCGATGCTCAACCACCTTGCTCATATAGTTGGCCGCGATAGAATTGGAAAGGCTGGCAGTAATCACCTCCAGCGATACAGCATCCTGTTGAGCAGAGGAAACGGCCTGTCCCATGAATGCAGCACATCTTGAACCCAGATCAATGGTATTTGGCGCTTGAAAGGCCAGATCTGCAAACTGACCATCTTTCACAGACACCCCTAGCATCTCCGCTAGCTCATCAATGAAACTGCCCGTTCCTGCAGCACAAGATTTGTTCATCTGGTAATCAACCACAACCCCATGCCGCTTTATGACTAGCTTTGAATCCTGTCCGCCAATTTCTATAATATCTGCATCTGGATCCAGTTGCATTGCAGCCCTAGTTTGAGCAGTGATCTCATTCTTGATCAAATCTGCACCAATGAAGCTACCAATCAGGTATCGGCCAGAACCGGTCACCCCAACACCAACAACTTGCGCATTGTCTGCAATCCCTTGCTCCAATAGATTGCGAAATACCTCCTTCACTGCATCCAAGGGACGTCCTGCTGTCATCAGATAGTGCTTGGCCATTACTACTTCGCCAGTCTCATCTAGTAATACAGCCTTTGTACTTGTAGAACCTACATCCACTCCAAGATATGCCTTAAAGGGCTGTGCGATTTCAGGCTGCTTCCAGCCATTAGACTGACACTCCTTCTTCAACTGAGACATGACAAAGTACTGTTCGCTACAGCCCTCTGTCTGTGGCACAACCACCTTGCATCTTTGCTGCGATTCTTTGGCCAATAACGCCGATCCTATAGCCTCACAATAGAGGTAATTATCTGGAACAATAACTATAGTATCTCTTTCATTCCTATCTGAAATCGCTTCGTTAAGAGATCTCACAATAGCATCATTGGCGGCCACACCGCCTACCAGATAGATTGGCTCCTCAAATGTACCTTTACTAAAAGAAGCCACTAGCCGGGCCACGCTATCGGCCAAGGCTCGAAGCATGGCTTCTACAGATACTCCCTTCTGCTGCATATGAATGAGATCGGACTTGGCAAACACGCTGCACCTTGCAGCAATACGAGGAGCATCCCCTTCCGCATTAAGGGCCAGACGGGAAAAGTCTTCCAGGCTAATCCCTAAACGATATGCTTGTTGTTCCAGGAACCTACCTGTACCGGCAGCACACAATGGATTAGAATCCACCTTCCAGGGTTTGTTCAGGCCATCTTGTAACCTTATTACCGTGGAGGTTTGCCCTCCAATCTGAATAATCGTCTTAACATCTGGATGGTAATGAATAAGTCCTGAGATGATCGAAAATGGACTTGTGTACTCTAACCACTGAAGCTCACCGGATATCACACTTTTACCAGAACCAGTAATACCGGCAGATACGATATCATCCAAATTGACCTTTTCTGCCACGCGGGAGATGACTGCCCTTGTTGCTTCACCAGGCCCAGTCGTTATTCGATGAACATCTAGGTGAACAATGCGAGAATCCTGATCTATCAGCGCAGTCTTCGCATTAACCGATCCAACATCTAATCCTAGGAAGTACCTCATTTGGCTTACACCCCATTCAATTGTATCACACTCCTAATGCAATCATGAACAAACCACCGAAGGTCCCCAGAGTGAAGCCGTTAGAACAACAAATCAGAAGAGATTGTGGGATACGTAATTCTTACATGAACAGATAGTGTAAAC
>JAXHVC010000212.1:0-5331 GCA_034189315.1 Chloroflexota bacterium | reverse complement strand
GATTGACCTTGCCGGCTGTCCGCCGTTGGATCCAGAAATACTTGATGTTATATACGGGAAAATGCCCGATCTGTGATAATCTCATTTTTGATAGCTCATGAACTTAACGTAGTAGTATTAGTCGCTTAGATCGATAACTATACTCTTCTTATCCTGTTCACGCATAAAAAAGGTAACGTCTTCTCCACCAAGATGGTACATTGAATGATCTGGTTTTGACCTTTCACTTATCTCCTTGCCATGTTCAGGGGTTTCTACCTTTATCACCTCTGCCCTCAGATCACCGAGTAACTGGGTAGTAAAACCACCTGCAGTAGCCCTGCCAAGGTCTAAAATCCTTGCCTCATGAAGTAAACCCTGCATTAATTTTCTCCCTTTAAGGATGGCACGATGAATTGGTTTATATTGGTAATTACGCTATAAAGAAAGGGCAATTAGAGCTGCCCCCAATGCCCCAACGGTTCTTGGCTCATCAGGTATCAACAGCTTACAACCAATTTTATCCTTCAATGCTTTTACTATTCCAATGTTTAAGGCTGTCCCTCCACTCAAGGCATATTCTTCCTCACACCTCATTCTGCTAAGCATATTGCATACTCGATCGCTGATGGATTCAAATATCCCCGCGATTATATCGGACACTGGTACCCCCTGAGAAACCAAAGATACCGCCTCCGACTCTGCGAAAACAGTGCAAAGACTACTTATATGAACCTTTTCTGCTGCCTGAAGCGCCAATTGGCCTATCTCCTCCAAATCAATCCCTACGGCACCGGCCATGACCTCAATAAATCTGCCAGTACCAGCAGCACATTTGTCATTCATCAAGAAATTCCTGACATTTCCATCATCATCCACAGATATTGTCTTGGTATCCTGCCCCCCTATATCTATCAGTGTTCGAACAGAGGGCAATAGCCAATTAATTCCTTTAGCATGACACGTTATCTCAGTAATTGTCTTTGTAGCCCAGGGAACGGTTATTCTTCCATAACCCGTAGCGACAGTTTTTTCTATATCTGCCCTCGACAGTGAACCATTCTTCAATGCCTCCTCTAGAACGACCTCAGCGGATTCCTGTGCCCTCATACTCGTGGGTTTAACTCCTTGAACATGTATCTTTATCTCATCCCTCTCATTCTCCAGAATAACTACCTTAGCCCATAAGGAACCAATATCGATACCCGCAACAAACATAGAACCTTCCTCCCTTAAATTTCAGACTACATAGACTCTTTCTACAAGAAAACTCTCTGTATCTATCTTAGGTGAAGTACATGCGTTAAATACCACTTACTGCCTGGCCTACCCCTTCCGTTTTCTGGCCTCCAGCATCTCAAGAAAGGCTATAATTCTGGTATCAACCTGAGCTGGAGAATAAAAATCAGGATCAGAATGATCGGCTTCAAACATAACATAGGGTACACCCGTTAGTCGCTCTACCTCAGCAAGATGAACCGGTTGAGCCATAGATACAACCCTGCAAGTTCGGGCAGAATGCCCTATTATCCCATCAATAGAAAACTCTTCAATTACCTCTTTCATCCATTTTATTCTCTCCTTAATGTTACCGAATAAAAAGGCGTAGGAAAGATCCTTTGCAAGAGACTCTACTGGATTTTCCGGGTCAAGAAATTCCGGAGTCATGCCCATAACAAGTCTGCTATAAGCATTGGCAATCACAGCGGCATTATGGCTGGCAAAGAGTTCGCCCATATAACCAACCCTTGCCCAAACAGCAATAAAGTCCCACATAAGACGGGTTTTTTCATTTTCTATCGCTCCCACTTTGTTCTTGACCCTTTCCTCCACCTCCGCCTTAAGCTCTTTAAAGTACTCAATAGATTCCTGGGTTCCGGACCAGATATTCCCTGCTCCCATACTGATAAAGGCATCAAAGGTAGTGATAGGTGAAGGGACATTTTTAGCCATATCCAAAACCTCACCACGAAGGGTGGCCATTTCCCTCAGCCGTCCCACCAACGCAGAGAGCTCAGCATAGTCCATCTTCCGTCCCGTCTGTTCCTCCAAAAAACCTATGTATTCTTCTATGTTTCTCTTCATATAAGGTACAAATCTCTTCCGATCATCATCCTTTGCCATCTGATAGGGCCAGTCAATCGTATGTACCGGCACCTTCAATTCACGATAAAAGATCTCAGCTATGTTTGTAGCAGAGATGCAGTAATTTATGCAGATAACCATGTCCGGTTTTGGCAATCGGTATTTTTCAATCTCAGGGGGCATTTGAACGTCCTGAGCATAGCAGAGACTCATACCCTGAGCACCGCGCATGTAGGAGCAGGCATCCTTGGAAAGCCCCCAATCCTCGGCTACTTTCTGTAAGAACCCGCCCGCCCCACGTGCTGCAATCCTGGCACCATAATTTTCTAAGTGAACAAAAGGAATGCCCATTGCCCGTAAAGGTGTAAAAGGAACAGGCCCGATACACCATGCGACCTTTTTGCCGTGAGCAGGGGCATCAAGTAAATCCTGATAAAAATGATCAGTCATACCTTTAATCTTCTTTGGCGTCTGTAGTCTATTTTGCTTGAATTTGCGCATATTATCTCCCTCCTTTTACCATCTCCAAGAATGCCTCTAACCTTGTCCTGATTCTTGCCAAGGATAAAGATTCTTGCTCAGTTTCTATATGGAAATGGGGAATCCCGGCGGGGTCTAATTTATCCTTCAACTTGGGATGAGCATACCAATGAGGCTCGCAATGAAGGACTAATACAATAATGACCCCCCGTGCATTAGCCTTCCTTACCCTATCGATTAAATAATCCGAATACTCTTTATCCGGATTATACTTGGTGGGATCCGGAATATTCCGGTTGAAGTATCTACCAACTAGGGATTCCAACGGGGGAAGGGTCTCATCACAGTCAACAGCGAAATACCTCGATCCCACATAGAGATCATCATCAACCACAACTACGCCGAGACTCTCCATGAAATCCAAGAGATCAACGGATACAGCCTCACACATGGCTCCTGATAAAAGAATATTTACGCCATTCCCCGCAACAGGCTCTCTTTTCTCAAGTTCAGGCAAAAGCTTTTTCATGAGCCCATTATGCTCTTCCTTTGGCATTAACATACTTGCCACAACTATCGATAAAACCTCTTTGGAATTGATTAACCCTGGTTTAGAAATCCTCAGATCATAGAGTCTCCGTAATAGAGCCCGATTTTCATTATAGACCTGGATGCTATTCCTCAAAGATTCATCAGTAATTTCATGCCCCACAAATGCTTCTAGTTTGGCCTTAAATCGCTCCAGTTCTTGAAAGACCCAATCTCTGTAAATGGGCCTTTTGGCCTCCAACATAGGTACCATATGGACATCGAATTGAAGGACATCAGGTTTTTCCACCTGAATCATGTGCGCTAATCCACGATTCACATAACAGGTATCGGGAAGTACTACCCCGTCAGCAAAGTCTGTAACATCTCTTAGGATGAGGTCCAGTGTGCTACGGCTGAAATCGCAATAGAACGCCTGAAAACAATTGTGAGACAAAAGTATTCTTTCATGGCTTCTTTGAATAATCGCCGGTAACAAACCTGCGGCGTGAACAATCTCTTCGGGCAAGTGCATTGGGTAGCATAGCATAATTCCTTTCTTGTTCACCTCTTTCCACTTACTCAGCCAGACATAAGGCTCTTCAGAAATACTCATAAATTCACTTAAGATATCTTCCATTTTCATTACCTCCTCTAGTCTCAACTCCCGAGTTGAATAAGCCTCATTAACTCTGTCGTCTTTTCGCTATAGCACTCTAAGATTCTAGATCACGACCATAGAACTACATAATGTGCACAATCCATTATAGAATCTTTGATAAACATACTATTACATCCTTCAACAATAAAAAACCGATTCCAAAGGGGCCCATTTTGCTATAATCCCTACTAAAAGGGGATTAAACTACTTTCTTTGCCCAAACCTACTGCATCAATGCAGTAACCACCAAAAAATATGTTGTACTTCGTGACTCAATTAAATATGTGGCACAATTTGTTGGAACGGCTTTCCATCTGTGACATTTCTTGCATCTATACCTCTCCACTGCTTTGAAAAAATGCAAGCAGAGAACCAAAAGATGTCTGCACTATCTTTCATATTTCTCTATTACTTTGTTTATTATTTCCAGCATCTTCCTCCCCGCCTCACCACTTTTACCAAGCCACATTTCCACAATAGGGTTAGTTGCCGACTTCCATCGAGCACGCTCAGCAGACGGAAGCACATATAATTTCATGCCCTTTGCCTCAAGAGACTTAAGGGTATTTTTCCTTATTGCAAGTAATTTACTAATTATGAAATCCCTGCTTTCTTGACCTGCCTGTATTAATACATTCTGGATATCCTCTGGAAGTTCATTGAAAGTATCCCTCTTCATAAATACACCGCCACCTGCACTCCAACTATCAGCTATGATAAGGTGTTTCGAAACCTCATATATATGAAGTGCCTCCGCACTAGTAGGCAGGTTAAACGAAGCCCTAAGCATACCTCTCTGAAAGGCTGTATACATTTCTGGGACAGTCACTGTGACGGGAACTGCTCCGAGAAATTTTACAGTTTTTGTCATCAGTCCTCCAGGTGCCCTTATTCTTAACCCATTAAAATCTTCAAGTTTCTCAACAGGCACCTTTGAAAATAACTGATACCCTCCAACTTGAAGTGGAAATAAAACTTTGAGCCCTAAATTCGTAAAATTTGTTTCCCATATGGACTGTGTTGCCTTGACTGCTTCATAAAGGACCTCATCAGATGGATAATAGAAAGGGAGCTCAAATGCACCTGTTAATACCATTCTTGGATCTAAAGCGTAGGCTGCAAATGAAATATCGGCGATCCCCTTTCTTACACCATCAACTAGCTCTCTTGCCTTAAGTAGTGACTGACCGTAATATACCTTTATCCTGACTCTCCCTTCGCTCAGTTCTTCTACCCGCCTAGAAAAGTCACCACATATACCATCTTTGCCAAATAAAGGATCTCGTTCATGATGATAATCGGCAAATTTCAAAATAAAAGTTTTGGCATAAACAGCCCCCTTATTTGTCAATGTGGTGCTGAGCATGAAAATAGCCACCACCGAAATCATAAATACAACCTTTACTCGTTTTCCCATAAGTCACCTCCTAAAAGTTAGTTTGTTAATCACCGATTTTCACAGAGTCATAAACGTCAAGCCTACCCCTTCCGTTTTCTGGCCTCCAGCATCTCAAGAAAGGCTATAATTCTGGTATCAACCTGAGCTGGAGAATAAAAATCAGGATCAGAATGATCGGCTTCAAACATAACATAGGGTA
>JAXHVC010000211.1:0-14995 GCA_034189315.1 Chloroflexota bacterium | reverse complement strand
GGTTACATTGAGGTTGCTTCTTTACCCAACTCTGCTCATAGTGATCGCCGCCGGTATGAGTTTCTTTCCGGCGATAGGCTCTATCTGGCTCTCTATTTATACGTTACTGATCATGGCTTCTTGTAGCGTTTGGAAGTTGGTATATACGTTCCCCATAGTGTTTATATTTCACATATATTACGATAGTGAACCAGCCTATCGATCATCTATATAATCACTGATTTAATATCAACAAATGATTAGCCCAATAACCGATCAACGCAATACACCCAAAACTTCAGAAAGGGTTCTATTCCCTTCAAGCGAGATTCTGGCAACTGTGCGATGCAAATTCAACAGTGTTTTCAGGTCTCCTAGGGCTTGTGCCCCTGCTAGAGATCCAAAGCTATACGATTTTCCGGGAATGGATGTATCCCACTCATAGGGTTGAATGACCTGCAAAAAGAGCCCGCTGTTGAGGCCACCCTTGTGCAGCTGTCCAGTGGAATGCAAATAGCGAGGCCCGTAGCCAAACGTAGTAGCGATACCATATTTCTGCAGCATCCTACGACGCACATTGAAGACATCCTTGTCCAACTCGGGCGATTCGTTAAGATAGGCCAGTATAGCCAAGTATCTGCCTCTACCCGTCTTAGCCAACAGCTCAGGAACGGATGTTATTAATTCCTCGTCCTTCAGTTTTCCAGAGATCAAGAATTCCTCCAGTACACCATCAGTGGCTTTCTTGGACTTATCCACATCAGGTTGATCAAAGGGTTGAACACCCAGAATAATCCCCGATACTGCAGTAGCAAATTCCCACCTGAAAAACTCTGCACCAAGATCATAACGATCTTGCATCTCCAATCTTATAACAGGAAAACCAGACACTCGAATCTTGTCAATGGCAGTATCAATATCCACATTATCATCTTCTGCCAGCCTCAGATGTATAAAAAGACGATCATCCCCATAGTAACTAGGATCTACTAGAGGTTCTCCAATGATAGGTACAATACCAGTACCTTCCTTCCCAGTGCTCTCAGCGAGGAGTTGCTCAACCCAAAGTCCAAATGATCTTATTGAAGGGGAGGTCACCAAGGTTAACTTATCACGGCCCGCCAAGACAGAATGCCCCATGATTGCACCCAGTACCACACCAGGGTTTCGAGATAGGTCCTCATACCTTCTGCACCTGGTCTTCATCATCACTGATGAGTCCAACAGACTTTTTATATCTAAGCCCATGACCGAAGCAGGAACCAAACCGAAATACGATAGCACTGAATATCTCCCGCCAATATCAGATGGATTGAGAAAGAGTCGCCTGAATCCATCATCCACAGCTTGCTTGGCTAGAGGCGTATCGCTATCGGTAATAGCCACAAAGTTCCTGCGAGCCTCAATTGCACCCAGCCGAGTTTCTACCATTTCTCTGAAGTACTGAAAAAGAGAGAGGGGTTCAATGGTTGTACCTGACTTAGAGGCAACCATGAACAGGGTTTCCCTTGGATCTATGCTATCTCTAACCATCCGTATCCGATCTGGAACTGTAGAATCTAAGACAGTTAGTTTAGGATGTCCCTGCAAACTACCAAAGGTCTGTTTGAGAACTTCTGCCCCCAAGCTACTCCCCCCCATCCCTAACAGCACCACCTCTTTAAATCCATCTCTACTTAGGACATAGGAGAACTCGGATAATTCCGCCAAACTATCACGCATCATGTCGGGGCTATCAAGCCATCCTAGCCGATTGGCAATCTCCTCTACATCCGGTTTCCAAACGGTATGATCCTTCTGCCAGATCCGCTCTATTACATTATGTCGTCGTAGATCATCGAAGGTAGTTGTCATGTCAGGGAAATATCCACCGAGAGCAGAGAGCGAACAGCCCAACATCTCACCCTCCTCGAGTAGGGCAAGCTGCCCAGTTAAACCTATGGGTACCAAAACTACTCATATTCCATGTGGACCATTCTTCCTTGCTCATGCTATGGTAACCTCCTTGGACAAATAGGCATCCTGAATAGCGTTCAGTAGTGCCACACCCTCCTTCATCGGCTTCTGAAACGCCTTTCGGCCAGATATCAATCCCATACCACCTGCACGTTTGTTGATCACTGCAGTTACTACCGCCTCTGTCAAATCATCCGCACCAGATGAGGCTCCCCCCGAGTTGATTAATCCAATACGCCCCATATAGCAATTGATGACCTGATAACGAGTAAGGTCGATGGGATGTTCGGAGGTTAGCTCTGTGTACACCTTCTCATGCGTCTTTCCGAAATTCAACGACTTGAAACCGCCATTATTGGTAGGTTGTTTCTGCTTGACTATGTCTGCTTCAATAGTCGCACTGAGGTGATTCGCCTGCCCGGTCAAGTCAGCAGCCGTATGATAGTCAGTCTCCTTGGTCTTGAAAGCTTCATTACGCAGGTATGCCCATAGCACTGTAGCCATACCCAATTCATGCGCACACTGAAAGGCCTCCGATATCTCGACAATCTGACGGCTGCTATCCTCCGATCCAAAGTATATGGTGGCCCCCACAGCCACGGCCCCCAAGTCAAAAGCTTGCTTGACACTGGCAAATAGTATCTGGTCCGACTTATTAGGATAGGTTAGCAATTCATTGTGATTGATTTTGACTATAAAGGGAATCCTATATGCATATTTCCTAGATACCATCCCAAGCACACCCAAAGTAGAAGCAACACCATTGCATCCACCTTCAACAGCCAACTTTACGATGTTTTCTGGATCAAAATAGATAGGATTTGCCGCAAAAGATGCACCAGCACTGTGTTCAATACCTTGATCCACTGGGAGCAAAGATAAGTATCCAGTCCCTGCGAGCCTACCATGGCCAAAGAGGGCATACATGTTGCGTAATACAGAGGGACTCCTATCAGACAGCAACAGTACACGATCTATGAAATCAGGACCAGGAAGATTCAGAGACTCCTTTGGAAAAACACAACGGTAATTCAAAAGGTCTTCTGCTTTCTTCCCCAGCAAATCCCTTGTTTTATTCGGCATAGAACACCTCCTTTATAAAGCTCAGCCTAAATATATCTTACGTCTCTTTAGACTAGTAATATTACCGGTTTCACCAGGGAGTCGCCAACCTCCAAGATTGGCACAATGTAATGATTGACACCTATCGACCACACCCTGGACAGAAGTCTGTTCTCTTGTTATAGTAACTGATATAAGTGGAGCTTCCTTATATTGTATCCTAGTTTCATGTAATAATAATGCATCATAATACTAAGCATGGTGCAACTGATTATCAGAATGGATGTTCGATTAGCCTCACATTGTTCGGATCACTTTAAACATGAGCTTAAAACAATATGTAATATTTAGATTTCCAACTTAATTCGGGAAACGAGGTTCTTACCATTTTAATCAATTAATGTAATGTATGGGGACAGTTGCTCCACATAGCCAATAGAGTTCTCATGTATATGATATCTAGGGACAGCGCCTGAGACGAACTCGAATACCAACCGCAAACCATCGGGGCGGTATTCGCTTTTAAGATACCTTTTTTCACAAGTCTTCAACCGGAGCTTTACCATAAAGTCATAGGATTATAATGGTGTTTGCTAAAATGGAATCCATATCTACCGAAACCGTCTGTCTCCCATTGTTCTTCATACCTGTGGCTAAATATCGTTCTTGTTCAATGTGATTGTGAATTCATTTACTTTTAACTGGGGCTAGTATATCTAATTATCCCTCCTAACAAATGCCCTGAAGGAGTGTGTATAAAAGGCCAACGATAAGTATTAGTCTAGGTTGAGTTGCACATGTCAATATTGAAGTAATCCCACCTACTCAAGAAAGTCAAAGGAGAATACCAATTGCTACTTGGATGTTAAATCTTGATCGAATGTGTTCTTTAAAACCTATCAAATAACAACATACATATCATAATCGATATAAGACGGTACCTTGTTGAGCCACAAGAAATTCTAACGGACACCCTATAATCAGTGAAATGGCTGAAGATCAATTCGGATTAGGGGATGATAGAGAAACCGTTGATTCTAGCCGTGGATAGGAACCGCCATAATCTGAAGCTGATGACAAAGTATTTGGGACATGAGGGATTCAAGACCTTGGGCGTTTCTAGTATCGAAGAACTAGATCAGGCCATAGAGACTTCGGAAGGAGTCTCTCTCGCACTGATCGACCTGTCTGGATTCGATCAAAGCATCTGGGATCGTTGCGAGGTTTTAAACAAGGCACACATCCCTTTCATAGTAATAACCTCTCAACGTAGCCCCTCCTTACGGCAAGATAGTCTTAAGCACGGTGCCCGAGGATTGCTGCTTAAACCACTTGATATAAGGGAACTAGTGGGATACACACGCACAGTGCTTGGTGAGTAAGTACAACGCCCCCTGTCCCAAGTCTTGTCTCAGATGATCTTATGACGATTGTATCTATAAGGAGGCAATTGCTTTCACCAATTAAAAGGTGAAGGTATTGGTATGTCAAAAAGAAATAAAGATAAATGGCCTTTAACAGAAGACCCTCTCTGGTACAAGGACGCAATTATTTACGAGCTGCATATACGAGCTTTCTGTGATAGCGATGGAGACGGCAGTGGTGATTTCTGGGGACTCATAGAAAAGCTAGACTATTTGCAGGATTTGGGGGTAACAGCAATATGGATCCTCCCCTTCTACCCTTCCCCCCTTAGGGATGATGGTTATGATATTTCCGACTATACCAATATCCTCACCACATATGGCAACATGCACGATTTCAGAAACTTTGTTCAAGAGGCACATCACCGCGACATGCGGGTTATCACCGAGCTAGTAGTCAATCACACGTCTGATCAGCACCCCTGGTTCCAGAGAGCGCGACGAGCGCAACCTTCCAGCCGCTGGCGTGATTTCTACGTTTGGAGCGATGGAACAAAACAATACAGGGACTGCCGTGTGATATTTCAGGATTTCGAATCGTCCAACTGGGCATGGGATCCAATAGCTAAGCAGTACTATTGGCACCGATTTTATTCCCACCAGCCTGATCTAAACTATGATAATCCCTTAGTCAGACAAGCTATCTTCAAGGTAATGGATTTCTGGTTAAAACAAGGAGTGGATGGACTCCGGCTAGATGCAATACCATACATTTACGAGAGGGAAGGGACCAGCTGTGAGAATCTGCCAGAGACACATGCATTTGTAAAGGAATTGCGTTCTCACATTGATGGTAAATTTCGAGATCGCATGCTCTTAGCAGAAGCAAACCAGTGGCCAGAGGACGCGGTAGCCTACTTCGGAAACGGCGACGAGTGCCATATGGCTTTTCACTTCCCCCTAATGCCTCGTATGTTCATGGCTATCCGAATGGAAGACCGCTTTCCTATAGTGGATATTCTGAGGCAAACACCGTCCATCCCAGAAACAGCCCAATGGGCGATATTCCTCCGCAACCACGATGAGCTAACCCTTGAAATGGTCACCGACGAGGAACGCGACTATATGTACAGGTCCTATGCTCGGGATTCCCAAGCACGTATCAACCTAGGAATTAGAAGACGACTAGCGCCATTACTTAACAACGATCGAAAGAAGATCGAGCTAATGAATGGGCTACTTTTCTCCTTGCCAGGTACCCCGGTGATCTACTATGGAGACGAAATCGGCATGGGAGACAATTTCTACTTGGGTGATCGTAATGGTGTACGGACGCCGATGCAATGGGGTCCCGATAGAAATGCTGGATTCTCCCGTGCCAATCCACAAAGGCTCTACCTACCAGTAATAATCGATCCAGAGTACCATTATGAAGCTATAAATGTAGAGGCTCAACAGAATAACTCGGACTCACTTCTCTGGTGGATGAAACACATCATAGCCCTCAGGAAACGATTCAAAGCCTTTGGGAGGGGTAGTCTGGAGTTTCTTTATCCGGAAAATCGCAAGGTATTAGCCTTCCTGCGATCCTATGAGGACGAGACCATACTCGTGATAGCCAACCTTTCACGTGCCGCTCAACAGACTAGTATAGATCTCGCTCAGCTTAAGGGACGCAGCCCAATTGAGTGTTTTGGGGGTACAGAGTTTTTCCCTATTACCGATGAACGTTACAACATTACATTGGGACCCTACGCTTTTTATTGGTTCTACATGCGACCCGAGTGTATCGAGCTAGAGAGTAGCAGTACAAAACACAAGGAGACGGTGATAGCCCTCTCTACCATTAACGACCTTTTCAACAGAGACAATCGGGGGGTTCTGAAGGAAACGCTACTTAAATATATAAAAACATGTCGTTGGTTTCGAGGAAAAGCCCGTTCTCTCCAATCAAGTGAGATCCGGGACGTGATTCCACTGAATTTGAATGACTCCACCTCCTATATCGTATTATTAGAACTGAGCTATACAAATGGGGAACCTGAAACCTACGCTATACCTTTGGCATTGGCATCTTCAGATAAGAAAGATCGGATTATCCAGGATCATACACATGCTGTAGTAGCTCTTTTTAAGACTCCCAATAACAGAGACAATGATATGCTGTTATTCGATTCTCTGGTAGATAAAGATACTTGCAATGGTCTACTAAATGCGATAGGTCGACATCGTCGGTTCAAGGGAGAAGTTGGAGAAGTTTCAGCGATGCCTACACGTTTTTTTCGAGAGCTACGAGGCCCAATTAATACTGGTTTAGAATCCTCCCCTATAAAAGCAGAACAGAGCAATACCTCGGTTGTCTTCGGAGATAGATTGGTATTAAAACTCTTCCGCAAGTTGGAAGAAGGTATCAATCCAGACCTGGAGATAGGACTTTTTCTCACAGAAAAAACATCGTTTCCCAATATAGCTCCCATAGCTGGTATGATTGGTTATCGTAATCATAAAGCTAGTCAACCTATGTATTTAGCAAGCCTACAAGGATTTGTTGTTAACGAGGGTGATGCCTGGGAATACACTTTGAAACTATTGGGTTTGTATTTCCAAGATGTATTAGCGCACCCTACAGTACAAGTGCCTCCTGTTTCTCACAAATCCCTAATATACCTAGATGAAGTCCCGTCTCTAGCACAAGAGACTATAGGGCCATATCTAGAATCGGCGAGGCTGCTAGGCCAACGCACTGCCGAGCTTCACTTAGCGTTAGCTTCGCGTAACGAAGAGAAGGATTTCGCCCCAGAGCCCTTCTCTGCGATTTATCAGCGTTCCATCTATCACTCTATGCGTAGTCTGACCTCGCAGAGTATACAACTGCTTCGACAGCGTTTAAAAAGTATACCCGAGGATTGCAGGCAAGACGCCCAAAGTATTATTGATCAGGAAGAATTCATAATCAAACATTTTCAGGCTATCGTCAATCGAAGGATATCTGCGGTACGAACTCGTATCCATGGTGACTACCATTTAGGACAAGTATTGCACACCGGTAAGGATTTTATTATTATCGATTTTGAGGGAGAACCGGCAAGATCCTTAGGTGAGAGGCGAATTAAGCGTTGTCCGCTCAAGGATGTAGCTGGGATGATCCGCTCGTTCCACTATGCTGTACACACAGCTCTAATGCAGCAAGAATCTGCTCCACTCCGTCCTGAAGATATTCCTGTCCTGGAACAATGGGGACAGCTATGGTATGTATGGGTCTCCGTTACTTTCCTGACCTCCTACCGAAGCATAATTGAACAAGCAAAGATCATACCTGCTGATAAGGATGAGTTACGGTTGCTGTTAGACGTATATCTCATGGAAAAGTCGGTTTATGAAGTTGCCTATGAACTCAATAACCGTCCTAATTGGATAAAGGTACCACTCAAGGGTATCCTGTATCTCCTGGAGACTACTGCATGAGTGGCATGTACAGAATAAGCTCACTGTATCAATTGGCTCAGTTATATGGCATACAAACATCATATTACGATGTAAGTCATCGGCGACGTCCTGCTACTGGGGAATCTCTTTTAACAGCACTCCAATCGCTGGGAGCTCCACTGAATACCTTCGAAGATGTGCCACATGCATTGAGGGAACGTCAGATTTCTCTCTGGAAAAGGCCTTTGGAACCTGTCATTGTAGCTTGGGAGGGAGTAGCCTCCTTGAGATTGAGATTGCCACTTACCCTGGAAGAAGAATCTATCGATGGGCATATATTATTGGAGAGTGGGGAGGGAAGAAGCTGGCGATGGGTGGGAGCTGAATTGCCCACAATAGAGACTACGGAAGTCGAAGGTGATCAATTCATAGTAAAAATACTGCAACTGCCACAGGCACTGCCTTGGGGATACCATTCGCTGACCCTGGACATAGCAGGAATCATTGCTGAGTGTTTCATAATCTCAGCGCCGATCAAAGCCTACGGCTTCCAAGATCAGGAGTCGCGAACTTGGGGTGTGTTTCTCCCTCTATATGCCTTGTATTCACATCAAAGCTGGGGAGGGGGTAGTTTTTCAGACCTGGAAAACCTCTTGGATTGGGTCATCAAAAAAGGTGGAGGAGTAGCAGCAACCCTACCTATGCTAGCCACCTTCTTAGAGTATAATCAATTCGATCCTAGTCCATATTCCCCAGTCAGCCGTTTACTATGGAATGAATTCTATCTCGACATCAACCAAATACCAGAGTTGAAGAGCTGTGCCACAGCACAGGCTATGCTCTCCTCAGATCATTTCCGTAAAGAGATTCAGGATCTGCAACAGTCCAATCTTGTAGACTATTGCCGCCAAATGGCGTTGAAACGACGTGTCCTTGAGGAGCTTTCTCACAACCTCAGCACCGATGAACAAAGGCTATCTTCCTTCCATGAGTTTGTAGATACACATCCCGTAGCAGAAGATTATGCTGCCTTCCGTGCTGCTATGGAAAAAACTTGCACGCCTTGGCAGACATGGGCTGAATCCCCAAGGAAAGGGACATTGAGGGGTGAGGACTATGAAGAAGAAATCCGCTACTATCATCTCTATGTACAATGGTTAGCCCACGAACAGATGAAGCACATATCAGCCAAGTTTCAAAGTAAAGGGCCTGGCCTCTATCTGGATTTCCCTTTGGGAGTACATCCAGAAGGTTATGACGTTTGGAGATATCAGGATATCTTTCTACTGAGTGCATCTTGCGGCGCTCCACCTGATGCCGTATTCACCAAAGGACAAGATTGGTCAGCTTCCCCGTTACATCCAGAGAAACTACGAAATAGTCATTACAACTATTATATTCAATGTGTGAGACATCATCTAAAGTATGCTGGAGTTCTCCGTATAGATCATGCGATGGGACTTCACCGTCTCTTTGTAATTCCTCAAAGCATAGATGCAACAGATGGCGTATATCTACGATATCCAGCCGAGGAGTTCTACGCAATACTATGTCTTGAGTCGCACCGTAATAAGGCTGTAATCATTGGAGAGGATCTGGGCACCGTACCCCACTACGTCAGACCCGCAATGGCTCGGCACGGATTCTATAGTATGTACGTAGTACAATATGAAATTGATACACCTCCCAAGGGGATTCTTGGGCCTATCAGGTCTAATGTTATTGCTAGCCTGAATACACACGACATGCCACCCTTTTCTAATTACTGGCAAGGACTCGATATCTCCGATCGTCACGAGTTGGGGCTATTGGATCAGACAAACACTGAACGTGAGATGGAGCGGCGAGAAGTCACCAAAAAGGCAGTAATCAAACAACTCAAGCAATCAGGCTATCTCAAAGGTAAAGAAAAAGATGTAAAGGAAGTGCTACAAGGACTTCTATATCTCTTGAGTGCAAGCTCCACTCCACTTTTCCTTATTAATCTCGAGGACCTCTGGTTAGAGAACAATCCCCAGAATGTCCCAGGCACCAAACACGAACGGCCCAACTGGCAACGTAAAGCTCTCTATCCTTTCGAGGTCTTTCGTGACATGCCAGAAGTAATAGAGGTACTTGAGAACATACAGCGCCAAAGGCAAAAGGTAGTAACGCTTAATCAGCGTCGAGATCGTAATCAATGACACAAAGGAGAGTTCTAAGGCAGTGTACTATGATGTAAGTCTTCTTACAGAAGACGATATATATCTTTTCAACGAAGGCAGTCACCTCCGTCTATATAACAAACTTGGGGCACATGTTATGAGAAGGGAAAATGAGGAAGGGGTCTGCTTCGCGGTATGGGCACCAGATGCACACAGTGTGCATGTTATAGGTGATTTCAATGGATGGGACAAGAAAAGTCACCCATTACAGGCTCGTGGTCTATCAGGCATCTGGGAGGGATTTGTCCCTGGTATTGGAAAGGGAACAGTCTACAAATACCATATTACCTCCAAATTCGCTCGCTACAAAGTCGATAAAGCCGATCCATTTGCCTCCTTTAGCGAAGTACCACCCAGGACAGGATCTATCATATGGGATACGGAATATAATTGGAATGATGAGGAATGGATGCACACACGTCGTCAACACAACTCGCACAACGCACCCATCTCTATCTATGAGGTGCATGTGGGCTCCTGGCGACGTCTACCTGATGATGATTATCGGCCCCTGACATATAGGGAAATGGCTCCTTTACTCGCTGAATATGCAGAGCAAATGGGATTCAGTCATATAGAGTTTATGCCTATCATGGAACATCCATTCTCAGGATCATGGGGTTATCAATTAACCGGATTCTTCTCTCCAACTAGCCGATATGGTACACCTCAGGATTTCATGTTTCTGGTGGATCATCTTCACCAACGAGGCATTGGTGTGATCCTAGACTGGGTGCCATCCCATTTCCCTACGGATGAGCATGGATTAGGATACTTCGATGGAACTCATCTCTATGAACACTCATATCCGGAGAAAGGATTTCACCCAGATTGGAAGAGCTTCATTTTCAATTATGGTCGACATGAGGTCAGAAGCTTCCTACTCAGTAGCGCCATCTGCTGGTTAGACAAATACCATGTGGATGGACTGCGTGTGGATGCCGTCGCCTCTATGCTGTATCTCGATTACTCCCGCAAAGAGGGGGAGTGGATGCCAAATGAGTATGGTGGGCGAGAGAACCTAGAAGCAATCTCATTTCTGCGCCGCTTTAACGAGGAGGTCTATAAGGAATATCCCGATGTACAAACCTATGCAGAGGAGTCTACAGCATGGCCAATGGTCTCACGTCCAACCTATGTCGGAGGACTAGGTTTCGGTTATAAGTGGGATATGGGATGGATGCACGATACCCTAGAGTACATTTCTAAGGATCCCATCTATAGAAGATATCATCATAATCAACTGACCTTCAGGATGATCTATGCCTTTCATGAGAATTTCATTCTTCCCCTTTCACACGACGAGGTGGTACATGGTAAGGGTGCTCTCATTGGTAAGATGCCGGGAGATGAGTGGCAGAAGTTTGCCAGTCTAAGATTGCTATACGGTTATATGTACGCCCAGCCAGGAAAGAAACTACTCTTCATGGGAGGTGAGTTAGGACAATGGTCCGAGTGGAATCACGACGCCAGCCTGGAATGGCATCTGATGCAATATGTACCCCATATTGGTCTCCAAACATGGGTAGGAGATTTGAATCATGCCTATCGAACCCATGTTGTTCTTCATGAATTGGATTGTGATCCATTAGGCTTTGAGTGGATTGACGGTAGCGACACAGAAGCTAGTGTCATCAGCTTTATTAGGAAAGGCAAATCTGTAAGAGATATTGCGTTGGTTGTATGCAACTTCACTCCTGTACCCAGACATAATTATCGAGTAGGAGTTCCTCGAGGCGGTCTTTGGCAAGAGATTCTCAATAGCGATTCCTTGAACTACGGTGGAGGTGGCATGGGTAATGAAGGTGGTAAAGAGGCCGAAAAACATGAACATCATGGCCGCCCATATTCCCTAGATCTCTTACTACCACCGCTAGCAGTTGTCTTCCTAAAGAATACGGAGGCAAATCCTTGAATCTGGAGACAAACATAGGGGCTACCTATATAGGTAATGGCAGAGTCCAGTTCTTGCTTTGGGCACCACTGGCCCAGAAGGTGGATGTACACTTGGTAGAATCCGAAGATCGTATGGTGCCTCTAGCTCGCAACTCTAAGGGCTATTATCATGCTATAGTCGATAATATAGCTGCGGGTAGCCGGTATTTCTATAGGATTGATGGGCAAAAGGAACGCCCCGATCCAGCTTCTCGTTTCCAACCTCAAGGGGTCCATGGTCCATCTGAAGTAATAGATCACACTCTCGATAGGGGCGATTTATGGTTTGGCCTACCCCTTAGAGATTATGTCATCTATGAATTACATGTAGGCACATTCACTACCAAGGGAACATTTGATGCTATCATTTCACATCTGGAATACCTCAAGGATTTGGGGATAACTGCTGTAGAGCTGATGCCGGTAGCCCAATTCCCTGGTGATCGCAACTGGGGTTACGATGGTGTTTATCCGTATGCAGCCCAGAACTCATATGGAGGACCTCAGGGACTAAGACGGCTAGTAAGGGCCTGTCATCAAAGAGAGATTGCCCTGATCTTGGATGTGGTATATAACCACCTGGGGCCAGAGGGTAATTATCTGGCAGACTTCGCTCCATATTTCACCGAGCGCTATAGCACTCCTTGGGGAAAGGCACTCAACTTCGATGGTCCACATAGTGATGATGTGAGGCGATTCTTCATCGAAAACGCGCTCTATTGGATCACAGAGGTTGGTATCGATGCATTGCGACTTGATGCGGTCCATGCCATACTCGATCACTCACCTTATACATTCCTCGAACAGCTAGCCGAAGCTGTACACGAACAGGCCCAGTATCTCAATCGGCAGGTCTATTTGATACCAGAAAGCGCAGCTAATGATTCACGCCTCATTCGTCGACGTGAACTAGGCGGATACGGGATGGATGGCCAGTGGAACGATGATTTTCACCATTGTGTACATGTTCTCCTTACGGGGGAATGTAGTGGTTACTATCAAGATTACGACTCAATCGAACATCTGGAAAAGGCATATGCAGAGGGTTTTGTCTACTCAGGAGAATACTCCCCGTATCGGCAACATAGACATGGGAGCTCTTCAAAAGACATCCCTGCCGAGAGGTTCATAGTCTTTGCTCAAAACCATGATCAGATAGGTAATCGTATGCAAGGAGACCGATTAACTCAACAGGTTTCCTTCGAAGCGCTCAAACTCGCTGCTGGTTTGGTTATACTCTCTCCCTTTATACCACTGCTGTTCATGGGGGAGGAATATGGGGAAATAGCCCCATTTCAGTACTTTATCAGCCATTCTGATCCAAAGCTAGTAGAGGCCGTGCGAAAGGGAAGACAGAACGAGTTCTCTGCTTTTGAATGGAAGGGCACCATACCCAATCCTCAAAGCGAGGAAACTTTCTTACGGTGCAAGTTAAATCATTCCCTCCGAGAATCAGGTCACTATCACTTACTTCAGAAATTCTATAAGGAGCTACTCCGTCTTCGTAGAGAAATCCCCTCACTTTCCAATCTCAGCAAAGAAGCTGCTAGAATACACGCCCTTGCTATATACGAGTTACTGACCATTCATCGCCGCAGCCGGACAGAAGAAGTTTTTATGGTCTCAAACCTCGGTGGCAGCCAGAAAACCCTCACTACCAGACTTCCTCGAGGAGAGATGTGGCGAAAGGTTTTAGATTCTAATGATACCCAATGGGGAGGACAAGGCAATACCTTTATCGAGGAGAAGAGGCAGGAAGAGCAAGTTGCAATCACTCTGGATTCGAAGGTCTTTGTTCTGCTAGTAAGAGACCGGTCAATTCCATGATAGATGTTTATTGAGAATAAATTAGAATCCTAGCCAGCCTTGGTATACAAACTCATATGATACAATGGAGTAAAATATATTATAGCCCATTTGCATTAATCGTTGTATGCCTCATTTTGTTTTTAGATAGCAGTTCACAGTCAAATAGCATCATTATTGAACAAGCTTTCAATTAACACCCTTACTGATAGAACTGATAGATCAAGGAAGGGAATATCAATGAACCGCTATATCTGCATTCATGGTCACTTCTATCAGCCCCCTAGGGAAAATCCCTGGTTAGAGGAGATCGAGCTTCAGGACTCTGCCTATCCCTATCATGATTGGAATGAACGGATAACAGCAGAATGTTACGCGACCAATGGGGCTTCTCGGATCATGGATAGTCAGAATCTAATCACAGATATTGTGAACAACTACTCCAAGATCAGCTTCAATTTCGGTCCAACTCTACTGAGCTGGATGGAGTCTCACGAGTCAGAAGCATACAAAGCTATCATAGAAGCAGACCAACAGAGTATAAAGAACTTCTCGGGACACGGCTCAGCAATAGCTCAAGCATACAATCATATGATCATGCCACTGGCAAACAAGCGAGATCAATACACTCAAATATTCTGGGGTATTGAAGACTTTAAATATCGATTCGGACGCAAACCAGAAGGTATGTGGCTTCCCGAAACCGCTGTTAATATTGAAACCCTAAATTCACTAGCCAAACTAGGTATAAAGTTTACAATACTAGGGTCCCATCAAGCCCATCGTATTCGCAAGATCGGCAGTCGTGTTTGGCATGACACAAACGGATGTAATATCGATCCAACCATGGCCTACCAATTGGCTCTTCCCTCGGGCAAGAAGATTGCCCTGTTTTTCTATGATGGTCCAATTTCTCGAAGTATCGCCTTTGAGGGGTTACTTACTCGAGGAGAGGATTTTGCCAATCGGCTTGTTAGTGCATTCAACGATGAGAGGGACTGGGATCAAATTGTTAATATAGCTACAGATGGTGAGACTTATGGGCACCATCACCGATTTGGAGACATGGCACTTGCATATGCCATTCATCATATTGAGTACAACAACTTAGCCCAGCTCACAAATTATGGAGAGTACCTTGAGAAACACCCACCAACATATGAGGTGGCCATACATGAAAACACCTCTTGGAGTTGTGCTCACGGCATTGAACGATGGAGGAGTAATTGTGGATGCATCCCAGAGTTGCACCCACAATTACTC
>JAXHVC010000210.1:0-14489 GCA_034189315.1 Chloroflexota bacterium | reverse complement strand
CGACGCGGAATCGTTGCTTAAGGAAGTAGGGATGATTTTCCCCATACCTGCAAACATGACTGCCGTAAGTATCAGTGAAATGGATCTCGACGAAATTATAGATAAGCTGGATCAGCATGCATTG
Source organism: Chloroflexota bacterium (assembly GCA_034189315.1). Lineage (GTDB taxonomy): Bacteria > Chloroflexota > Dehalococcoidia > UBA2247 > JAXHVC01 > JAXHVC01. Next base: position 14,365 of record JAXHVC010000210.1, on the reverse strand, counting down.
GCATTTTATGAGGAGAGGGAGCAGAAAGTGGGGGCGCAGGATATGAGAATGCTGGAGAGGCTTCTCATGTTGCGCACCATAGACAATCTATGGATGGATCATCTTACTATTATGGACCATATGCGTCAGGGCATTGGCCTTAGGGCAGTGGGTCATACCGATCCTCTTATTGCCTACAAACGTGAGGGACATGCATTGTTCGATAGCCTCTTGGCTAATATTCGCTATGATATAGCACATGCCATATTCCATGTGGATATTGTCAGGAAGGAAACAAATGTTCCTCCACCACCTCCCCAACCGAAAGCCGCAGAACCTGTTGCAGCGGGCAGACACGTGGGTCGTAATAGCCCCTGCCCATGTGGCAGTGGCAAGAAGTACAAGCACTGCTGTGGGAAATAGTGTCATGTGAAGACAATTGTATCTGTTATTGCTAGTTATACTATTTTCTTTGATGACCATTTCTTACGGGGAAACCCAAAAATGCACTCCCAAGAGATACTGCAAATACTATATTGGGAGTGTATTATTGTATTCATTAGTCTACTAGTTTCTGAATTATGGAAATATCATCCCCGGTTTCTCCTATGTGATGGTTTGGTAGCTTGGATGGTCAGGGGATGTGACTCAAGCAAGGCGTGTTCTCCTGAATAGGTGATAAATCTATTCTGACATGTCACTCAGCAGGATTGTGGAATGAACTCATCTCACCAACCGAAGTAATAGTCTGCCTACTTAAATCTGCAACCAGAGTAATGCTGGATAATGCCTGATATACTGCCGTGGGTGAAGAATGTGGAGCTGAAAAAACGCAGGTTGGGAAAGACCAACCTCTTAGTGACAGAACTGGGGTTTGGTGCTATGAATATCCCAAGTGTTTCGGACGGAGCGGAAACGCTCTCCCGTGCGCTTGATTTGAGTATAAACTTCGTCGATAGTGCTAGGATCTATAGGGGAAGTGAGTACCTGATTGGGGATGTCATGAATGGTAGGGATAGGAGAGATTGTTATTTGGCCACTAAGACAATCAGTAGAAGTGCTGATGGAGTTCAACATGATATTGATAGGAGTCTGAGTCTCTTGCGTGTTGACCGAATCGACTTGTATCAATTGCATGATGTACGTGAGGATGATTGGGAGAAAGTCATAGGTAAGGGAGGGGCCCTCGAAGGTCTTGAACGGGCAAGGAGTAGGGGGTTGATTGATCACGTTGGTATATCATCACATAGTCAAGATGTGATTAAGAAGGTGGTCGCAGGAGATTTGTTTGAGACCCTACAGGTGGACTATTCGGCATACAACCCCATAATGGCGCATTTTGTTCTACAGGCCAAGCAAAAAGACATAGGTGTAATTGTCATGAAGCCCCTAGGTGGTGCAGGCAGAGTGGGCAGTATTGGCTCTTCTGAATATAAGGGCTGGATCAGTGCTAAAGCACTGTTACACTATCTTCTATCCGATAGCAATATATCGGTGGCAATTCCTGGAGCTAGATTTGTATGGGAGGTAGAAGAACTGGTAGAACTTGCCCATTCCTATGAATCGATGACAGCTTTGCAGAGAGCCTTTTGTGAAGCGGAGGCCAAGTTTCTGACAGATCAAGGCGCCTATGAATGTCGTGGGTGCAGGTACTGTACGGAAGGGAAAGAAGTATGTAGAGCCGACATTAATATAGCAGAGATACTAACAAGGTTCCACAATGTTGCTAACCTGATCGATGAGAAACTACTCAGCCATGACTACCAATCATATAAACGTTGTAATCCAACCGGAATAGACTGTATTGGATGTGGTGATTGTGAGGAGTTGTGTCCCTTTAGCTTATCCATTATGACTCTGATAGACGAAATTGATCGCCGCCTATCTTGATATAGGACAATGGAATTAGCTGTGACAGAAAATCCCAGAATCAGAGAGGCTCTTCTCTATACCGAGGTAAATAATAGCCTCAGATGTGGTACTTGCGAAAGGTACTGCCTGATAGAACGGGATTTACTAGGGTATTGTGGCACAAGGAAGAACATTGGGGGCAGGCTATACACCCTGGTCTATGGGGACATCTCGCAAGTGGAAGCTCATCCTATTGAACATAAACCTTTCTTTCACTTCTATCCTGGATCACTGGTTCTTACGGTCAGCACATGGTCATGTAATTTTGTATGTGGCTGGTGTTTCAGGAAGTATCTCAGTCGGGCGGCGAATAAGGTAGGTACTGGCCGTTTTGTGTCTCCAGTAGATATGATATCACTCGTTTATAGGTGTGGTTGTGAAGGGATCGCGATTTCTTTTAACGAACCGACTTTGCTATTCGAGTGGTCCTTAGAGGTATTTACCTTGGCTCGAGAACAAGGCCTATATAGTACATATGTATCCAATGGATATATCACAGCAAGCGCTTTGGAATCCCTTGCCAATCATGGCTTGGAAGCCATAAACATCGATATCAAAGGTGATGCTCAAACGGTCAGAACCCATTGCGGTGGAGATGTAGAAAGGATTTGGAAGAGGGCTGTGCAGGCGAAACACCTGGGGCTTTGGGTGGAGATGACAACCCTGATCATACCTGGTATTACAGATGATGAAGATTGCTTGAGACCTATTGCTCGTCGGATCAGGCAAGACTTGGGAAGGGATACCCCGTGGCATGTGAATGCATATTTCCCTAGGGATGAAATTGCTTTTGCACAATATGGAATGGCAACTTCAGTGGATAGGCTTATGCGAGCTAGAGAGATTGGTTTAGAAGAAGGCCTCAACTATGTCTATGCTGGTGGCTACGATGCTCCATATCAAAACACATATTGTCCTTCATGTGGTGAGCTCTTGATCGAACGCTATGGATTTGGATTTGACCGATTTGACTACAAGATGGGTGCTGAGGCGAAATGCTACAAATGTGGCTGTAGTATACCAATTGTAGGGAATACTGGTCCTTGTCACGGTAGGTTATAACCTGGCAATGCAATGCCATTCTTCTGGTAGGTTAGTATCTTTATCTTTGAAAAGGAAGACTAGCTGATAGTGACTGAATTCGTTAAGGAACCATTGATTATCTTTCTTACGATATAAAGCCGACCTAATCTTCCTTGGTGTTAAGGTGCTGTATACTGATTGAATAGACTAAGTGGTAGTTTGACGCGTAACAGTCATAAATAGTTTGAAGAATAGCAAATTGAAAACAGATGCTTGTGATTAAAGGGGGAATTTCTCATGGAGATCAAGATACTTGGGGCACACTGTCTTGAGTCGGTCAATACACGTCTAACTTCGATGGTTATTGATGGGGTATTGGCTCTAGATGCAGGGGGCCTAACATCTGGTCTGAGTTTCGAAGAGCAGAGGGCGCTTAAGGCGATCTTGCTCAGCCATCAGCACCTTGATCATTCCAAAGATATTGCCTTCATCGGGTATTACAATGCTTTGAGGCTTGTCCACGATAATTCGGAAAGCAAGAAGGTCTATTCGATTCCTGAGGCTTTAGAAAACCTCTCTGCACATCTACTTAATGGAAAGATCTTTCCCGACTTCACCAGTAAATTTCCTTGGGGTACACCTCCTCTGCAATTCTGTCCCATACAGCCCTGTGAGACAGTGGATGTGTTGGGGTATGGAGTAAAGGCAATCCCAACTAGGCATGCAGTTCCCTCTGTGGGTTTTGCGGTGACCTCCCCTCAGGGAAAAACACTCTTTTTTACTAGTGATACTGGTCCGGACATATCTCATTGTTGGGAACATGTAAGCCCCGACCTGCTGATAGCAGATGTGACTGGCATCAATGAGCATAGCGATAGAATGGCATTAGTTGGACATCTAACACCAAAACTGTTAAAGGATGTACTGGTTGCATTCCGAGGGATCAAGGGGTATCTTCCTCCTGTTGTGCTGATTCATCTACCTCCTGAATTGGAGGATCAGGTGCAACAAGAGGTGACTCAGGTCAGCCAAGATCTCTCTGCTGATATCAAGCTTGGATATGAGGGGATGGTGATTCCTCTTTAGCCGGGATTATATGTGTGTTGCTCAGGATCAGTCTATTGAATCTGAGCCCTATTACACTGAAACAGCTTTGCTATTCACGTCAATCTGAAAAGGTGTGTATTTGCTAGATTGTTTCTAACGGATTCTTTTGTTACCTGGCAAGAATGGCGTGAAGCTTGTGAATATCTTGTTTCTTCATGATGCCACATGCAATAATCCTGTCTGACATGGGACAATGCCCCTTGCATTGTCCCTGATGGATCAATGAGATAGCATCTCATTGAACGAATAGAAGGGTGTATTGTGCAGCAGACGACTAAGGAAAGTGCGTCCCGTGTATGGATTGTCGTTCTGGGATGTTGTCTGGCTGCTGTGAGCTTCGGCAGCTCATTTGCTTTTGGCGCTTTTCTCGATGAGCTGAAGAGCGAATTCCAACTAAGCGGCATCGCTATCTCTTCATTACCCATCTCCATGACAATAGTCACGATACTTCTTATGTTGTTTGGGGGAAGGTCTGTAGATAGGCATGGGGCTCGATTTCCTCTTTGGATAGCTGTTCTACTTATTGGGCCTTCTATGGCCCTATTAAGCCGCGCTGATGACCTGTGGCACTTGTATGCATGCTTTGCAATATCCGCTTTGGGTGGGGGATTCGTGGCGACGGTTCCCACCAGTGTGGTGCAGAAATGGTTCTCTGTGGATAAGAGGGGCCTTGGATTGGGCTTTGCCACAGCGGGATTGGGGCTGGGAAAGATGATATACCCCTGGCTGTCTGGGGCGCTAATCGAAGATCATGGATGGAGAATGGCATATCTGGTACTGGGTATTTGTACTACATTGCTGATTCTTATAGCTGCACTGACCATTGTGGACAGTCCTGAGAAGAAGGGGATGCGACCATATGGTTCAGGAAGAAAGGGAGATGCTTCGCACGATTTAAGTGGTGGTGGGGGGATGGTGTCTTGGACAACTCAGGAAGCGATGAGGAGCTGGGTTTTTCGAGGAGTGTGTTTGTATTTTTTTCTCATGATTCTCGCTGGAGGCGTAGTCGATATCTACCTGATTTCATTCATACATGAGGAACAAGAAATTGCCAGTCTTGAGGATGCGGCCGCAGTCTTGAGCCTTGCTGGAGGTATTAGCATTATAGGAAGGATAGGCATGGGCATGATCACTCCCAAGTTTATCAGTTGGCGCCAGGGACTGGTGATCTGCAGTGTTATTTGTGGAGGTGGCATACTATGGCTGTCATATTCGGGAAGTAGCATGGGAATGATGTGGCTTTTTGCGATTGTGTATGGCCTATTTCAAGGTGCAAGGGTGCCACTCATTCCTGGCATAATTGGGGCTTACTATGGAACAAAGTCGATCGCTTCACTAATAGCGATTGCCACAACCGGGTGCATGCTAGGTGCTATTGTGGGGAATCTACTTGGGGGAGTGTTCATAGATGTGCAGGGGAGCTACTCTAATGCTTTCTTGATTGGTGCCATATCGTGCCTGGTTGGTGGTGTATTGGCGACTTCCTTTAGGCAACCTAATAGGATAGCTCTGCCAATAGAAGATCCAACGCCAATGAATCCTTCTGTTTCCCAGTCTTGATTGATACGTCTGTGTCTAATAGCTTTTGATATACCTCTATCAGACGGGAATCTTCATAGCTTGCAGATTGCCGTAACAGCTTGTCCATAGGGTACTTAGGGGATAATCCGAGGTTTGCTGCAATATCTGCTGCTGGAATTCTCTGTTTCACCAGGTCCTTTGCTCTTATCATCAGGCGGACCTGGTTAGTGATCATGAACAGAAGATATGTTACAGCGGCTCCTTCGTTCATGAGCTGATGCAGCATCTTTATTGCTATGGCTGGCCGTTTTTCTATGAGAGCATCCGTCATCGTAAAGACATTTGCTTCACGAGAGTAACTCGTTAGCAGTTGAACATCCCTTTCCTCGATGCGTCTTCCATTGGTATATGCTAGGAGCTTATCTATTTCATTTGCCACAATCCAGAGATTCTCCCCGCTGAAGGCAGATAGAAGTTCGGTGGCCTTGGGTGATATGCTGCCACCTTGGTAATTGATACGGGTTTGGATCCAGTGCTGTAGCCTTACACCTTTGAACTGGGGAAACTCTTCCACCGAGGCTTTAGCAGTGAGCTTCTTCAGTAGGGGATTTGCCCTGCTTACTGGACCATCTAGTAGGATCAGCACAGTTGTTGAAGGCATCTCATCGATATAGTCCGCTAATGCTTGCCAATCTTCGCCCTCCGGTTTGGTCTCCTTCCTCTTGGACTCAAACCGTGAGAGTAATCCTTCTACTATTACCATTCGTTTTTGTCCCAAGAATGGTATAGTGCTGCAATGCAGGATCAATCCGCTTAGGGACAATGGATGACCATCAAGCACTACGGTGTTCATTTGTAGAGACTCCTCGTCATCACACTCGTGCTTGATTGTCGTGAGCCGCTCTCTTATGGAGAAATCGTTGGGGCCGTAGAGTATATGAATCAATGGACTGGTATCCCTACCAGAATTCGATGTTGGTTATGTTGTACAGGTCGCTAAGTGTTTTTCGGATGGTCTTTCGCATGGTGTCATCTTTGATTGGCTCGATGTCTGACACAGGATGACCGTCGGCATTCTTCTTGTGTTGCCAGTTTTTTACAAATCCTGGTACGCTGATATATCTGAGTCCTAATGTTGGGCTGCAGCAACTACGCATGAATCCCGTACCTCCGATGAGGTATAGGACTTGTTTGCCTTCATAGGTAAGGCAGTCTTCTGTATCTATTATGTAGGAACCACCTATAGCCTCAACTTCCTCACCAATTGGAGAATGTGTATAGTCCATTGTGCTTCCTCCTTGCCAACACGGATGGAATTGAATAGCCCCGGTTGATTGAACGGGGCTATCTTTGAAATGTTTAGATTTAATCTGAAGGAGATATGCTTAGTTAGACTATCTTCTATTGTATCCTAAAATCGTGGATAGCACTATTTAGTTCTGGCGTGCCTGCATCAATTGCATGATATTCCGGATCATGACATTGAGGGAGAACTGGCTGCCCAATGATATTGTGGGAGCGAATCCTCTCATGAAATTCAGCTGTTCAGCGGATGGAAGAGGTGTTACTCGTATATCAGATGCCACTTGCAGGTTCCAAGGGATATCATTCTTTATCTCCTCTATAGAAACCCCAGGGTGGTAGGATGCCAGGTAAATCTCCTTGGTGGTCTTGTCGAAACGAAACACTCCCTTGGTGCTGATGACATATTCTGGACCAGTATCCTCCGGCAAACCTGCTTCGTAACGTGACTCATATCCTTGGAGGTAGCCCGGCGTGGTGACATAATCAACCTTTTCCAAGAAGCTTCCGCCAGTTAGCGTGATGACGGTTCTCTGGGAAAAGCTTCCAATTTCATGAGCTCCCCCACTTCCTGTCAGTCGGGTATCTGGATTGTAGTAGTCGCCAACAGCTGTGGAGTTGATGTTTCCGTATCTATCAACTTGTCCAGCTCCGAGGAAACCTACGTCTATAAATCCTTTGTATAGAATACCCATGAACACATCAGCAAAGTCGCAACAATATTCAGCACCTTTTGAGCATGTGAGGTCGGCGATATGCTCAGGTGGACGGAACGGTTCTATTCCATATATTCCACCTTCCATTATGAGGGTGCAATCGGGTGCGTGGAATTTCTTGGCTAGGGCTGCGGAAACAACTGGGTAGCCGATGCCCACGAAAACCCGATCGCCATTGTTTATGGCTTGGCTGCCCGCGTAACACATAATCTCTACAGGGCTAATCTTGATCTTAGTCATTTTCTATCTCCACCTCCATTAGAGTGGGTGCATTGATGATGTCGTCCTCAGTAATGCCACGTTGTTGTTGAACAGACAAGAAGCTTGAACCAAAGTTTACCGCCGAGCTAGGATATGCCTTGGCCTTGAGTTTGTTAAGGTTCTCGTATCCGAATTTCTCGACATAATGAGTTATGTATTCCTTGCGGTTCTTTACCCCATGCACCCATTCGTCTAAGAAAGCCTGCTGACCCTCCGGAGTGCCAACTGCGTACCATACAGCTGCCACATATAACATATCAGCATCATAGTACCCGATGACATCCATGGGGTGGGCTCCCCAGGGTTCTTCGATTATTGCCGTTGATCGATGTTTTGGGATTATGGTCAAATTGGGACATGAGCGGATTACTTCTGTGGGAACGATCTCTTCTACGGTGGCGATGATTCTTTTACTGGCTAGTGCTGCCATCTTGCAATCGCCAATTGGTCCCCACATTTGAATATTGCCTTGCTCATCTGCCCTCATTCCATGTATCAGGGCCACATCTGGTTCTAACGGTGGGACTACTATCACTTTTTGTTTGGGGTAGAAGGGATCTTTGATGACCTTGAATTTCTTGTCACCTTCCGCTCCTCGCTTCTCAAACAGGTCGGAATTCATAACAGAAGTGCCCCTTAGTGGCATAAATGGCAGTCCACACATGCTAGCCATCAGTCTAGCTGCTATAGTCCAATTGGAGTAGTCCTCAAATTCGATGGTCTTTTCTTTAATGGCTCGTTCAAATGGTGATGCATATCGATGCACTGGACCTCTATGTATATAGGCAGTCATAACTTTCTTGACACAACCAGCAGCAATCAACTGATCTATTTCGACTAGTGCTGAAGACTTGACAATTGTCAAGTCTTTTTTCCTCTGCCTCATTATTTCGTGTGTGAGTGCAAAGGGTGGGGAGGAGATGAAATTTGCAGAAACGACAGTATCTCCGTCGTGGACAAATCGTTCCACCGCCTCCTTAGCGGTCATTATCTTACTAGATGCATTCATAGTATCTACGTGTCCTACCTTTCGATGGCATGATGTGTTCGAACATATGCCTTGTAATGTGTGGGAAGTAATCTAATGATATCCTCTGTTCGTGGTGGGAGAGGCAAGAAGGGGAAATTTGATTTAGCTGAAATACCTTATGGCATGAATATAATTGATATGAGAACACTAGTACTAGTGTAACAATCTATATTGATAGCATCAATGACACTTAAATATAATATGTTGAGGTGGGATTAATATCGGGTAGCGGTTCTATGTGTATCCAAGATCAAGGCCGTAAGAGCTGAATCAGCCCAATTGGTCCAGCTTGTTTTACTCCCTTCATGATTAATCCTCTGTGCCAGTCGAAAGAGAAATCCGGTATCTCCATAAGGGAGTGATGGATGTCTCTAGATTCCACAACTTCAAAAACGCGTTCCATTCTGCGATCGCTAAGTCTTTCAAATATCCATCTTGCCCATCTATCTAATTTCAACTCGCGAGTGAGGGATGCTTTCCATGCGCGCTCATATTGGCTAAGTATGTTAGTGGAGAAATTGTTGAGAGTAAGGGCTGTATCCATGGTCTCCACCGCCTTGCTGGCGCTGAGTAAGCCATAGTAGATACCACCTCCTGTAGTAGGCTTAACCTGACCAGCTGCGTCGCCCACCACCAGGATCCTCTCTCTATAGGTCCTGGAGAGGGGTTTGAGTGGAACCCCTCCATAGCGAATATTTACATTTGGGGTGCCTATTTTCCCCTGGTCATGGAGATAGGAGAGGAATTCCCGCAGGATTGGACTGGGCTTGTGGTATGAAAGCAATCCGACTAAACCTCTACCTGGAGAGGTGGGTACAAGCCAAGAGAAGAATTTAGGTGCACGTGTTCTACCAAAGTGCACCTCGACCTCATCAACCTCGGTATCGACATCTGCCTGTGCACCGGCTGCAAAGTAGTCTAGCTTCCCCAGCCCTATTCTTCTACAAAGGTGAGAATGGAATCCACATGCAATAATAATGGATCTGGTTTCGATGTTTTTGCTACTGGTTTCGATTTCTACAGTTGCTACATCTGATCTGATAGTAATGTTTCGAACACGTGTGTTGTATTTATACTCAGCACCCTGTTTCCTAGCTTCCACCGCCATAGAAGCGTCAAAGGCTGGCCGGTCTACAATGTATGCTTGGGTGCTGGGTTTCTCCATGTGTAGAAATCTACCTGAAGGTGCAAAGAATTTGGCAGACCTGGACTCGTTTAGTATGACCCCTTTGTCTACTGGGAATCTATCTACACATTCCTTGCCAATGATACCAGTACAGCAGACAGCCTCGCCCGATCTGGAATGCTCTTCAATTACAACTGTATTATATCCCAGAGTAGCCAGTTTCCCTGCTGTATAGCTTCCTATGGGACCTCCCCCGATGACTACGACATCATACAATACTCGTGTCCTCCTTCTTTCTATTACTATACTGAATGTGACAATTGAAGTAAATTGGTACAACCTGTATGTGTCAGAAGTAAGCATTTATTAAGTCAAGGATTGGTGCCTTTGCTCCCCAAGAGTAATATTAGCAAGTACTAATGTAGGTTATTTGCTATTTAATGCAAAAAGTCTTTTCTTTCATGGAATTTAAAAAGGCAGTAACTGGTAATACATTTGTTAGAAGGCTAAAACCCTCGCTCAGGGACTGCGTCACAAATATCAAAATGATCATTACCGTAGATCTGAAACACATTGTTTGTCGGGCAAATCCCGCTTGTCGTTGCGAACGGAGCGAAGCAAGCTCGCGTGTTTCGTCGCTGGCAGTTCTCTTAAGAAACTCGAGGTTTCTTTCACTAATGACCCGTGTTACTCACGGGTCCCATGCTCGCGATGACATTTTGACATAGTCTGTTCAGTCTAGATGAGAGCTACGGCTCCCATCTACCCAAGATAAATTGTGTGTGAATGACTATGCAAGGACCATGCAGGGGAATTAATACCGTTGGGGAATGGAGCTAGAGGCCTAATCATATCAGTTGCTGGGCACTCCGATAATGGACTGATAATCCAGAGTATAGAAACTCTAGTGGTACCATTTGATAGTAACCTGTGTGGCTTTGACCCTCTAATCAGGGATAACATATAATAAAAATAAGTTTTTGTTATATGTGCTTGAAAGGAGATACATAATGCCGAGACCTCTGGAAGGGATCCGTGTGGTGGAGTGTGCTCAATTTCACGCCGGACCTGGAGCTGGAGCAATCTTGGGAGACCTAGGTGCAGAAGTAATAAAGGTGGAGGATAAAACGGGGGATCCTGAGAGGGGTTGGATCAAAGTTGGAGATTTTCCCATGAACTTCTCCAATGGTACTAGCGTCATATTTCAGATTTCCAATAGGAATAAGAAGGGCATAGTGCTTGACCTTAGGAAGAAAAGGGGTAGGGATGTTCTCTTACGTATGTTGGAGAAGTCTGACGTTTTTATAACCAACTTCCGCAAGAATAGTATAGAGAAGCTTGATCTAGGCTATGATGCCCTATCTAAGATTAATCCTATGTTAATATATGCCGCGATTTCTGGTTATGGACGTGAAGGCCCAGACAGCGATATGCCAGCATTCGATGCTCATGGTCAGGGGCGTTCTGGTATGATGATTGCTCAAGGTGGCAATGATAATCCTGTACTTCTAAGATTGGGAGTAGTGGATCAGGCTACTGCTATTGCTGCGAGCCATCAGATTATTACAGCTCTTCTTGTTAGAGAGCGCTATGGCATTGGGCAAGAGTTGGATGTCTCTTTGCTGAGTGCGAGCATGTGGCTATTGCAGCTAAATCTGGCAACCGCCTTCACATTAGGTAGGGAGATGCCTTTTCACGATAGGAGGAGGGCCAGCCCTCTACGCAACTATTTTCGATGTAGCGATGGGAAATGGCTAATAGGGAGCCATAATCCTCCAGATATGTATTGGAGACCTTTGTGTATGGCAGTAGGGGCTCCGGAGCTGGCAGATAGCCCTCAATTCGATACCGAGGACAAGCGATGGCAGAATGGGGTGGAACTGACAGAGACCTTTGATGGCATCTTTGCAGAAAAAACGTGTAATGAATGGCTAGATATACTAAAGGATAAAGGTCTTGTGTTTGCTCCAGTGCAGAGCTGTCTGGATCTACCAAATGATCCTCAGGTGGAGATGAATGGATACGTTGACGAATATGATCACCCTGTTTTAGGCAGAGTAAAGCTTCCGGCATACCCCTGCCATTTCAGTCGCACTCCTGCTCAGGGAACCAAGGCTGCTCCTGGTTTGGGGGAACACACTGATGAAGTACTACAGGAAGTTGCTGGGTATAGTCCGGGTGCGATAAAAAAACTCCGGGCTGAAGGAATTATATAGGCATTCTGTATTTTTCCTTGAATTTTCCTCTGCTGCTAGTACATGTTGTACAAGCGATTCTGGGTGGTGAAGGGTGGCATCTGATCGAGTGTGCTTCGATCCATCCAAGTATTGGTACCCTGTTTTGGGCCTATGCAAAGTCGTAGTGTCATATTTAGATGTGTTTAACTTAAGACATATCGGAGAGAATGTCTTGTGTAGGCAACCTTAGGAGTTAGAGGAACAAGGGTAGAAATGAGATATGGAAATTGAGATTGTTGAAATAGGGGATGTAAAAATAGCAAAACTAGTATCCGATGATACCGTGATCAATACTGTGCAAGATGCAGTTGACATAATGGGAAATGCAGATTGCTTGGGGGCAGGAAGTATCGTTATAGAAGAAAAACATCTTGATCCTCTGTTTTTTGATCTAAGAACTGGCATTGCGGGAGAAATACTTCAGAAGTACTCTGTTTATCACATCAAACTGGCTATTATTGGAGAGTTCAAGAAATACAATAGCAATGCACTAAAGGCTTTTATCATCGAGTGTAATCGAGGTAATAGTATCTTTTTTGTCTCGGATTTGGACTCAGCAGTCGAGAATCTAATTCAACAAACAGATGGCGAGACATGATTAAGTTTTCGGCTAGAATCGCAGTTTAATAATGGAGTTTCTAGTTAAAACAAGAAGACGATTCCATTCCGTAGACAGCTAGCTACTTAAAGGCGATTGAGTTGAATAATATCGTTTGTTTTGAAACGCTGTTTAGAAGTACCCCTATTGGGATGGTATGTTGCTGCGTGCTATCCTTCTGGATGAGGCAAGCATATGTCTATTAGGATCCTTGCACCAGACGTTGTATCCAAAATTGCTGCCGGTGAGGTTGTAGAAAGACCAGCTTCAGTAGTAAAGGAGCTCGTGGAGAACTCACTTGACGCAGGGGCTACCCAGGTTAATGTGGATGTCCGTAGTGGGGGGGTGGGGCTTGTACGTGTAGCGGACAACGGAACGGGAATCCCAGAAGAAGAAGTCTATCTAGCGTTCGAGAGATATGCTACCAGCAAGATCACTAGTCTATCAGATCTTCAGAAATCTACTTCACTAGGATTTCGAGGTGAGGCATTGCACAGCATTGCTGCTGTTGCTCAGGTGGAGCTTATCAGTGCTACTGCCGAAAACCCAGCCGGAATCTATGTGCATTTAGAGAATGGCATGATTGTTGAACGTGATGTGCGGGCTTGTGCAATAGGAACAACCATAGTTGTTCGCAATATCTTTCAAAGTGTACCAGCGCGTTTAAAGTTCCTAAAATCGCAGGTTACAGAGAGTAGTCATATTGCAGACTTGGTCACTCGCATGTGTCTTGCCTTCCCTTCTGTACAATTCACATTGACAGTGGATGGCAAGCTTGCCCTGAGAACCTCTGGTAATGGAAGATTGCGTGATGCATTGATAGACGTTTATGGATTAGAGGTGGCTCAGGCAATGATTGAGGTTGGTATGGGTGGTGGAGAGTTATCACCGATAGTATCATCTAATACTCCACTCACCACACCTATAGTTGGTGGCTATGTTAGTCCACCTGCTATTAGTCGGTCTGATCGTAGCTATTTGAGCTTTTTTGTAAATCGACGATGGGTACATAGTCGACTAATGACAAGCGCCATAGACAAGGCCTATCAGGGTAGACTTATGGTTGGAAGGCATCCCATTGTTGTTCTAAATTTGTTGGTGCCTCCACAGGACATTGATGTCAATGTTCATCCTGGCAAACGGGAAATCAAGTTCTCTCAAGATCAGATTGTGTTTACTGCATTACATAAAACTGCTTGTCGTGCCTTGGAAACGTATTCGCCAGTCCCGGAAACTAGTATCTACCGCAAAGCTATTTCATCTCCTGGTTCGATACAGAGCTCATGGCTTATGGAACCGGTTGATACCTCTATTGGTGCCCCTGTACAACAAGCGATCCAACCAACTTCACCTGTCCCCATATTGAGAGTATTGGGGCAAATGGCGGCTACCTATGTCATTGCGGAGGGACCGGACGGGCTCTATCTTATAATATACCGCCTGATCTGGGACGGCTGTACGCCATGACGTCCGTCTTTTTCACGATGCCACACCTTGTGCCCATCAGAATCGTGTACCCCGGCTCAAAGGATCGCACGGAAAGCACCGTAGCCA
>JAXHVC010000021.1:0-4023 GCA_034189315.1 Chloroflexota bacterium | reverse complement strand
AGGAAGAATAGTCCTGGCAGGGAAGTGGAGAAAGTATTAGGCAATGAAGTCGTTTGGCTCTGGCGACAAGAATATTACCAGAATTCTGTACACCAGATAAGGAGGAAGTAGGCCAACACCTATACTACCGGTTTTTCTAACTCGCGCTTCACACGCAAGAGGTCACTGGTTCAAGTCCAGTATCGCCCACCATAGCTAGAAAATCGAGTCTGTTGGCTGAAAAAATGACGTGCATGAACTCTTGCATCAACAAAATGCCCAGATACAGGCTAAAGCTGGGCCGCGACCTCTTGCTTCATCAATTGTAGCTACCCAAAGATCGAGTTTCTATGCCTCCCAAAGGCCTCTTCATGAGTGGTTTCTCCTAACTCGTGAAGCGGACGGTTGTTCAAAGAGTACCCTCCGTTGGTTTAGCAGTTCCCTCAAGGACCTACTAACCTTCTGCGAGACTGAGGGGTTTCCTACTGATTTGGCCAATCTTGAAAGCGAGCATCTGATCGCCTGGCTAGTCCATCTGCGAAATCGTACCGACAAGAATCCAGATCATCACAGCACCAACAAGCTCAAACAGAACACCATGAATGGTTATTGGCGAGGTGTGAAGCGATTCTACAAGTGGGGGATAGAGACCGGCAAATTAGAGTATGACCCTACTATCGGTATAAAAGGCCCAAAAGCAAAGCGTTCTTTCGTGCCAGTATTTAAGGAGCATCACGTTGCTGCCATGCTTGATCTTTGTCCACCTAATACACCGTGGGGAGCCAGAGACCGTGCAATCATTATCACCCTTTTGCTCACTGGCGTGCGTCGAGAAGAGCTAGTGAGCATGAGGCTGACTGAATTGGATATGGAGCACCATAGAATAACTGTGCGAGGGAAAGGCAGTAACCAGAAGGGCAGTAAGGAGCGTACAGTGTATCTTGATCGCAAGGTAATGAGGGCTATTCTGGATTGGCTTATGTTCAGACCCGATAACGGCAGTGATGCGTTGTGGACCACTAGCACTGGAACGCCCATGACCACGAATGCCGTCAGGTTGGTCATCCGGCGGCTTGCAGCTAAGATAAAGGCCCCCGATGTTCGAATCTCAGCACACACCTTCAGACATACCTTTGCTATTAACGTACTAAGAGAAGGTAAGGATGTTCGCTTTCTCCAGGCAGTCATGGGACATGAGGGACTGGAATCGACCGAAATCTACGTAAGAACGCTGTCTCAAGAGGACGCTCTGGAGTGGCGCAAGGGAATTGATCCCTTCAAGGGATGGAGGCTTTAAGTGAGGTGTTTCTTTGCCATATTTCATGATTATTTCCCTGCCCTTTGCCTCTACGGCAACAAAAGCGAGCGTGCCATGCAGTAATCAGAGTCACTCAAGAGCTTGACTCCGTCCTGTTTGTGAGGATAATGGAGGAGCGATGTGGTATAGAGCACAAGAGATGTACTACAAAAGAGTCGTGCCTTGCCTGAGTCTTACTGCTTTTGTCTTTGGCCTGATCGTCTTCCTCTATGTGGTTGCCTTATCATTCTTTGCCCCGTACTGGCTGGACAAGCAGGTGACGCACCTGCAAGAGGAGGGCGAACTGCTGCATCCTCTTCTGTGGTGGCTCCGAAACGACGTCATGGGGATACTCTGCCTTTTCGGAAGTGCCCTCGGGTTCTTTATCTGGAGACTGACCGCAGGAAGGTGATGCTGAAGTTGAGGGGGGGGAATCACAAACAGGAGTAAGCGCAATACAACCCGATATGACTGTAGCAACCCCATTAACATAGAGAATCCTCTGATCACAGAGGATTCTCTATAAACTATGGGCTTGGAATGTCTAGTGCTGCTTTCAAGATCGCCAAGTTGTTCTCTACCATTTTTCTCGCAGCTTCAGGTGTGAAGTAGTCAGACGCTGGCTTATTGAGCCACCGAGGTGATACTCCGTGCCAAGGGCGAGAAGGACTCAAGTAGCGAGCAGTCTGGCTTCCATCTCGCAACTTGCGAAAGCTCTTCCATACAGGCTTATCAAATTCCTTCTCCACAATCAATTGGCGCCAGGTATGAGGGGAATACTTAATCTTGCCATTACTCATAGGGATACTTGTTTCACTATGCTTATGGGAACTATTGAACATCCAACACTCAAAATAATGAATGGCCGCATAGAAAGCGGCAGTTACCGCCCAATCATGGAAAGGAGGCTCTTGCACGAGTTTATCTGCTATCTCTTCGTTATGCCTAGCCTGAGATAGATGAACCCTATAGTCTGCCATGGTGCTTGGTGTAGATACAGCGGGCCTGCGGATGGATAAAATCATCTGTAGCTACTCTTCCCACTGGGTGATAGAGGAACTCGAAGACCACCTTAACATGCTGTTTTCTGATGTCATATTCCACATCAAGGAGTGCATCCATCAAATCATCATCATAATGGTCAAGGGCGAGTAGTATCTGAACTTGCATTTCTGATCTGTATTTCTGAACATAGATGGCCCGCACTTTGTCAATTTTGTCAAACGATATGGCAATATCGAGAAGTGATTCTTGCTCAAGTATATCCTGTGTCTTCTCTTTCTTGACCCGCGCCACTATCTTACTAGAGTCACAGATGAAACTGCCATATAAGTTGTCCTGAGAAGTATGTAAATGAGAGCTGAGGAGGGATTCAGCATATCCCTCAAACGCATTGACTTGTATCTGTTTCTTAAGGTGCAGATATAAAGCCAAGTTTGCTACATCCCGCAGCTCATCGTAGCCCCCTTGCATCCTTCTCAATGTCTGTGTTTCATTTGCCGAAGGGTGGAACAGGATACGTGACAGTAATTCGTCAAGAAGGCCTTCACCATCAACAACCTTCTCCTCTATCTCTTCTGGCACGTTGACATCAGGTGGCGGAGATATTTCAAACCAAGCTGAATCAGACAGTGTCCTAGTATGCTGAGGCCCATCCAGCATAGTCATTGTACTGCCTCCATAGCAGCTATATGTTTTCCTAGAGTACTGTTCATGATACAACTACTCTCTTTCAAAAAGGCTTGCACAGAGTCCTCATCAAAATCAGAGGGCAGCTCTGCTGATGTATTCATGTCCATGAGGATGGCAACGAACGCATCTTGCTCCGGATCTGATTTTTTGCGTGCAGACCGTAGGTGTGTCCAGAAATTGACCTTCCTATTTGCCACTGTGTTATTGGTCAAACAATGAAGTTCTAACTCGATCGGATCGATAATCGCAGTTTGATCTTTAATATATGTGGAGAGTAGATGATTCGCAGCGGGGCCCTTATCCAGCCCGATAACCCAATTTGTCATGATTCCACACCTGGTGATCTGAGCGTGGCCACTATCTTTCATATATAGGAGAATAGCCGCTATTCGCTCAAAGAGGTCGGTGTCTGGTAACGATAGGCTATCATGATCACCTGGGGACTGTAATACATAGTCCAGCCTTATTTTTGTCACCGACAAGATATGTTGTCCATCCTTGGATCTGAGCTGTATTCTAGGGATCTCCTGAGGCGCATCGTCTGGTATTGGCAGAATCATCGGATCGCCATTAAACTGGCCGGACGTTGCTTCGTTGATACAATGCGCTAGCTTCAGTTTGTCTGGAATTGCGATTTCAGGACTGAACAATACCACTTGTATCTGCTGCAACATCTTATTCATAATACCCTATAGCACCTTGCAGGTTTCCCCCTCCAGCCAAAGCTTGCCTCTTAATCAACGACAAACAGTAAGTGCTCCGCCCCCTATTGGATCGCTGACGATAGACTACGCCATGCTACTGAGGGGTGTCAACCCCCTTATATCTTTATCTTGAATGTTTGATATTGGCACTGAAAAGGAGGGCTTTCTTTGCCCTTATTTCACAATTATTTTCCTTGACTTTTATCCCTAGCGTCTTATAATCTAGATCTAGTGGGGGCTGTAGTCATCGCTCGCTCGGAAGCCTCATCAAGTCTAACTGCTCCTGCAGATGGGCGTTTCGCATCATCAGGCTTCCCACGTGGTCCCAGTGCAGACGGTGGTATCCATCAA
>JAXHVC010000209.1:0-2071 GCA_034189315.1 Chloroflexota bacterium | reverse complement strand
TCTGGTATCCTCTCAAGGCTGACAAGGCCATTCTGAACTTCTCTGAAGTAATGACCTCCACTAGGGGTCTAAGCCTTGAACTTGAATAGTAATCCTTTGGAATGACTAGGTCATATCGCTCTTCCGCCACAGGGATGAAATCCAGATTAAGAGCCTGGGCCGCAGCTTCGATTCCTAGCCCAACATCTGCTGTACCACTAGCGATACTACTTGCTACTGATAAGTGAGTGTCTACTTCTTGATCATAGCCCCGTATATGTTGAGGATCTATACTTGATTCCTTGAGTTTATAGTCCAATAGCATCCTTGTTCCAGAGCCTCTCTGCCGATTGATGATAGTCACGTCATTGCGTACCAGATCCTGAATTCCTCGTATATCCTTTGGATTCTTCTTCGTAGTAAGTAGCCCTTGAAGGCGGCAGGCCAAGTTGATTACAACAACGGGTTGTCCTACTAGGATGTTCTTAATATAGGGGGTGTTATACTCTCCACTATCCTCATCAAGTAAGTGTATACCGCATAGGTGCGCCTTGTTCTGCCGTAATGCAAACAATCCCTCCATACTACCTACATATTCACTACTGAAGGTATAGCTGGGGTGCTTTTGGCGCAAATGGGTGGCGAGTATTTCGATGGCCATATCATGGCTTCCCAAGAAAACGATACTCTTTCTGTCGGTTGTTTTATTCTGAATTTCTATCTTCAGATTATCCCTGATTCTCTCCTCTCGCCATTTGGTTAGCTGAAGTGTAAATATTGCTTCCAATTCTTCTGGACTATATCCTAATCCCAGCCCTTCTAAGATACTCCTGTTGAATATAGTGGATAATCTATCCTCTCTCATTGTGTCTAAGGCTTTGCTGTTAGTTCTTGGTACTACATAGGTACCCCCACCTCTTCTTGTTTGTACAATGCCGTCTCGCTCCAATTCGCCATAAGCTCTGGCCACTGTACCCGGGTTTATCTTTAGTTTGCGAGCCAACTCGCGTACGGTAGGAAGTCTATCGCCAGGCAGTACTTTTGCTGTGGCAATATCTGTCTTCAGCTGTTCGGCTATTTGGATGTAGAGGGAATTTGGTGTATGCATAACATATACGCAATTGTTTATTTGAATTAGTACAAGTATAACAATGATGGACTTGCTGTCAATGGAGAAACTGAGTTGTAGCGGGTGGTATCAAGGAGATAACGATGATCAAGAGAAGATATTACCAATAATCGTATATCCTAGGATTTCCATAAAAGTCGGTAAGGCCATCATACTGAGAAGGCATGAAATGAGAATCCACCCTTGCCCCTTCGTTGGAGTGGATCTGGAGGGATTCTCAGCACTACTTAGCAAACTGTGGGGTGTGTAATCCGCTATGTGTATTGGATCGTGACACTTGTTGTTTCTGCGGGCAAATGGACTTCGCGACCGACTACTTTTGCCTCGCCGTTATCGCATGTGGCAGATACAACATCACCGAATCTACATGGGTAAATGTACCAAGGTATACCTTGTGGTGTGTTTGAAATGGTAATGGTTAACTCTTTTGAGTTTGCATCATGAGAGAGTCTATATCCAAATGTATCACCAAATACGGTTGGGGCACCGGTGACGCCGATCGAGTTGTTATCAGCCAACCAATGTGGCATGACGCCGGGAGCAATATAGATATGCGGATTGTTATCTTCCTCGACCTCGAAAAATAGTATATCGCGCAATAGAAGAATTAGCTCGGCGCAGGCCCATCCATGAGGAATGTCTCCCATGTACCACCATCGGTTTGGCATCTCTTGGTAATCCTTTGCAATGGGGTAGCAATGCTGTTCATTCCAGGCACCTAGGGAGACATCCCAGCCATCGTTGTCCAATCCGCTGCTGCGGGTGATTTTTGCATAGCCTGCATTGCCTACACTCCAGGCAAGTAATTCTTTAAGGTAAACCCCTGGCTTTGCCAGGGGACCCCCATAGTTTGACAGATCCGGGAATATGAAAGAGCCTCCTAACTGCGAACCGCTCAAAGTTAGCAGTAGAGGAGGCTAATGGAAGATATACAAAGTCTAGGTCACACAGTATGGGATTGCA
>JAXHVC010000208.1:0-9495 GCA_034189315.1 Chloroflexota bacterium | reverse complement strand
TCCGAAGAGTGTGAACACAGTACCAACTATTATAGGTATGACAGGCCACCACTCTCGTATGTCAAAGGCTATGCTAACACCCACGCAAACAAGTATTATCCCAAGAAGCAACCTACCAAACATCGGTCTGCGATGATCAGGAGATGCCATACGGGCGAGAAAACACTCTGCGATGAGTATACATCCGGCACCACTAATGGCAAAAGGCCACCACTCTTGATCTTCTATGTACCCTCGATTGATCATAAACCACAGAACCCCAGCTAACGTCATGGCTAATCCTAGGAATATGGCAGTGAAAGGATCCTTACGCCAGCCGGTCACTGAATGTTTATCGGACATTAGCTCCCATCCTCACCTTTGTACAACGTTATTACTAGCCATTCGGGATTCCATGGCTTCTAGAATCGAGAGTCTTCTCCCTATAACGGCTACAATTCAACTAGTATATGTTATCATAAGTATCTTAAAATTTACAAATCACCCTGAAATATCCGGCCATTTAGGTTTGCACATCGAATACCAATACTCACATCAGGGCAAAAAGTCTTCCGGCACCCCTCTGATAGTCTCCTTCCTACAGGGTATAAGACTCTCTAATCCCCTTTCCATATAATTGGAGGGTACAATGGTGATTTCACATACATCTGTCAACATGAGAGCACTAGGAAGTTAGGGGAACGGCTGTTATCTCTTACATATGAGAAAGGAGCAAGCATGGATTACAAGTACATCGTCTATGAAAAGGAAGGAGCAGTTGCTAGAATTGTTTTTAATAGACCAGACAAACTGAACGTCTTCGATTTTCCCTCAGATAAGGGCATTTGTTACGAATTCAATTATGCCTTAGATGAATCAGCGGATGATGACGATTTAAAAGTCGTTATCATCAAGGGTAGAGGTCGAGCCTTTTGCGCGGGGCATGATCTTGAACGAATATACAAGGTTTACGAGGAGCAAGACAAAGAACCAGGAAAGAGACGTCCCAGTCAAAGAGCCAGGTTGCGTGTAGATAGGGAATGGATGCAGATGTATCCAAAGCTTCTACTGCACCCCAAGGTGACAATAGCACAGGTCCATGGTTACTGCATTGGCGAAGGTGCTTATATTATGGAACATTGTGATATGTCTATTGTCGCTGAGGACGTCCACTTCTCGCATGCAGAGCAGAGGCTAGGATTCGCCGGTAGTGGGATGCCACTAACAGCACTATTCCAAACGGTGGGATATAAGAAAGCGCGCTGGCTCCTCCTTACTGGAGACGCAATAAACGGAACAGAGCTCGAAAGAATAGGATTGGCCTCTAAGGTAGTTCCTGCCGAAAACTTAGAAGATGAAGTAGAGAAGACAGCCAAACAGATAGCACTATTACCTAAAGACGGGATTGCTATTGGAAAAGCCTCCAACCACCTCATTTGCGATACTCTCGGACTAACCGATGGATGTGCCCAAGGATACCTCACTCATACGCTATTCACCAATCTACGATATGATCCAGACGAGTGGAACTTTGTAAAAGATCGTAAGAACAAGGGAGCAAGGGAAGGCTTCCATAAGAGAGACGAACGTTATATGGAGATCGAGTAGGCTGTGGGCATCAAAGAAGTCTTCGATCTACCAGTGCCAGATGGCAAGATCGTTATTGCATGGATCAACTCATATTCTGGCATAGTGCTCAAGACACTGCGAACCACGTTAGTCTTCGATCCCATAATGATAAATCCGGCCGAGTGCTTTAAAGCAGATGAGATAATCATCACCCATGAACACTATGACCACTTCTCGCCCAGCTTAGTTAGGGCTTTGCACCATAAGACCAATGCCCGCATTCTGACAACGCAATTCGTAGCTCAAAGGCTTGCAGATGTAGATACTCAGGTCCTACGTGTCAACGATCGAATCGTATGTGGTGATTTGTCACTACTCGTCACATTATGTGAGCACTCGGCAAACGAACCACTGGCTTTTGTAATCTCTACCCAAGACGGGATTGTGCTATACCACCCTGGCGATAGCAAACCGATTGCAGAGATGGCCCAACTTGCAGAAAAACACAAACCAGATATACTCCTATACTCCGGTAATTCACTGAAAAATGCTGCACAAATAGCAAGCCTCATCAAACCACAAGTTACAATCTCGTATTATTCCGATGCGGAATCGCTGCAGCGATTCCGCAATCTTATGGCAACTGAGTCTCCCTCAACAAACGCCGTGATGCTTAAGCGATTCCAGGCATTCCAATACCCAATCCGAACGAGCACCACACAACAGTCATGATCTTTCCTTCTCGTTTCCTTTGCATAAAACACTTTACTTCTTGGTACTAAACGTGCCCTTCATAATGGGTATTGGCTCTTTCCACACATCAACCTCCCATGGATCACGAAGTACTTCCTTGAGCATCTCCACTATCCTCTGCTTCTCATCCTTGCCAGCCAACCAATTACGTAACAATCCCATCGCATGTGAGTAGGTATTAACAACATCCTCAACTTGCATATCATGAGCAAGCGCGAATTCGGTTAACCTGGAACCAACCATCATGAGCTGACAGTTATAAAGTGCCTCCAATTCCTGATCGGGTTCCGGTTTCTTCTTGAGGAAACGACTCTTTGCCAACTGCTCACGCAGCCCTCGCTCTCTAGCTTCCTTTGCTTCTCTCTCTCCATTCGTTCCAAACCACAGGAATCTCACTACTCACCCCCTACGGTAAAGGTAGTCATACCTTCTCGGCCATCGGTCCTCGTCCCTTCATGCGCTAGCACTTCTGCAAATACCCGAGATACTTTGGGTCGATCCACTTCCCCAAATAGTTCAACGATCTCGGTCACCCTATCCTCCATGACAAATCTATTAGCACCGTCTAAAAGCTCCAATGCATCCTCAACGGCAAATCTCCGTATGTGTGGAGTGAATATCCCAGCATAGTCCATTCCACCGTATAACGTTTGTACGGTTTCCTCTATATAAGCAAAGCATTTGGCTATCATCCACAGGTGATGAGGTAAACGTGCCCCATGGGATAGCAATTCAGGGATAAATGTCTGTATTATCTCCGTAACATAGCTTTGAGTTCCATGCCACCTACCACGCCCAGTTATCCCCCAAGCCCCTGCCGCCAAAGCTTCCTCCGTCTCCATAGCCTCCTCTACAACATGACGCCTCCGGAGAAATGAATTCATCTTTTCCTTAAGCGCTCCCCAATCCAAGTTTGAAAGATCACCACCTTGTTCCACAATTATCTTCTGAAACAGCTGTATGAGCAGCTCAGCATCCGTATATACCAATGCAACAAAGAACTGTCGACCCAGTTCTTGAGCTTCTGGTACCGTCAGGTCGTGATACATACCAAAATCACATAGAAACCACCTCCACCTATCACCATCATACTGAGGTTCCTGCAGATAGAGATTACCCAAATGCAGATCGCTGTGATACAAACCCCATCTATAGAGCATATCTCCTAAGAATAGTGGTAGCACATAGTAGAGGTGAAATGGTTTGTCCTGAGGATACTCCGGTACCCTCTGAGTGAATATCTCCCATATCTGATTCGGCGATAATTCCTCAAACATACTGTCTATACGGTGAAAACCCTTGACAAACTCCATCGTCAATAGCTTGTTGGTAGTATATTCAAAGTACACCTTGGCTATTTTGAAGTTCTCTCGATACACAGGATGCGTTTGAAAATCCTTGAGCATCTTGTCTTGAACCCGCCCTTCTTGTAGAAAATCGATTTCCCTTTCAATTGCCAGGCGAAATCCTCGGATAAAGACCGTCAAATCGTTCCTTCTGAAAAGTGGGAGAAACACCTGAAAGATCGGAATTAGTAAATCGAATAGGATGATGGTGTCCAACTTTATTGTTCCCTTTAAATAGGGGCGTTGGATCTTAAGTGCTACTTCGTCACCACCCTTTAACTTAGCACGATGAACCACTCCCAGCGATGCAGAAGCCACCGGCTGATCCTCAACCCACTCAAAGACCTCATCCACAGGTTTCCCAATCTCTATCTTCAGCCTATTTCTAACTTCTCCTGGGGTAAGGGGTGAAAGTCTATCCTGCAATACCTGAAGCTGCTCTCGAAGGAAAGGTGGCATTTCCGGTCTCATGCTCATTATTTGGGCTAGCTTGATGAACGTGGATCCTAATTCAGCTACCAACCCCCTAACGATTCTTCCTAATACCGTTTTGTACCAAGGTTGTGGCTTGACCTTAGCTTTGGTGGCTTCTATTAGCTCTCCCACATCTACTATTGTCTTAACAAACTCCCAGGCATCAGGCTCGATCAATCCTCCACCAGAAATCAAAGTCGGTCGCTATTCCATTGGTGTCATAACAGCAGCTAAATCCGAATACGGGCAGGAACGCTCTCTCAACACTGGATTCCTTTCCCACACCATAACAGAAGGCCCTCTCCACAACAAAAACCTTGTAGATAGGAATGATAACTCCGCTATTCTGAACAATATAAGGGCAGTCCGATACATGTAGCTATACATCCATGGAAACTCGTGGTAGAACCTTGGTGCACTAATATTCACGTGGTTCACCTCCTACTCATGACAACTGGATGTTCATCCCTAGCCCTATTGGACTACAACGTTCATTCCTAAACTACGCCTACTACCCAGACCACCTATCGCGATACACTCGCAATCCTGCTATATACGTCACACTCCCATACCACCTACATACATCTCATATTATGTCCGCGCATATTACCATAATGGTATTTTAATGTCATCTTCTTATCTGATACCCATTAACATGATAATCTGCCCTTCAGTTATTAGTGGCCACCTCCCACAGGAACCTCGATAGAGATGACAATTACTTGACAAATGTACGAGTGGAATGCCAACATATCCAAACGCTGTCGAAGTTAATGCTCCAGCCAACGAGGTTAAGGATATGGATTTCACCTTCACACCGATTCAAGAAGCATTACGCCAGGAATTCGAATATTTCTTTAGTAAGGAAGAAGAGAACGCCCCAGAGGGATGGATGGGAGGCATGGAAGCCATGTTCGCCACCAATGAAGGTTGGGCCTACCATCGATCCGCAGCAGAAAAGCTGGCACAGAAGGGCTGGCTCTGCTTGCCTTGGCCAAAACAATTTGGAGGCCAGGAACATAGTCACATCGAACAACTTATCTTTAATGAAGTAAGGGCATACTATAGGGTTCCAGGGGTTGATGTTCACGGTCCTGTCGCTGTAGCAGCAGGGATACTGGAGTACGGTAGCGAAGAAATCAAGAGAGAATGGCTGCCAAGGATAGCCCGGGGAGAAATCAATTGGTGTGAGGGTTTGAGTGAACCCAATGCAGGCTCAGACCTTGCATCGCTGCAGACAAGGGCAATGGAGGATGGCGACAACTATGTCATCACAGGGCAGAAGATATGGACCACAGGAGCACATCGTTCCGACCACATATTTATCGTAGCTAGGACAGGACCAGAAGACTCAAGACATAAAGGACTCACCTACTTCCTCAGCGAAATGAATAAACCTGGTATCACTGTGAGTCCACTGAAGTGGATGAATAGGCAACACATGTACAATGAGGTCTTTCTCGACGGTCTGCGTGTTCCAAAACGGAATATCGTAGGAGAAGTTAACCAAGGATGGTATGTGACCATGGGAAGCCGGAACTTCGCAAGAGCGAGAGTCGGTTCTGTTGCCGAAGCCAAGAGAGATTTGGAAGACCTCGTCAAATATTGCAGAGCGAACCATGTCAACGGACAGTTCCTTTCAACTAATCCAACTGTCCGTAACAAGCTAGCAAATGCAGCAATAGAGATCGAGGCAGCCCGGCAATGGGCATACTATGTAGCGTGGCTCCAAAGCCAAGGGCAAATGGTCGCCGTAGAAGCCGCAGCTTCCAAGTATTTCGGCACCGAGCTAAATGTACATCTTGCCAATATTGCCATCGAAATCATGAGCCTATACGGTCCCGTTCGGGAGACATCCAAGTGGGCCCCACTCCAGGGTAGATTCGAGAACCTTTGCCAAACCAGCCTTGGTTTCACCATCGCCGGAGGCACAACTGAAATAGAGAAGAATGTCATCGCTTGGCAGGGGCTCAAACTCCCCAGAGTTCGCTAGCAATGTACATACACAGGCGAAGGGAATGCGTTGACTAGAGATTCAACAGATGATGGTCGAATGGCGACGATAAGATCGATATCATGAGCAGATCAGGGCTCTCCCTGCAAGCTTGATAGAATAGGCTATCCCACTGCTTTCTTACGTGGGAAAGACCTCGTCACTTAATAAGTCCACCACTCACCAGCAGATAGGATCTCCTTACCATTGCCGGCTGTTGGGGAAATAAAAAACTAGCTGATACTAGGTGAGTTTTCATTCTTGTTGTACAAGTTCAATCTGAAACAGTTTAGGCCAGAGTTTGCCTGTGACAAACAGACGATCCATCTCAGCATCGTACGCGATTCCATTTAGTACATCCACCGGTAAACTACGATCTTGTTCGGTCAGAAGCCCCTGAAGGTCTATCCATCCCAATACTTGGCCTGTTTCCGATGAAATCCTTGCGATAAGATCGGTATTCCAAACGTTGGCATAGACCTCCCCATCAACGTATTCCAACTCGTTCAACATGCTCACGCAATTAACACCATCGAGCACCTCGATACTACGAACCTCCTCAAATGTGAGGGGATCCAGAAAATGCAGGATTTCAGTGCCATCACTCATAATCAAGTATTCCCCATCATATGTTAAACCCCACCCCTCCCATGGGTAGTGAAACTGTCTCAACAGTTCAAAGTCTTCTTTACTATAAACAAAGCCTACATTGGATTTCCATGTCAACTGTATAATCCGATCCTCAATAATAGCTATGCCTTCGCCGAAAAACTCAGGTGATAGTCTACGAGTTTGCAGGGTATTCCCAGTTTCAAGCTCAACCCTCCTCAGCGATGACTTTCCCCGGCGACCAGTTCCCTCATACAACATCCCGTCTTCAAACACAAGGCCCTGAGTGAACGACTCATGATCATGAGGATAAACCTCAACGACTCTATAAGAGAAGTATATAGGTAGTTCAGCCGTAGATGTATCTTCACCACAACCAATGATCAGGCAAATCCCAAATAGAAGGCAGCACATAATCAACCATCTATAAATCATGTCATCTACTCTTTCACTAACCAACCCAACCAATCAGAAAAGACTATCGAATCTTACCAAGCAAGCTCCCCATTTGGCAGCAGCATCGTAGCAGCGGTTATTATAGAAGCACCGTCAGCTAGAGTCCATCCGCTAGTTAAACTACTAATTGTCAGAAAGCCGGTAGATAGTTCAACACTCATAGCGCTGAAAGGAAATCACCTACTAAACCAAATTGGGCAATAGCACAAGACTATGTCACTTACCAGATAAGCAGCATCTATTACTCATGGATACATATGAGACTGGTTTCCTAAATACACTAGTCGCGGATCAATTGAATTAGGCAGGAGTTTATAAAACTCTGTCTAAGCTGGAATCACGTGATACATTTACCGCTATCTTCATTTTTCCATGCAACAATTACGACGTATTCACAAATGCTCTCCAGATCATTTCTTTTTATTTACTAAGGATTTCACTTTTGAAATGTAAAGTAAATGGAATGGTAAATACTTGGAAATGCATAAAAGGCTTAGATAACCCCTTGACTACCGGATTCCCGTTGTTTCCCCTTTTATGAAATTGACAAGCAAGTTCCCCAAGGAGGTAAGAGGCATCATGATAGCAGAACTAAGGCGATTAAGATTGGCAATTAGCCCGCTAGTAATCCTAGCCCTAATGCTTGCATTGTTATTTCAATGTTTCATAGCCACATCAGCGTTTGCGAGCACCGGTCTAAGTGTCAATGCTTGGCACCTGCCAGGATCGTCTAATGCAGGAAAGACACCTGCAGAGCTGGATAATATATATGCAGATCCCGGTACTACCTGGTTGGGATACAAACTAGAAGGAGCCGACCTAGCCACAGGAACTTATACGAATGGCACAATCACCGTAACTATTACTAATATGGTTATGAATGAGGGAGAACCGATTGCCTTCGACTGGACGTCCAATATCGGTATCGACGCAATCGTAGTCAAGGATGGCAATGCCGGTGCGAACTTCTATGTATACGATGGCCTAACATCTCCTACTGATGGTGCAACAGATACATCCCTAGGCAGCTGGAGAGATTCTGAAGAAACAAACGATACAGGGCTGACAACTCCCATTGATAATCAAACCCTCAAGGCAATTAGTCACATCACCTTCTGCTACGATATTGAACAAACACCTCAGACTGGTACTATTATCGTAGAAAAGCAGACTGATCCCGATGGAGCACCAGATAGCTTCACCTACAGTGGAGATGTCGCTGGAGTTATCAAAGACGGTGAACAGATTGTTGTTAGCGGATTACAGCCAGGAACCTATACTTCGACAGAGTTAGTACCGGCAGGCTGGAGCCTTACTTCTATTACATGCGATGACTCAAACAGTTCGGGTGACTTGAACACAAGCACGGTTACCTTTCAGTTAGAAGCAGGGGAGACAGTCAAAGCCACCTTTACAAACACCAAGGAACTTCCACAGACCGGTACTATTATCATAGAAAAGCAAACTAATCCCGATGGGGCACCAGATAGCTTCACCTACAGTGGAGATGTCGCTGGAGTTATCAAAGATGGTGAACAGATTGTTGTTAGCGGATTACAGCCAGGAACCTATACATCGACAGAGTTAGTACCGGCAGGCTGGAGCCTTACTTCCATTACATGCGATGACTCAAACAGTTCGGGTGACTTGAACACAAGCACGGTTACCTTCCAGTTGGAAGCAGGGGAGACAGTCAAAGCCACCTTCGTTAATACCAAGGATAGCACACAAATTCCCAGCACAAGCTGGTGGGCAACCATAGCAATGATAATCACACTAGGAACAGTATCAACATTGCTATTGCTCAGGAGAAAGGATTACCTGACCCGGCAAGTATAATAATTAGCAACCTATTATCAACGGGGATGCATATGCATCCCCGTCTACTTTTCATAAGAACAAGGTACAAATCTGTAACCAGTCAATAGACTCCCTGCCATATGATTGTACGGCAAGCAACTGTCTCCTTAACCCCATCTAGCAGTTATTCACAGTGAGTGAACATATATACCTTTGAGCCATATTTGATGTGCCCCCGATTTCAGTACCACCTAAGATGATAGAATCCCGACTTCCTCCTGATTGATAGCAAGAGGCTTTTAACTTATCTTTTGCTGGTACTGCAAGCTAAATTCACTAGGTGTAAGATAGCCTAATGAACTATGTGGGCGATAGGTATTATACTCCTGTCGCCGTGCTTCGCTCCTAAGAGACTGGATGTTTATTTCACTAATGACCTGTATCGGTCAACAAATATTGAACACCTGATAAGCACTAATTACACAGGAACGGGGACAAGGCTTGCCTGTTCCTGTC
>JAXHVC010000207.1:0-16942 GCA_034189315.1 Chloroflexota bacterium | reverse complement strand
AACCCTCGAATGGAATAACCAGTAAGGTGTTCTTAGTATCTCAACCTATATAACCGTTTGCCTGGTCATCTGAACAAAGTCAAGTATCACCCTCACTTCGAACTTTCTGCTGTCAGGGAATGGCATACTCTATCATATCTCCTTTCCCTCGATTGGATTTGTTGAAGAGAGAGTGACATGATTTTTCCGGTATATTGTCCTGTGTTTGGAACTAAGCATAGAATAGAGATAAACAGTCGCCCGCTTCTTTATTGAACTCTATTCAGCCCTCCACCAGGACCAAACTGATATCCCATAGCCAAGAACTAATCTCCCCCACAGCCAGCTGTGGGGGAGCGTTTCCAAACGATTGTATGCCTATGGACGATTAACCTCAGGACTATCTCCTATGGCTATATTTCCTGGACAGTCCTTTCCACTATTCCTTCTTGAGTCAACGCATTCAGCTCAACGAAGTGGGCGCTATATCCAGCAACCCTGACAATCAACTCCTGATACTTCTCTGGTTCTCTCTGAGCAGCCCTCAAGGTTTCATTATCCACCATGTTGAACTGCACATGTGGAACATTCAAGTCATACCAGGTTTTCATGTAATTCAACCACAACTGAAAACCCTTTTCTCCTGCCAGCTGGGAAGGAGATAATCTCTGATTCAACAGCATCTGTTTCATCTTTCGGCCATCTATCTTGGATACAGACCTCAACACCGCCGTAGGACCCTTCTTATCAAAACCAGCACCAGGTGATACACCTCCATCATAGAGACAATCACCTAAGCGTCTTCCATTCGGTAGTGGTCCCATCATAGGTCCTACCGATGACCATGCAGAGGCAGATTCAGGCAAGGCCATCCACCTTGCACCACCCCATTCCACATTACGACCGATCTCCTCAGAGATTGTCGCGTATACCCGGGCCACCATATCATCCACTTCAGGAATGTCATTTCCAAACTTGGGGACATTAAGAAAATCTTGCCGCATCTCGGCATGACCTTTCCAATCATCCTCCATAGCCTCAACCAACTGCGCCATGGTGTATTTCTTATCTTCAAACACCAACTTTTTCACTGCATAAAGGCTATCACCGGTATCCGGATGAACCACACCACTGAGCCATGGATTGCCTAGTGGTTCACTGCGTGCATCGACCATGTCTATCCCCATACCTATGCAACGCATAAACAAGCAAGAACCAAATGGAGCTGGGAGGTACTGAGCTTCCATATATCGATGCTTGTTGCGTGTACGGCATGCCAATTCCAGTGCATGTCGAGCCTGTTGTCTGAATGCCTCATACAATTCCTCAAACGTCTCAAACTTGGAAGCATCCCCGGTAGGGAGACCGACTTGAAGCTTGCTAAGGTGTTTGTCATATCCATCATAAAAGGCAAGCTCTAGCAGTTTATGGCTGAGTACAACAGGACAAGCATACCTTATTGCCTGTCCACCCCTCCCTTTGACCACACCCGGCGACATACAGACTACATTGGCATACCCTCGTGCCTCTTCTAGCGTAGCACCAAAGTTGTGCATAAGGGTATCCGTGCAAACTCCATCATGTTGAAATGAAGGGAATCCCAAGCCTTGATGTATGGTTTCATAGGCAGCTTTGAGCGCCGAGATAGAGGCAGCAGGATGGTACCTGAACATATAAGACGGTTCCCCCACTCTCATCAACCTAGATGCCTCCAAAACCACCTCAGTCAGATCATTGCAGGCATCCCTACCATCCTCATCTACTCCACCAATCGTGAGGGTCGGTAAATGGACTGGTGCACCCTGGAAAGCAGCTCGAAACATCCTAGACATCGGCCCAATTGTACATTCATAGTGTTTGAGGTTGTTTTCTGAGAACAACTCCACTGCATCTTGCCTTGGCAGGCTTTTGTCTTTTAGTACATCCTTTTCATAGTAGGGCCAATACAGCTGGTCAATTCGCTCTGAACCTGCAGGACCAATACTTTCATAGAATCTCGCAGGGTAAGAGACAAACCTCTCGCACTGTAGTGCCTCTTGGAGATGTTCAGCAGGCTCAGCTGGCACCTTAAAGCACACCTCAGACAGCTTTAGGAGTTGAGCCTTTCTCTGTGGTTCTGTCTCAAAGTTCTCAGCTATTATCTTGGCCAGTCGTCCATAGCGATGAGCATATGCAACCACAGCTTCCGCCGTCCTTCTCATCGCCCTCCATTGATCCAGCTTTTCATGCAAGTGAAGCGTACTTGGATTCGCTGGTCCAGAGCATAGTATATCTTCAGCTTCCTCCATCTTTTCATCGATCATCTTGACTATTCCATTTAGACCATTCTCCATCACAAAGGAATAATCATATACAGGGCTACGCGTACCATCCATATGAGATCCACCCATAGCTGGCCCAAGCATGGTACTCTGTAGTTCATCTTCACTCATATATCTCTCGCAGTGAACCTGGAAACACATATTCTTCCAGTAGTCTAAACAACTCCTGATCCATGTTTTATCCTCTTCTGGAACAAGGTTTGTGGTATCATAGAATATTTCCTCATTCAGAACGTAGGACACCTCTGTATGCCACATGAGCTCATTGGGCCTTGAACCACCATAACCAACCAAGGTCTGATTATCTAAGATGAATATAGGAACATTCATTATCAAAGCCTCTAGAGCTCTTGCCCTTCGCTCTACCCACGGAAGCCCATCTGTTTCCCTGAACACCTTTGTGTCCCAGTACACCTTATTCAGATCAGCCTTGATACCAGGTAGATATTGACCACCGGTAGTTCCCTTTGACCATACAGCCTTTCTAAGGTAATCTAGCCGAGGAGATCTCTTTTTCTCCGCCTCCCACCACCACGCTTCTCGAACCTCTTCTTTTATTGCTAAATCATCGGCCATTAATACACTCCTATAAATCGATTATTATGTAGCACAAGTGTTACAGGAGATATATTATGGTAAAGCAACCATATCTGTCAAATTCCTTCATGATCCACAATGATCATCCTAAATACTATATATACCGAAACCATAAGATGTATAATAATTCTTAAGTCAAAGAACCTCTCTGCTCTCAATAGAACAAACCAGTTAATCATCACTTTAATAATGATAGCTAAAGTACTGACGGATAATTCCAAGAGAAGTAGCATGGAAAGCATGCCCTAGTAGTAGTATCAATTGACCCCTTTATCTCCCGTATGCTACCCTATGCCAGTACTGGCATTAGTACTTCACTTATCTTTTCGCCCAATCGCCATGAGACTGCAAATATATTCTCGTTGGTTTGGCGTTTGTGGGAGAGCTAACAGATGATTTTGATCATAGATAACTACGATTCGTTCGTATACAATTTGGCGCAATACATTGGCGAACTCGGCTGGGATCCTTACGTACAGCGCAATAACAAGATTACACTTGACGAAATCACAGAGATGAACCCCTCCCATATCGTAATATCTCCAGGACCCTGTACTCCCAAGGAAGCAGGAATTTCCAACGATGTGATCCTACATTTCGCCGGTAAGCTGCCCATTCTGGGGGTATGCTTAGGTCACCAATGCATTGGCTATGCCTTCGGCGGCACCATAGATCGTTCGCCACCTATGCATGGTAAAACCTCCATGGTTCACCACGACAGTAAGAATATCTTTGCGAACATCCCAAATCCTTTCGAGGCAGGTCGATACCATTCCTTGGTAATCAAGCCAGATACGGTACCATCCTCTCTCCAGGTTTCTGCCAAAACAGATGATGGTGTAGTTATGGGAGTGCGCCACAAGAAGTATGTAATTGAGGGGATCCAGTTCCATCCAGAATCTGTTCTCACACTAGCTGGTCATGATTTGCTAAGGAACTTTCTTAGCATATCCAAGCCACTATGGAAACAAAAAAGTTGAAGACTCCAGGCAATAACATGCTCGAGGGAGCAGCAGAAGAATCTAGGTGGTAGTAACTACTCAAGAACACAAGAAGATTGCGAAATCCACGATGGCAGGGTGGTTATTGAGAGAGTCGAATTAAAATACTCCGACTCTCTCATTTCATTATGATGTTAAAAAAGAAGACAATGCAGCTGCGAAATAAGATGGACGCTCAATCATAGGACAATGTCCACAATCCTCCACTACAACCAATTTTCCCACAGGCACCGCTTCGGACATAAACTGGGCTTCTTCCATTGGTGATAATGAATCTTTGTCTCCTTGCACCACTAATATAGGAAGAGTAACCTTTTTCAACTCCTCCTCTATATTAGTCATCATTGGGGACATGGCAGTTCCCATAATCGCGTTCATATCAGCCTTAGATGCATCTTTGGCAAGACCATCAACCAAATCCGGAGATAGACTGTTAGTATCAGCCACCAGGAATTGAAGGATACTTTCCATGGTATACCGATCAATCTCACTCGGAGGTGTGGAGAACATCTTGGACATCTCTTGCATTCCGCCTCCACCACCAGTCATCGAGGATATACGAGCAAAGGTACTAACTAGTACAACCTTCTCTATTTGATCTGAATAGTTGGCACCCAAGTAGATCGCCGTACCACCATTTATTGAGTGTCCCACAACTGATGCCTTATCTATATTCATTTCCTTCATAAAGGAAGACACATCTTGAGCAAAGGTGGGATATCCATAGTTCTCTGCAGGTTTATCCGAATCACCAGCCCCACGCATGTCAAGGGCATAACATTGTACATCTGCAGGCATCTGCTTTATTGACTGCTCCCATATACGCCATGAAAGCATCAATCCATGGAGGAGAATAACCTTTCGATTGCCCTCACCACTTACCTCGTAATGTATTTTCACACCATTAGCCGTGACCGTTGGCATTTCCTGCCTCCTTACCTTCTAATTGAGAGGCCTGTAGAAATAAGACCTTCGGAGATAGATCAATGCGTATTGCATCGGCAATAAACCACTTCCCCAGCCCTACAGATATACGGTATATTCCTACGGTGTTAGTTCAGTATGTAGAGTCACCCTACCAAGAAAGCCTGGCAAAGATATCATCTATTGAACTCAAGTAGTAATTGTAGTCAAAGAGCCCCTCCAATTCCGCAGATGATAAACGAGAGGAAACCTCTTCATCATTCTTGAGCAGCTCAAGAAACGGGATATGCTCACGCCATACACGCATGGCATTACGCTGAACCAATTTGTAGGCCTCTTGTCTACTGATCCCCTTTTCTATGAGAGTTAGCATAATCCTCTGAGAAAATATGAGTCCCTGAGTGACCTCAAGGTTCTGTTTCATCCGCTCGGGGTAGACTAAAAGATCCTTCATGATATATATGAAGAGGTTAAGGGTATAGTCCAAAGCGAGACAAGAATCCGGCAAGATAATGCGCTCAGTTGAGGAATGGCTAATATCCCTTTCATGCCACAGTGCTATGTTCTCCATGGATGTGAGGGCATGTCCACGCACCAGTCGAGCCAATCCACATATTCGCTCACATAATTCAGGATTTCGCTTATGGGGCATAGCAGACGAACCAGTCTGTCCTTCTTCAAAAGGTTCCTCTGCCTCTAGAACTTCTGTACGCTGCAATCCCCTGACTTCGGTGGCAAATTTCTCAAGCGAGCTACCAATGATAGCCAGGGTCGTAACAAATTGAGCGTGCCGATCCCTTTGTAATACTTGGTTGGACACAGCTGCTGGACTTAGTCCGAGTTTGGCGCAAGCTGATTCCTCTACATCAGTAGGTATTGTGGCATGTGTCCCCACCGCACCAGAAAGCTTACCCACACTGATTATACTCTTGGCCTCAGATAGGCGAAGAGCATTCCTTTTTAACTCCTCCACCCATATAGCTAGTTTGAGACCAAAGGTTATCGGCTCAGCATGAACCCCATGCGTACGTCCCATCATAACAGTGTATTTGTGCTGAATTGCCTTTTCCTTGACAATCCCGATCAGCGTCTCAATATCTCGCTCCAGAACATTGGTAGACTCTACCAACTGCATACTGGTGGCAGTATCCCATACATCGTTGGTAGTCAAACCAAGGTGAATGAACCTACTCTCCTCCCCCATGTTTTCTGATACCGCCTGGAGCAAGGCAGTCATATCGTGATGGGTGATCTTTTGAACCTCATGAAACCGTTCCATATTAAAACTGGCTTTCTTGATTTTCGGAATCGCCTCCTGGGGTATTACCCCCTTCTCCGCCCATGATTCACAAACAGCTATTTCCACCTCAAGCCACTTGGCCAATTTATTTTCGTCGGTCCATATTCTCTTCATCTCAGGACGCGAGTAACGTTCAATCATTGTGGTCTTCCTTCTATAACTACTAATTCATGTCCTTAGATAATCAGCCATACTATGATTACATCGCCAGTATCCGATCACCTCACTCACTTCTATATCTGGTAAAAAAACCATATTAATCTGCACGTAGCACAATCATACAAAGACACAACCAATGCCAATGCCAATACCTATCCCTTCCTTAGCTTCTCGCGAAAATGCTCAGACGCTTTATTTATATTAGGGTACTTCAGTCCGAGTATTTGAGCCGCAAGCAGAGCAGCATTCTTCGCCCCCCCTATTCCGACACAAGCTACAGGTACACCAGAAGGCATCTGAACAATGGAATATAGAGCGTCTTGCCCTTTCAACTCGCTAGTTGCTAGAGGAACTCCAATAACAGGAATCGTGGTCCAACTTGCAAGAACTCCTGGCAAGTGGGCTGCTGCACCGGCCCCTGCAATTATCACCTCGATACCTCGTTCACTTAATCCAATACCATATTCACGAGCCTTTGCTGGAGTACGATGAGCCGAAATCACGGAGAACTCGTATTCAATACCAAAGTCTTGTAGAATCTCTAAAGCTGGTTGTATTAGAGATTCATCAGTCTTACTTCCAATCACTACTCCAACCAGAGGCCTAGTCGATTCGGTGCCTACTGGCATAAAACACCTCCATATAAATTTAACCAAGTACAAATCGCAACATTCTGTGTCTTTTACTTATATCCCTATATGACTCATCACCCCGAACAAGTCGACAGCTGGCACTCCAAAGCCGATCGCTGCTACGAAGCACTCCAAAACTCAAATGTGGCAGTAGCGTAAATAGGGACTGAATCCTTCTTGCGGTATGCATCTCAGGTCCAATATCCCTCTCTATGCTATGTTGATAGTCAGAGAGATCGATATCCCGAGTCTCAATGCTCCTTGTGATTACTGGAGTAGCTAGATAGGCGCTCTTAATCGCATGATAGATACCCTCACCACTTAATGGATCTACCAATCCAGCAGCGTCCCCCAGAAGAAGCACTCTATCTCGGAATACAGGCATACCCTTTTGGCGAACTGGTAGCAAATGGCTCTTGAACCTTTCAACATGATAGTCCCCCAAATCTAGCGCATCGAGATACTCCTGGTGGCAGGTTTTAAAATGCTTGGCTCGTTGAACAGGCGCCCCCAATCCAATTGAAAGGTGGTCCCTCTTGGGAAACACCCATCCATAACCACCACGTATACATCCCAAATCTACGCCAACCGAGGAATCCCACCTAGCCATAGTATCCTTGGGAACCATTACCTCCGCTTCCACAGCAGCCCCATAGAGCATACCCTCCAATAGTCTCATCTCCCTTGATACTACTCCATTAGCCCCATCTGCCCCAACTACAATTTGACCAAAGTATGTCTCATTGGAAGTAGATACCTCTATATTACTATCGCCCGCTTGAATGGATACTACCTTCTGGTTAAACAGAACCGAAGCACCCACCTTTGCTGCTCGTTCTACGAGAAGTTTATCAAATTCCTCTCGTCTCACCATACTACTCAAAGGTTTATGGTATTCCTTGACGAACTCGCGACGGAAACCATAGGATATTCGAGCTCGGTGGATTTCCTGCTGCGATACCGAACTCAGGTCAATGTCAAGTAGCTCTGCCGTTTTGGGTGTAATCCCACCAGCACAAGGCTTGTAGCGAGGGAACTGCTCCTTCTCCAGGATTAGTATATCCATCCCTTTCTTGGCCAGTTCATGACCAAGGGTAGCGCCTGCCGGTCCAGCACCGACTATGATTACATCATACATCGCCGTTCTTTCCATCATCGATTGATTCCTGCCGCGCGACGTAGGCGATCCATTATAGCTATACCAATACCCTCCTCATTCACTTCCTCCACTAGTATTACGTCAACACCTTTCGCATCCAGCTCACGCAGAGTAGAAAATAATAGCTTCGCATATTCGTTTAAGTCGCTAGGCATATCTTTCGCCAATAAACCTTGCCATGGCTCTAGCGCGATATTAGTCCCAATAAATCCCACCATCTTCCCCTCAGATATATAACTTTCGGTGAGTTCTCGGGCCCTACGGATATCATTCTGTTTTACTAGTCTAACCACTGCCCTAGGACTATAGTGGCGATATCGAGTACCCGGAGAGCGCCGCAACATATTTTTCCTAGCCTCAATCCCCACCTCCCCAATTACCCCCTCCAATTGTTTACGAGTTACTGCTCCTGGCCGTAATATAACTGGTGGCTGTGTAGAAAGGTCCAAGACTGTGGATTCCACCCCTACTTGCACTGGACCTCCATCAAGAACAATATCTATCTTGCCATTAAAATCCTGTAACACATGCTTTGCTGTGGTACCACTAGGAGAGCCCGAGAGATTGGCACTTGGAGCCGCAATTGGATTACCCAGTGCCTGTACCAGCGCTATTGCCACGGCATTCCGTGGCATTCTCACTGCAACGGTATTCAATCCCCCAGTAACTTCAATTGGTACAGATCGCCGTTTCTGAAAAATGAGGGTTAACGGTCCGGGCCAAAATTCTCGTATCAAACCTCCAGCTAGTAGGGGAACATCATCGGTGAGCTTATCCAGCTGTTCCTCCCCCATCACATGAACAATAATAGGATTATCCGAAGGCCTACCTTTGGCTCTGAATATCCTCGCTACAGCTTCGGCATTAAGAGCATCCGCCCCAAGTCCATACACGGTTTCAGTAGGAAAGGCAACCAAACCACCTTCTCTCAAAACCAAAGCAGCCTCACTAACCAATGCTGGTTCTGGATCAACACTAGATACCTCGATTAGCCTAGTCACCAAAAATACCCCATCCATGAATTATGCAATAATTCTGAGATACTCATTAATGTACCATAACAAGCCAGCATAATTTACCTATATATTATATAGCATGCTGCTCATCCATAAATAGCTCAAAAGATCCCGCTAATATACGCGAATGTCATCCCCACAACCTTAAAATACAACGTTTTCATTTATCAAATCGATAGTCGCTCCGTCGGAATATCAGACTTCAAAATGGCCCTCCGAATCCAATTGACCCACCTTTATCACCATGCTATCATGCCCACCAGAAAGCAGATACGATATAAATGTGAATCTCTGCTCCTATTGAATATTGGTAGATAGATAAACATGGGCTACTATGATTTACTCCCTTAGATAACCCTCTAGGTGACTTGCGATATGCTTAGTTGGGAGGACGAGAGTTGTTCGGCTTTTTAAAGAAGAAGACACAGCAAGCCGTCAAACGAAGCAAAGAAGATTGGTTTGGTAAAGTCGCGGGACTTTTTAACCGTCCTTCGCTTGATGATGATATGTGGGAAGAGTTGGAGGAGTTACTCATTACCGCAGATGTTGGAGCCACTACTACAGATACATTTTTGCAGCGTTTGAGGGACCGTGTAAAAAGAGAAAAAATAGATGACGGGCAACAAGCTTATGACGCTCTTAGAGAAGAGATTGTAAGCACCATACATGTAAATGCACAAGATATAACGCTCACTAATGAACCGGGGCATCCAAGGGTAATTCTGATCGTAGGAGTGAACGGATCGGGCAAGACAACCAGTATTGCCAAGTTGGCAAACGCCATAAAGAAGGATAACAAGACCGTGGTTTTAGCTGCCGCCGATACCTTCAGAGCAGCAGCTATCGACCAGTTGAAATACTGGGGAGAAAAGGCAGGATGTGAAGTCATAGCACATCAACCCAATGCAGATCCTGGTGCAGTGGTCTTCGATGCATTAGAAGCAGGGCGGACCAGGAATGCAAACACCGTCATAATAGACACTGCAGGTCGTTTACAGACAAAATCAAATTTGATGGAAGAGCTTAAGAAAATCAAGCGCGTGGCACAACGAGTTGATGAATCCGCTCCTCATGAGGTTCTGCTCGTATTGGACGCCACCACAGGACAGAACGGGCTATCCCAAGCCAAGCACTTTTCCGAAGCCGTAGAAGTTACCGGCATCATACTCACAAAACTAGACAGCACGGCAAAGGGAGGAATAGTGTTATCTATATGCAATGAAATGAAGATACCAATTCGCTTCATCGGTACAGGCGAAGCTATGGACGACTTAGTACCATTTGACGCTGCCACCTTCGCCGAGGCACTCACAGGATAGGCAAAGTCAAGCAATCTCCTTTCCACTACCGCCATTATACAAACAATCTTCTCTAGGAGGTCACAACATCACCATAGGTTTAGATCCCGACATTCTCACCATCGGTGGGGCAACAATCAGTTGGCACGGGCTTCTAATGGCCCTAGCCATTATTGCAGGTGTCGGATTCAGTATATATATATCAAGAAATGGAGACCTGTCCCCAGAGACCGTTTACACACCCGTATTGTGGGCTCTTGTTGGAGGCATGCTAGGTGCCAGGGCTACTCATGTTATAGACAATTTCGATCATTACAGCGAGAACCTTGGTGAGATTTTCCTGCTCTGGGAAGGTGGATTAGGCTGGTATGGAGGCCTTATTGGTGGGGCATTAGCTGCAGCAATCTGTGCCAGGATTAAGCACCTACCACTGGCCAAGCTATTAGACTTCGCTGCACCAGGGGTTCTAGTTGGACTCTCGGTCGGCAGGATTGGATGTCTTCTTAACGGCGATTCACATGGTATTGCCACTGACTTACCTTGGGCTATCACTTACACCAATACTCCATTTGCACCAAATGACATAGCTGGACACCCATCTCCCGTGTACGAGATCATCTGGAACATACTAGTAGTAGGAGTGTTATTACGTCTTCGTTCAATCTTCAAACAAGATGGTGAGCTATTCCTCTATATGATTGCACTCTATTCCTTCGGTAGGTTTTTCATTAGTTGGACCAGGGACGAAACCGAGGTTTTGGGAGCTCTGCACCAAGCCCACTTAATATCAATTATTCTATTCGCCACGGCCGTATCTAGTGCAATCTATATACGGATAAAAGGAAAATCCGAGCAAGAAAAAAGCATTAGCTCAGGGTAGGTTCTGGAATAATGCTGCTTAACTAAAGGAAATACCTTTCAATAAGCAACAATCTTGGATATATCGGGAATTGTGAAACTTATTCATTTGGGAGATCTGCTTTGTGATACAATTATAAGGATAACATACTGGATAATTCCCCCTGTCAAACACTAATCCCGCCCAACAACGACTATTACTTGCTTTTTCTCAATCAGTAGGTATAATGAACACGGCCTATTCATGCCCGGTCGGGATGCGGGGGAACCTCAGATATAGCACCGATCGCAAAGAGGTCATCTGACACAATGCTTTGGTGGTTAGGTCTAACCCAGAGAAAAGGGCAAGCCTCCCTCACTAGTGCTTACAGCGACGCATGGGCTCCCTATGTCCGATTGGGCCAGGGAATCATAGCTGGTCAATTTGAGCGCAATGCTGAGAGGAGGTGGCATTCGGCTTTCTGACCTAATAAACCTAAGCAGCAAGTTAGTGTCTGGCAATTTTCTTGTTAGAATTGCCATATAGACGCAATATACCGCAGAAGGAGGGAAGATGGATTTTTCATTTACTCCAGAACAAGAAGCTCTGCGAAAGGAGTTTGATGACTTCTTTAAGGCAGAGATGGCCAAAGCCCCCGAAGGAATAGGGGGTGGGCTGGAGGATATGTTCGACACTGAGGCAGGGTTTGAGTTTCATAAATATATGGCCAAAACCCTTGCCGCCAAGGGATGGCTAGTTCGAGCGTGGCCTAAAGAATATGGTGGCCAGAGTGCGCCTATCATTGAACAGCTAATCTTCAGCGATGTCGCCGGTTATAATATGGCACCTGGCATAGATGTATTTGGAATAGGCATGATAGGGCCAACCCTTCTGGCAATCGGAACTGAGGAGCAAAAGAAGGAACACCTAATTCCAATCTCCAAGGGAGAGAGATTTTGGTGTCAGCTTTGGAGCGAGCCTAACTCCGGCTCCGACTTGGCAAGCCTAAGCACCACTGCCATAAAAGATGGCGATGATTATGTTTTAAACGGTCAGAAGACCTGGACTAGCGGAGCACACCGCGCTGATTGGGGATTTGGAATATTCCGTTCTGATCCCGCTTCGAAACGTAGTAAGGGTCTTACCTTTATGGTACTGGATATGAAGAGCCCCGGACTAACCATTCGACCTCTGTTGAGCATGGGTAATACTCATATCTTCAACGAAGAGTTCTTTGACAATGTCCGCGTTCCTGTCAAGAACAGAATAGGTGAAGAAGGTGGAGGTTGGGATGTCACCAGAACCACCATGAACTTCGAGAGATCCAACGTTGGCATGGCATCCATGGGTAAGAGGATGATCGAGGAGCTGGTGCAGTTCTGCAAAGAGACTAAATTGGATGGCGAACCGCTGGCCAACAATCCCTTCGTAAAACACAAGATAGCACAGATGTATATTGAGATAGAGATTGCACGATCGCTAGCCTATCGTATTGCATTCGCCCAGGAAAAGGCTGGCGACAACATGTTCGCCCTGATACAAACCGCAGGCGTCATGTCTTCAGCCAAGGTATGGGGTACCGAGATGCTCCAGAGAGTAGCCTACAACGGCCTGGAGATATTCGGTATGTACGGACCTGTCCGGAAGGGATCCAAATACGCCCCCCTATTGGGAGCATTTGAGAGTCTGTATCAGTTTTGTCCTGGGGCAAACATCTTCGCAGGATCCAGCGAGGTTCAGAGGAATACCATTGCCTGGATGACATTGGGAATGCCCCGAAGCTGGGACGAAGTGTTCAAGGCACAAAGGGCTTAATCTACGCAAAGGAGGTAAACCAATGAATCTTGATTTTAATGAAGCACAAGAAATGCTCCGAACATCCGCTAAGGATTTCTTATCTAAAGAATGCCCCAAGACCAAGGTGCGAGAGATTGAGGAGAGCGAATCTGGTCATGATGCAGACCTTTGGAAGAAGATGGCGGATTTGGGTTGGCTGGGACTAACACTTCCTGAGGAATATGGGGGAACTGGCGGAGACCTAATGGACCTAGTCTTGGTCCTCGAAGAGATGGGCAAGAATGTTCTTCCAGGTCCGTTTTTCTCCACCGTTGTCGACTGTTCCTTGGCCATCCTTCAATATGGCAATGATGATCAGAAGAAAGACCTTCTGCCAAAAATCGCAGAAGGCAACTGCATTATGAGTCTGGCCGTATTAGAACCAGAAGGTAGCTATAAGTCAAAGGGAATAAGTATGGAGGCTAAAGCAGAGGGCGATAACTACGTGCTCAATGGCACCAAACTCTTCGCCCTCAATGCTAATGTGGCGGATCAGCTTCTGGTAATAGCACGAACAGGAAGCGCAGAAAATGGTATTACTGCGATGATTGTAGACGCCAAGAGCTCAGGCATTAAGATAGAAGTAATACCCACCACAGGCTTTGATAAACAGTGTGAGGTAGCTTTCAGCAATGTCAGCGTCCCCAAGAAGAACGTCCTGGGTCAAGCTGACAAGGGCAAAGAGGTACTTGACTATATCCTGGAGAGAAGCGCAGTCATGAAATCCGCAGAGATGCTGGGCGGCTGCGAAGCCTCGGTGGAAATGGCAACATCCTATGCCAAGGAAAGGGTACAATACGGACGGCCTATTGGACATTTCCAAGTTATCCAACACTACCTGGTTAATATGTATATGTACACCGAGCTCATTAGAAACATGGTGTACCAAGCTGGTTGGATGTTAAGCGCAGATGTCCCATGTACGACAGAGGTTTCAGTGCTCAAGGCGTTTGCGAGCGATTCCTTTAAATATGTATCCGAGCGTGGTGTTCAGGTACATGGTGGAATTGGAACCACCAGAGATCACGATATGGGTCTATACTATCGTCGAGCTTGGGCCTGGGATCATCTGTATGGCAATGCGGCAACACATAAAGACAAGATAGCAGAACTCCTCGGTATGTAAACTATAAGCTTATATCTCTTTAAGACGATAAAGCTACATCATTAAGATTCAAATAGGGCATCTCGTTATAGATGCCCTATTTGCTAGCTCTGTTTTCTCTCGCAAGGCAATTTACTGGAGGAACAAAATGGAATTTGGACTGACTCCGGAGCAAGAGGCTCTGAGGAAAGAGTTCGACGACTTTTTCAAAGAAGAGATGAAGAAAGCGCCAGCGGGATGGACGGGGGGATTAGAAGACCTCTTCTCGCTGGATGAGGGTTGGAATTTTCACCGGCACATGGCAAAGAGGTTGGGCGAAAAGGGATGGTTGTCCTTTGCTTGGCCTAAGCAGTACGGGGGACAGGAGAGCTCTATAATAGAGCAAATGATACTTAGTGAGGTCATGGGATACTATGGCGCTCCAGGAATCGATATATTCGGCTTGGGTATGCTTGCACCCACACTTCTGGCTGCAGGAAACGAAGATCAGAAGCTAGAACATCTACCTCCCATTGCTAAAGGTGAGCTGATGTGGTGTCAGGGCTGGAGTGAGCCAAATGCCGGAAGCGATTTGGCAGGTGTAACAACACGTGCTATAAAAGAGGGCGAAGAGTATGTAATCAACGGGCAGAAGATTTGGACATCTGGAGCACATCGCGCAGATTGGTGTTTTGCAGTTGTTCGAACAGATCCAGAGCAAAGCAGAAGCAAAGGGCTCTCCTTCATTCTCATCAATATGAAATCACCAGGGATAACAGTAAATCCCCTACGGGATATGGC
This sequence comes from Chloroflexota bacterium, assembly GCA_034189315.1. Taxonomy (GTDB): domain Bacteria; phylum Chloroflexota; class Dehalococcoidia; order UBA2247; family JAXHVC01; genus JAXHVC01. Next base: position 1,997 of record JAXHVC010000207.1, on the reverse strand, counting down.
TAACAACCATATGTTCAATGAGGTCTTCTTCGACAATGTACGCGTCCCTGTCAAGAATAGAGTTGGAGAAGAAAACCAGGGTTGGGCTGTAACCCGTATGATGATGAACTTTGAAAGATCTAACGTAGGAGCCTTTTCTCGCACTAGGCGTGCAGCATCCCACCTTGCAGAATTCTGTAGAGAAACTTTGAGAGATGGCAAACCAATATCAGAAGATCCATTGACACGTCATCGCGTTGCACAGATGGCTATTGAAGCTGAGGTGGGAATAGCCATGTCACATAAGGTTGCATGGTTACAACACAAGATGAACATTGGGCAGGGTAGGATAGATGAGCTAATCACTGCAGCCTCCGCAGTGAAGGTTTGGGGCAGCGAATTTGAGCAGCGGTTTGCCTACACTGAGTGTCAAGTGGCAGGGCTCTTCGGACCAGTCAAGAGAGATTCCAAGTGGGCTCCTCTCCTAGGCACACCAGAGAATTCATATCAAACTTGTCTCGGAGCTAACATCGCCGCTGGAAGCTCAGAAATTCAAAGGAATCTTATAGCAACCCAAGGGCTTGGACTGCCCAGAACTTGGTAGTAGACATGTTAGATATAGGCACAGCTCATAATACGATAGAGAGGAGGCTGCAATGAATCTCGACTTTACCGAAGAACAAGACATGCTTAGGACAATGGCTAAGGACTTCCTTCAAAAAGAGTGTCCTAAGACCTTGGTACGAGAATTAGAGGAAAGCGATCAGGGCTATTCGCCCGAAATTTGGAAGAAGATGGCCGAGCTGGGATGGCTGGGGCTTGTCTTCCCCGAGAAATATGGTGGTGGGGAAGGTGGGTTCCTGGACTTGATGGTCATCCAAGAAGAGATTGGTCGAAATGTTTTACCCAGCCCATTTCTGTCCACAGTAGTACTAGGGGGTATGCCGATTCTAACAAACGGCACAGAAGAACAAAAACAGGAGTACCTCCCTAAAATATCTAATGGAGAGATTATAGCTACCCTAGCCTTGACCGAACCCAGTGGAACACTCAAAGCATCATCGGTAGCACTAAAGGCCACGGCAGAAGGTGATAATTACGTCTTGGACGGAACCAAGCTATTTGTTAGCGATGCTAACATATCTAATATAATATTGGTCGTCGCCAGAACCCAAACTGGTACCACTCCGGACCAAGGTATTACGATTTTCATAGTGGACGCTAAGAGTCCAGGTATTAGCTGTAGCGTAATACCAACCATAGGCATGGAAAACCTATGTGAGGTGGTCTTTGAAAAGGTAAAGGTTCCCAAAGCAAATATTCTGGGCCAGCTAGACCAAGGTTGGAGCATAATAGAGCAGATAGTAGTACAGGCAGCACTGGCCAAGTGCATGGAGATGGTTGGTGGGGCTCAAGCAGCTCTAGACATGGCTCACACCTACGCGCAAGAAAGGGTCCAGTACAAGAAAGCCATTGGTAGCTTCCAGGTCATCCAATTCTACCTGGCCAATATGTGGATGGATGTAGAAGCAAGTCGCAATATCTCATATGAGGCAGCCTGGAGAGTAGCAGAGGGAATGCCTGATGGTAGGAGAATGACAGCTGCAGCTAAGGCATATGCCAACGAGGCCTACAAGAGAGTCAGCGAAAGAGGCGTTCAGATACATGGCGGTATCGGTATTACAAGAGACCATGATATGGGTCTATATTACCGACGTGCAAAAGCAGCAGATATTGCCTTTGGAGATACAGATTACTGGCAAGACGTGATGGCCAAAGAGATGGGTATGGTATAGTACTTGTTTGCTAAATTATTCTAGAGTGATGCTACATCAGAGAGACCTCTTGAGACCAATCATTCAAGTGGTCTCTTTTTTTATGAAACGATTAGGCCCTTAGCTCCGAAAGAGTGATAGAAACAGTGCAGAGACAGGCCTTTAGTAAACGATCGAACAATTGAGATCCCCAAAACCGACGATTGAACCGGTAACAAAACTCAGGCAGATAAAGCTTGAGAT
>JAXHVC010000206.1:0-31608 GCA_034189315.1 Chloroflexota bacterium | reverse complement strand
GCTTGTTCGCTAATTGAGGCTGCAATGGTCTCTAGTCCAACAGGTCCGCCATCGAATTTCTCTATCACCGTACGCAATACTTTATAGTCGACTTCGTCCAAACCAATCGTATCAACCTCGAGCTGCAGCATAGCATCCTGAGCCACTTGCTGGGTGATAATGCCATCTGCCATTACTTGTGCATAGTCTCTTACGCGTTTAAGCAATCGATTAGCTACACGTGGAGTGCCGCGCACTCTGCAAGCAATCTCTTCCACTCCACCTTTGTCCACTTTAATCTTGAGGATATTGGCCGACCTTTGGATGATGTCCTCAATCGCCTGCTTATCGTAGTAGTCTAGACGGAATACCGCATCGAAACGATCTCTGAGTGGAGGGCCAATCATAGCAAAGCGTGTGGTGGCTCCAACAAGAGTAAAATGAGGCAGCTGTAATCGAAGGCTCTTGGCTCCAGGTCCTTTCCCAACAATCATATCGAATGAAGAGTCCTCCATAACTGGATAAAGCTTCTCCTCCACGACATGACTGAGCCGGTGAATTTCATCAATAAAGAGAACCTGCCCATCGCGCAAATTGGTGAGTAGAGTTGCCAAATGTCCAGGATGTTCTATAGCTGGCCCCGAGCTAACCTTCATACCAACACCTAACTCAGTGGCGATTATATTAGCTAGGGTGGTTTTGCCTAGACCTGGAGGGCCGTAAAGTAGTATGTGGTCAAGTGGTTCCTTCCTCTTCTTGGCGGCTGTAATGGCAATCTTGAGGTTTTCCTTGACCCTATCTTGCCCAATATACTCGGAAAGGTCACGGGGCCGTAGGTTGCTTTCAAATGCAACATCCTCTTCCCTGGTTTCTCCCGATACAATCCGTTCCTTAGACATTATTATTCTTTATAGTAAGGCTAGTCTGCCTTAGATGTATTTATGGTTGGTTTGCTAATGAGTATTGGCATACCATCTCATCGGTAATTATGTTGCCAGTTGAGTAGGGATCTTGACTGTAATGCCATACCATTTAGATAGAGTATAAACACAGTGGTCGCCGACGATAAATGTAGTTGCGAATGATTCCTTATCGCTTTCTATTTGAGAGGCTTCAAAACAATAGATTCCTCTCTCGCCGCTCCGACAGAGATGAAATCTATTGGGCAACCAATGAGATCTTGAAGCCTTTTAACGTAGTTCTGTGCTTCCTGGGGTAGATCCGTAAACTTGCGTACCGAACTTATAGGGGTTTGCCATCCTGGTAGCTCTTCATATACAGGTTTACATGTCTCTATCACATGAAGGCTACTTGGAAAATACTCTAATAATTTTCCTTGAGTTTCGTACGCTGTACATATTTTAATCTGAGGTAGGGTATCTAGTATATCAAGTCGGGTCATTGCCACTGAAGTGAATCCATTTGCTTGAGCACTATGTCGAGCAGCTACAGCATCGAACCATCCACAACGTCTGGGTCTACCTGTTGTCGCCCCATACTCATGGGCAATTTCCCTGATCCGGTCACCCATCTCGTCCAAGAGCTCGGTCGGCATAGGTCCGGCGCCAACACGAGTGCTATAGGCCTTGAAAACCCCGATAACAGAATCGATAGCTGTAGGACTTAGTCCACTACCAGTGCAGGCTCCACCTATGATGGATGATGATGACGTAACATAGGGATATGTTCCATAATCGATATCGAGTAGTGTTCCCTGTGCCCCTTCCAGCATGATGGTCTTGTCATCACACAATGCCCTGTGAACCATTGGCTCCGTATCCGTAATTAGTGGGCCAATCTGGTCTGCATAGCTACAACATTCCGAATATATTTCTTCAAGGGACAAAGGCTGATATTCAAAAACCTTGGTCAAAATACGGTTCTTTGACTGGACTATTAGCTCGAGCCTGGGCAGTAGTTCTTTTATGTGAAGTAAATCTCCTGCACGCACTCCTAATCTAGATACCTTGTCAGCATAAGCAGGACCAACACCTTTTAAAGTGGTACCCAGGGCATTCTTTCCCTTGGACTCTTCTTCGAGACGATCAAACAGGGTATGGTAGGACATGATAATATGGCTTCGTTCACTTATTAATAAACGAGAGGTGTCTATATTATGTCCAGATAAGTCCTTGAGTTCTTTCTGCAGAACTTGAGGCGAAAGCACAACGCCGTTACCAATGATGCAGGTTGCTTGTTGATTAAAGATGCCCGAAGGCACTAAGTGTAGCTTGAATTCACCATGGGGATTTATTACAGTATGACCGGCATTCGGCCCTCCTGAGAAGCGAATCACTATGTCCGCTTGACCAGCAAGGGTATCGATTATCTTGCCCTTGCCTTCATCTCCCCATTGCCCTCCTATAATCGCTATTACTGACATATATTTTTATTCCAGTATAATGAAGTAGTCATATCACCTTCATTGTAACTTCGATCTAACTGTATCTACTAAGTGATGGATACAATACAATTGTGATTATACCCTTCAGATTGCGTCGGCACAAGCACTTACACTCGTTCGGGTGGGTGGTGATTGCATGACCAAATAGATTCGATTAGTGGTACTGTTGGTTAGTCGTGTGGATTATTGGAGAGTGATCGTGATTATATGTTGACTCAATCGGGTAAGGGTCTGGTATAATGGCAATAGATATATGTGTAATAATGAGGGATCATTGGTTACGAGAAGTTCTGTAATAATAGGGATTGTAGTACTTGTTCTTGTAGTTGCAAGTATAACGGGTCTTGCGTATTGCTATCAGCAAGAACTTAATCACTTCCCGAATTTGGCTGGATTTGTTTTATCCCTACTTGTCCTATTTGGAGCCGCAGGGAGTGGTATAGCCTATTTCACAAGACTTGCCATGGTTAGTGGAGATGAATATGCTCGGAATTTAGCTGATTCTGCCATGAAGACTGCAAGGGAGTCTGCTGAGGATACCGTAGAGAGGCTTCCCGAGACTCTCCTTGAGGGGCTGGAGAAGACAGTTGAAAGGGCGAGGGGGAGGGTTTTTGGTAGGAGCAAATACCAACCTCCTGTGAGAAGACGTTTGCCATACAGGTATGAGGATGAGGATGATGTGGACCGGAAGTCTTCCCGGGCTGACGAGCATGATGAGAGTGAGTCAGATGATCATACCGATAGTGATGATTTTGAGGGGAGAAGGGAAGATAGGGATAGGGGGAGCTCTCGTTCCTTTTATGATGATATAACGGATCGTCGTAGGAAAAGAAGGCGTCCTGGCCTTTAAATCAGACGTGATTGTACTGTGAAGTATTAATCCCTGATTGATTTCCAACTGGGCCATCAGCATGATTGTTTTTGTGTCGGTGAACCCAGATATGAATCCTAGGCATATATCCGCAAGCAACCGCTCATGCCTCAGACCAACTTAGCATATTCACTAGTGACATAGCTTAGATGTGTCTTTGTATGAAGAGTATTGTGATCGTTTATCAATATACATTATGGATGTACTAGTAGCGGTCTGTTACTATCTATTGTATTGGGTGAAAAAGCGTCCATGATCCAATTCCAAATACGGTGATGGCTTCAGGCTGATTTGTAATAGGTGAGTAATTACCAACAATATGGGTTGCAGTCGAGTCAAGTTCGTGATAGCATAACTCTTGTAAGGAAAATGGAGGATATCCTTCATCGACTAGAAGGTCTTGGGTATAGACTTACACCACAGCGTATGATGGTAGTAGCTGCGGTGGAGAGAGCTGATGGACACATCAGCGCGGAGGAGATCTATTCTCAGATTAGGGCCAGACATCCCAGGGTTAATATTTCTACGGTGTATCGTACTCTAGACCTACTCAAGGCTGAGGGTTTGGTGGCGGAGATTGACTTAGGGGAGGGTCGAGTTCGGTATCACCCGGTTGATAAGGGGCATCATCATCATCTGATCTGTCGAAGATGTGGCGCCATAATAGATATGGATGAGGCTACATTGATTCCCTTAAAGGGTGTACTTAGGGAAAAATATGGTTTCGAGTCCGATCTCCGGCATTTGGCGGTATTTGGGCACTGCCTCAATTGTGCCAAGCTCAATGATGCCGATGTATCTTTTGATTAGTATCCTGTTATGATTTATTCTTACGACCTTCTATCTTTAATCCTCTCTGTATTTGCGCAATAATATTAGCTGCCGAGATTAATTCCTCATAACTGGTATATGCCTAATGCCACTATATTTGTTTGGTAACCATTAAAGCTTGTTGTTAATCTATTATGTGATTGGTGGAACAGTGGTGTAGTCTTCTGATTTAATTCACGAGCAATCTATTATTTGCTTGACTTTGGACTGGGGCAGAGTTATCGTAGAATATGATACTCTTTGGTTGTACAGAGTGAGCCAGCGTAGCTCAGTCGGCAGAGCAGCCGTCTCGTAAATGGCAGGTCAAGGGTTCGAATCCCTTCGCTGGCTTTTATAGAGTGATATTGGACCTTCAATGCACAGATTGTAAAGCGCGTTACCGTATGTGAGTGGTTACAATGAGCAAATTGATACAGAAACTGGTAAGAACATCAAAGGGAGTAGGACAATCTCTTGGTTTTAAGACCACCTCGAATATGACTGAAAGTTCACTGACGCTTGTCGCTGCTTTGGATCAATATCATATTCGTAAGGGGATAGGGGAAGTTTTCGATGCCGGCGCAGATGCTGTTATGGCTACAATAAACGAAGACAAAGCTGAGTCTATGAATCAAATCCGTACTGCTATGGGGGATCTACTGTGGGGTATGTGGTTGAGTGAGGGTGGAGATGAATCGCTAAAGGATATTGTAGATGTGGGAGCAGACTTCTTAGCATTCGATGGAAACAATGTAGCAGCATCTGTTTTCCAGCATGACGAAATGGGGAAAATATTATTAATAGAACCATCATATGACAATATGTATTTAGGTATTGTGGGACATATGCCGGTTGATGCTGTTGTCGTCCAAGTAGCTAGAGGTAATGACTATGTTAGTGTGGAAGATGTGGTGCGTTGTCGACTAGTCGCATCATTAACTGGGAAGCCCCTCTTAGTTGATGTTGGTTCCGGTGTAGAAGGAGAGGGATTGATAGCCCTTTGGGAGGTTGGGACGGATGGGATAGTTGTTCGTGGTGATGTTGGCGAAGTTGTAGAAAGCCTCAGAAACATTACCGATAATGCAAAACAGCTCCCAATTAGAAGGAATAGTATTTCCAAGTCGGCTACATTATCGATGCCAAGCGTTGAGATGGAGAAGGACGAAGACTAATGGAGAAGGGATCTCGAAAAGTTAAAGAAGGCCTTGCTCAGATGCTCAAGGGTGGGGTTATCATGGATGTGGTAACCCCAGAACAGGCAAAGATTGCTGAAGTATCTGGTGCTTGTGCTGTTATGGCATTAGAGAGGGTTCCGGCTGATATCCGCGCTGCAGGTGGAGTGGCCCGTATGGCCGAACCTAATGTGATTATTGATATCATGGATGCTGTGACTATCCCTGTTATGGCCAAATGCCGGATCGGGCATTTTATGGAAGCTCGTGTGCTTGAGTCGCTTGGTGTTGATTATATCGATGAATCTGAAGTGCTAACCCCTGCTGACGAGAGTAATCATATTTTAAAGCATGATTTCAAGGTTCCTTTTGTCTGTGGATGTCGAGATCTGGGCGAGGCCCTTCGTCGTATTTCGGAAGGGGCGGCCATGATTAGAACAAAGGGGGAAGCTGGCACGGGAAACATCGTAGAAGCCGTTCGGCACATGCGCACTGTAATGGCTGCTATTCGGAAGCTGACAAGTATGGCCGAGGAAGAATTGGTAGCAGAGGGCAAAGCTCTAGGTGCACCTTTAGAATTGCTTTTGGATGTGCGTAAGTCGGGGAAGCTTCCAGTGGTTAACTTCGCTGCTGGAGGAGTTGCAACCCCTGCAGATGCGGCTTTGATGATGCAATTAGGAGCCGAGGGAGTATTTGTAGGTTCTGGTATATTCAAGTCCAGTAATCCCGAAGCGAGGGCCAAGGCCATTGTCAAGGCTACAACTCATTATGATGATGCTTCTATAGTTGCAGAAGTTTCGAAGGGGCTGGGAAGTCCTATGCCAGGATTAGATATCAAAGCAATCCCTTCTGAGGAGTTGCTCGCGATCAGGGGCTGGTGATCTCCATCACTCCTTTGTCGGTCAAGTCGTGAACAAAGACAAACCTGAAAAAGAAATCAGAACAGTAATAATTGATGATCTGGATGCTCTGCTAGACATTCTACCATCTCATATTTGCGAACCACTTCGTCAGCAGCCTGACTATGAGGAGCTCCTTGAAATTGTAATGGATCTGGGGCGTATCCCAGAAGCCAGACTGTTCTCTCGTGAAGTAGTGCTTGGCTCTAGCGAGATCAATGAGCATGATATTGAATACGCAATCTCACGTATTAACCCTTTCACCAGTGATAATCGTGCCGGCATTGAGCGTACTCTTCATAGGTTATCTGCCATGCGCAATCGTCAGGGTCGTATAATCGGATTGACGTGTAGGGCCGGCAGAGCGGTATTGGGAACGGTCAAACTCATAGAAGATTTAGTCCAATCTGGACAGAATATCCTTCTCCTGGGACGCCCTGGTGTTGGCAAAACCACAATGCTTCGTGAGGTTGCCCGTGTCCTAGCTGATGACATCAACAAGCGTGTGATTATTGTAGACACCTCCAATGAGATCGCGGGTGATGGAGATATTCCTCATCCTGCCATAGGCCGGGCACGTCGGATGCAAGTGCCAACACCTGCACAACAGCATGCTGTGATGATAGAGGCTGTTGAGAACCATATGCCACAAGCTATTATCATTGATGAGATTGGAACTGAGCTGGAAGCCGCGGCTGCGAGGACTATTGCAGAAAGAGGTGTGCAGCTAGTAGGGACTGCACATGGAAATTCTCTCGATAACCTCATTGTAAATCCTGTTCTCTGTGACCTTATTGGTGGATTTCAGACAGTAATTCTTGGTGATGAAGAGGCACAACGTCGAGGTAGCCAAAAGGCGGTCTTAGAGCGGAAGGCTCCCCCAACGTTTGATGTGGTAGTTGAACTGCAGGATTTTAATTCGGTGATTGTACATTCTGATGTCAGTGGGGCAGTGGATGCTCTTCTTAGACGACGGCCTGTTACAACAGAGTATCGTCGTTTAGAGGATCAGAACGTTAAGAAAGAGATTAGATTCCCTGCTCAATTTGACACAGCTGGAAGCAGGACCTCCATCAGCAGTAGGCCCCGGCCTCAAAGACTCTATTTATTTGGAGTAAGTCGTTCCAAGCTGGAGAAACTATCTAGGGAAATGCGCGTTCCGTTGAATATAACGGAAGACCTAAGTGAGGCTGAGCTTGTAATAACACTTAAGAGTTACTATCAGCGAAAGCCCCAGGTGTTGTTGGATGCTGAGACGGCTGGGCTACCCATCCATGTATTAAGAAGTAATGCAGTGTCATACTTAAGACAGTTCTTGGATACGACATACAGCGATCCCGAGAAGACTGAGACTCTTAGGTTGGCGTTAGGGGAAGCGGAGCAAGCTGCTATTGATGTAACTAGCGGTAAGGATGTTGTAGAGCTATCTGCACAAAATTCGTATGTACGGAGACTGCAGCATATGGTGGCACAACGTCATAACCTATCGTCTGCTAGCTTGGGAAAAGAACCTCATCGTAGGGTTATGATCTTCAAGGATAATGGTGCAGATTCCAGAGGCCTCCTGCATGAATCGTATCGTAGTGACTAAGTCTCTGCTGTGTAATGGGAACTATATCCTGTCCACTTTCTGAATGTTATGAAGATATGGTTACTATATGTCCCAGACTCATTTGCTGGATGATGAGGAAAAGCTCAGACAAAGCCTCGGGGAATTACCTGAACCAGTAGTTAAACCTTGTCTTGTAGTAGTTAGTGGGTTACCTGGTACTGGCAAGTCCTACTTCAGCCGAAGGCTGGCACAAAGAATTCCCCTGGTCATACTTGAAAGTGATGCTCTACGCAAGGTTATGTTTCCGTCTCCTAGTTATACCCAAGAAGAAAGCACACGCCTTTTCCAAGCTACCCATCGTCTTATTGAGACCCTACTAAAAAAGGGGATATCATTGGTACTAGACGCGACTAATCTACAAGAACCACATAGGGAGCGGCTTTATAACATAAGTGAGCGTGTAGGTGCTAAATTGATAATGGTACGTGTTGAAGCCCCAGACCATGTGGTTCAACAAAGAATTGCCGATCGGGGAATGAATCTATACCGCGAGGATAAATCGGAGGCAACATGGGCTGTATATCAGAGAATGAAGGGGACTAGCCAGGTCATACGTCGCAATCACTTCGCTGTGGATACATCTAGAGACATTGATCCTGTGGTACAGAAGATTGTTCGCGAGATCAATCGCTAGTTTAATCCATGTGTTCTTGGTTTTACTGTAGGCTTTTCTAGGAATACTTTCATAACTAGAGCAAGATAGATACAAAAGCTACACAATTGAAGGTCTTATAGCCTCTTAGCACCTGCCAAAGGGATTGTGGTTTCTTTCCATGTTTTGTGAAAAGGAGAAATCGTAGTGGATGTTAAGGTAATAGCTACCGATATTGCCAAGCTGGAAGTAGATGCACTCATGGTGAATCTGTTTGAGGGTGTTGCTCAACCAGGTGGAGCAACTGGGGTGATCGATAAAGCTTTAGGTGGAACCATATCTCAGCTTATTGCTGATAAGGAAACTAGTGGCAAGTTTAAAGAGTTGACTCTGATTCATACCACAGAGAGGATACCTGCTAAAAGAATAGTGGTTGTTGGCTTGGGGAAATCTGAAGAACTCACTCTAGATAGAATCCGTCAAGCGGTTGCGGAGGCTTGCCGGTTTTTAAGGTCTAAGCAAATCAATCGAGTGGCAACGATTGCACATGGATCGGGGGCTGGTGGCATTACTCCTCACATGTCAGCTCAGGCGATTGTTGAGGGGTGTATTCTGGGACTCTATTCCTTCAGGAGGCATATTACCAAGCTCCCTGAAACTGGTCAGATAGAGGAGCTACTTGTTGTCGAACGAGATAAGAATAAGATTACTGCTTTGGAGAGTGGTTGTCGGAAGGGCAGGATCCTAGCTGAGGCTGCGTGCTTTGCTCGAGATATGGTAAATGAGCCAGCGAATTGCATGACTCCGCAGAATATGGCAGATATAGCTCAGGCCACTGCTGAAGAACTTGGATTGGAGTGTACGGTACTAGAACGTGATCAGATGGTAGAGATGGGTATGGGGGGTCTTTTAGGGGTGGCCAGGGGGAGTCAGGAGCCGCCGAAGTTCATTATCCTCAATTATAGAGGGGGAGATTCGTCTAGCACAACAATCGGGTTGTTGGGGAAAGGATTGACCTTCGATTCTGGAGGCATTTCAATTAAACCATCTGCAAATATGGATGAAATGAAGGGAGATATGGCAGGAGGAGCCACCGTTCTGTCTGCACTTCGTGCCATTGCCCAACTCAAGCTGAAGGCGAACGTCACTGTCTTAATTCCAGCGACAGAGAATTTGCCCAGCGGATCGGCCTTGAAGCCGGGTGATGTGTTGACTGCTATGAGCGGCAAGACTATGGAGGTAGCTAATACCGACGCCGAAGGTAGACTGATTCTGGCCGATGCACTTGGGTATGCTCGCAAATTGGAGCTTGCACCACTGATAGATGTAGCTACATTGACAGGGGCTTGTCGCATAGCTTTGGGTGATATTTGCACTGGGTTGTTTTCAAATAATCAAGAACTTGCTGATAAAGTTCTTAGCGCAGCTGGGAGCGCAGGGGAATATGTTTGGCAAATGCCCATGTATAAGGATTATAAAGATCAGAACAAGAGTGAAGTGGCTGATGTCAAGAACACTGGTGGAAGGTATGCGGGAGCTATTACTGCAGCCCAATTTCTTGCCGAATTTGCAGAGGATACCCCTTGGGTTCACCTGGACATCGCCGGTACTTCGTGGTCGGATAAAAAGAGTGGTTATGTTATTAAGGGTGCCACAGGTGCTGTTGTCCGTACATTGGTTAGTTTTGTAGAAGAATCCGCAGCTGAGAGTATATCTTAAACGATTGGGGCCTTTGCTCCCCTAGAGTTAGTGATTATTGATGTGGGCTATTACTATTGGGCGTAGAAGAGTATTTTCTTTCGTGGAAATCAAAAAGACAGTGAGCAGCAATTCGTCTGTGGGTAGACTGAACCCCTCGCCCAGAGGCTGTGTCACGATAACGAATACGAACCAGATGTACCATGTCATTGCGAACCGAAGGTGAAGCAATCTTTTCGTAAAGAAGGGATCACTACGTTCTCCTTTTGGTACCGGAAGGACTCCTCCTAAGAAACTAGATGTTTCTTTTACTAATAATCCGTGTCCCTCACGGGTCCCGTGCTCGCGATGATATTGTAACACCGTCTGTTCAGTCTAGTGGGAGCGAGGGCTCCCATCTACACAAGATAATATGATGTGTGAATGATTATGCAAGAAAACTCTCACGGATTGGGAATTCGATATTATGGGAGCCAATGTCCTAATTATTTGTCTTAAGATACAGCTATAGGTGGATTCCTAACTATGTATGTCTTTGAACTTGGAATTGGTTTGTAGTATTAGACAGTCAATATAGCCTCACTACCTCTTTCTGAGATTGAGTTTCCGCAAAACATTTCTTGAGGGTAAATATGATATGTTCTCGCACCATGATATGGATCGCAAGTCTAGAAGGATAAGAGCTCTTTTTATAGGCCATCAAAGGGCTCAGGTAGATGTTGTAATTTGCATGGATAGTCTATACTGTGTCAATATAATAATTATGTAATTGTTATTAATTCTGGTCAATTAGAGAATCTATAGTAACCATTCTCTTGTCTCTGCCTCTCTCCCAGTCAGTAGAGAGAGTACCTCTCCAGATTGCCTCTCTAATTAGGGAGAGGTTGGGTGATTCCGTAATGCTCTACAGCCTTTATTAGTACTGTCAACAAGACAGGTAAACAGTCACCATTTCTTGTCGAAAGGAGAATAGTATGGGAACTCGTGAAGGCAAGATCTTAGAAGTTGATTTAACCAATAATATGCTTGGGCAGACGATTATTCCTAGCGAGGTGATGCATGACTTCATTGGCGGTAGTGGTTTGGCAGCCAAGCTGTTTCTAGATCGTGTATCTCCAGGGATTGATCCCCTATCACCTGAAAACACCCTTTTTATTGTGGCTGGTCCTCTGGTCGGTACCAAAGTACCTGGATCAGCACGTTTCACTGTATGTGCAAAGTCTCCTCTGACAAACATTTGGGGAGAGAGTTCTTGTGGTGGTAGCTTTGGGCCGGAATTGAAGCAAGCTGGCTACGATGGAATAGCGGTCTCAGGTTGTTCCGACAAACCCGTGTACTTGGCGATTTTGGATGGAGATGTGGAGATCAGGGATGCCGCGGAAATCTGGGGGCGGGATATATATGAGACAGTGGACATTCTCAAAGAGAAGGTCACAGGATCTAAAGCGCCCAGGATTTTGGCCATTGGTCCTGCAGGGGAACGATTAGTAAAGTATGCCGCCATAGGTAATGACAAGACAGATTTTGCAGGGCGATGTGGGTTGGGTGCGGTTATGGGATCCAAGAACCTGAAGGCGATAGCTATCATTGGCACAGGGAAAATTATTTTGAAAAAAAACACGGAGTTTGAGGCGAGGCGTGCGGAGGTCTTTGAAAAGGTGAAGGGAGGCTTGTTTAGCCTCATGTTGAAAGACCATGGGACCGATGTTGGTATGGTGGCTGGAGAGAGGCGAGGAGATGTACCTGCCAAGAACTGGTTCCTAGGGGAGAACTTCGACATTTGCTCAAAGATAGATGGGATTACCATGTCTCAAAAATACCTTGTTAAATCTCATGGATGCCCAGCGTGTCCGATTGCGTGTAAGCGGGTAGTAGAAGTAAAGGAAGGCCCATATCAGGTGTCACAGGGACCTGGCCCTGAATATGAGACATGCGCAAGCTTTGGTAGTATGCTCATGATTGATGATCTCCCTGCGATTATAAGAATGAATGAGCTCTGCAATAGATACGGTCTCGATACAATATCATGTGGTTCTACCATCTCTTTTGCTATGGATTGCTATGAGAAGGGTCTTATTACTAAGGAAGTCACTGATGGTATTGAACTCACGTGGGGAAACGTGGATGTAGTGATGCAGATGATCGAGAAGATTGCTGCTCGTGAGGGATATGGTGATGTGCTAGCAGAGGGAAGCAGACGAGTAGCACAACGAATTGGAGGCGATGCGCTCGATTATGCGATTGAGGTTAAGGGGCTCGAACTGCCCATGCATGATCCAAGGGCAGGACATGCTCTAGGATTGGCATATGCCACATCTATACGTGGGGGCTGTCATCTTCAGCATCTAGCTGCCTTTGTTGAGTCAAATATAATCTCTTGCCCTGAAGCTGGTTTGTTGGGCACATATGAGGCTAAGACTAGCGAAGGTAAGGCTAAGTTAGTGCTAGCTTCTGAGAATCTGGGAATGGTTGTTAACTCCGCTGTTATCTGCCAATTCGTAGTACCGTCTCTTCGATTACACGATATAGTTGACCTATTGAATATGGCAGTGGGATCTGATTATACCTTACAGGAAATGCTTCAATGTGGTGAACGGATATGGTTACTCAAACGAGGTTTGGGCAATCTCATGGGGCTAAATGCACAAGACGATCGACTGCCTAAGAGAATTCTGAATAGTACTGAGTCTGGTGGGGCTGCTGGTTCTGTCCCAGACATTGAGCTAATGCTTAGAGAGTACTATGAAGTGAGGGCGATTGATTCGAGGGGATATCCTACTAAGGAGAAGCTATACAGCCTTGGACTAGAAGACCTTGCATCTAAGCTATAAGTGGAGGAAATATGGGCGTAATTAGCACTTTTCCTTGAAATTCACCAACGATTTACGTATTGTTTTACCTCGTTTACCCTTGCTTTGACTCCTCGCTGATACCCTTGGATTTAGGCCATATTCTTATTGGCCTTTGTGTTCAACAAGGGAGGAGTTTGTTTTGCAGAAAAAACAGTTACTAGTAGTCATTCTTATGGTAATAGTCATGTCGATGGTTACAGGATGTGACTGCGTACCATCGTTTTGGGGATTAGTCACTGGAGATACAGATTCTTCTGACACAACATCAGATACGGTGGAGAAATTCGTTCCTTCTCTTCCTGAGTACTCAGGAGAGGAGATCACAGTATCCTATGAATGGGAGTATCGAGAAGGTAGCGGTAGGGATGCTGTAATTCATCCCTTTAACTTAGTGGTGAATATTCCTACAGAGCTCTATACGTACTATAGCGGTCTCGAGAGGGTGCCGGTTCCAGACTATTCGGTGTACATCACTCATTCAGAGGACGATGCGTTCCTTCAGACGGTAGCCGATTCTTTAAGCGACCTTGCTGAGCAAAAAGGATTCGATTCAGAAGAGACGGTTAATTTCATTGCATCGTTTGTACAGGATCCAGACTCGATCGCCTATGCCTTGGAAGGAGACGAAGGCGAGTACCCTAAGTATCCTGTGGAGACTTTAAATGACAAAGATGGAGATTGTGAAGATAGCACCATATTATTAGGAGCATTATTTGAACTTGTGGGTTATGATGTAGTAATAGTCAGTTTCCCTGCCCAGGGTGATGATGCTGGACATGTAGGATTGGGGATAGCTGGAAACTTTGGCGGTTCTTTCTATAACTACGAGGGTAAGAAATACCATTACCTAGAGACAACCGACTTGTGGACTGTCGGAGACCTTCCAGAAGACTATGTTAATTCCGATGCTACATTGTATGAAGTAACACCGGTGCCTGCGATGTTGTTCACTTATTCCCGTTGGGAGATCACGGACTCACTTATTGGTCAGGATACAATTAATATAACTATGACCACGAGGAACTGGGGAACTTCAGATGCCAATGATGCCTATATACGTGCTTCATTCGATGGGGAAACGTGGTATTCCAGTGAGACATTTGACCTTCAAGCTGGATATGAGGGTACGCAATCGCTATTACTCAACCTTCCCTCTAATGCTAGTACTATAGACATACAGCTTGTTTATCAGCAGCAAGTAGAGGATGAGGCTGAAATTGAGTTAAACAGTTGACCTTGCGTCTTAATCGTATAAGGATGACAGCTCGTTACCCATAAGAATCATTTAAATATCAGAACCGCAGAGCAATACGCCTTTCTGCGGTGCTAATTATTATCGGTTGTCCTTCCTCATACTATTGATCTCATCCGGTCTCTTTGTGAACATGTAGCTTCATTTGCTCCCAATTATCTTCCTGCTCTTTTTGGATTTGGGCAATCTGATCATCTGAATATCCTAGCAGTTCTTTAAAAACATAATCGTTGTCTTGCCCACAGAGGGGAGGAGCCGTATATTCTCCTTCTATACCCGACATTTCTATGGCGCAGTCAATAGCCCGGATAGTGCCGTATTCGGGGTGATCTAAAGTAATCTCTGTCTTATTATGCAATACTTGGGGATCTTGCAGTGTTTTGTCCAACGTATATACTGGGCCAAAAGGCAAATCCTCTGCTTTTGCCAGTTCCAACCAATCCTCAGTATCCGCTTGCATCAATCCGTCTTCTATCTCTTCTTCGAGGGCTTTCTTATTAATCATTCTGTTGAATACGGGGTCTTTGAATCTCTCGTCTTCAATTAACCATTCCTTGTTGATAACTCGGCATATCCTTGGCCAACAGGGTCCAACGGTTATATGTCCGTTCTTAGTCCGAAATACACCTAACATCGCAGTTAGTGGATGTTTAGTTCCTTGTGGCATGGGTACTTGATTGAATTCAAACAGATATCCGTAGTGTGTTGCCATTAAAGCCATCGAGCTATCTAGCAGGTTGATATCCAATCTCCTGCCTTCCCCCGTTTGTTCCCTACCATACAAGGCGAATCCCACTGCCATAGCTGCAAACATACCGGATGAGATATCGGCGATTGCCACTGGGGATCTCATTGGTGGTCCACCCATCTCGCCACAAAGGCTGTACATCCCAGCTATTCCCTGAGCCTTATCATCGAAAGATGGTTCATTGGCGTAGGGACCAGACCTCCCAAATCCGGTGATGGAGCATGATATGATCTTTGGATTGATCTTTTTGAGGCTATCGTAATCAAATCCTAGCCTCTCCATCACACCGGCTCTGAAATTATCGTAAACTATATCGGATATCTTAACAAGGTCAAAAAACGCTTGCTTTCCAGCTGGTGTGTACCAATCTAACATCAATCCTTTCTTATTCCTGTTCAAAGCTAGTAAATAGTATCCCCCACCCCTCATCTCTAACATCACATCGGCTCCAGCCTTCTTCTTCTCTGCTCCCATCCGAAGCAGGTCTCCAAGTGGTGATTCGATCTTAATCACCTCTGCACCCATATCTCCTAGTACCTGTGAACCAAAGGGGCCAGCATGTGCCTGCGACATGTCTAAGACCCTTATACCTGTAAGTGGCCCTTTGACTGGCATAAGTTAAGTCTCCTTTCCATTACATAGCGTGGACTTGCTACTGTTTGTAGTGCTTAGCACGAGTATTAATGTAATAATAAAACGATTCGGACACCTCCTCTATATTCACATATTGACAGAATATATTGTATGTGACCAATTTGATATAGTAAAGTCCTAACTAATGACGTGAGACTGGCTAGATGTAAATTGAACGTCTTGGTTTTCTTGACAGTAAGGGAAGAAAAGGCCTAGCATAGCATGCATATTCCCTTTGTCGGTCTAATATAAGCTAAGGCACGGTAGCTCTATCTAATGGGCTAGTAGTACCGGGGAGTGGATATGATGAGAACACAGATCTGTGAATTACTCGGCATCTCTTATCCAATTATTCAGGCTTCCATGGCTTGGGTGACTAATGCTGAAATGGTAGCAGCAGTATGCAATGCCGGAGGCATAGGAACTCTAGGTCCTAATGCAGGAGCTACGACTGTAACAAGGGATCCTCTCGAGACAGCGGAGAGACTCAGGATGCAAATACGTAAGGTGAGGGATCTCACCACCAATCCGTTTGCTGTAAACATAGTTGTACCTGGTCCAGGAGAAGAAGACTTTACCGAACAGAGCATTAGAGTGGTTATCGAAGAAGCTGTTCCTGTTGTAATTGTATCCCAAGGTAATCCCAAGCTGTTCACAGAAAGGTTGAAAAGTGCTGGACCGAAGGTTCTTCATGTTGTTGCAAGCATAAAGCATGCTATCAAGGCTGAGCAAGCAGGAGTTGATGCTGTGATTACTTCAGGGACTGAGGGTGGAGGGCATAGTGGATTTGATCAATTGACTACCTTTGCCTTGGTCCCCCAGGTGGTTGATGCAGTGAAAGTCCCTGTAGTAGTGGGTGGTGGGGTGGGAGATCATCGAGGATTGTTGGCAGCTTTGTCGTTAGGTGGGGATGGAGTCTACATGGGGACGCGTTTTATTGCTACTAAGGAATGCCCTGCTCATCAAAACTGGAAGCATGCGTTGTTGAAAGCAGATGCAACTGATACAGTAACAATTGGTCATGGAAGAATATCTGCCGACAAAGTGACAGACATACAGGGGGAGCTACGTTTTGGTTCTTTGCGACTTCTTGTGAATGAATATACAGAACAGATGTTGAAAGCGGAATCTGAGGGCAGTGGCCCCGATGAGATCTTGAAACTATATCTTTCGCCTCCCCCCGGTTATCCGGAGGGCATCAGTCGTACTGTGGCTGGTGCGATATATGGAGACACGGTTCATGGTGGGTGTGCCGGAGGACAGGAGGTAGGATTAATCAATGATATACCCACTTGCGAGGAGCTTATCGAGCGTATAATAGGTGGTGCTCAGATATCAGTTGGTAGACTATCAGCGATGTTACCCTCCTGACAAATGCTTGCGTACTCTTTGTAAATCAAGATCGGTGTGTCCGTTTGCCATTTGGTACGGTGATAATCAAGTTCTGTTGTATAGATGAAAAACCAACCGATTTTCAGTAACCAGGAGGTTGTGATTGTTTAGTGTGTCTAAGGAGGTTTCTAACGGTGAGTCATCACAAGGGATATGCTGGGAAAATGATGCGTGTGGATCTATCTCAAGGAAAGACGAGCACAGTTCCCATCGATGAGTATGCAGATTCCTTCCTGGGTGGAAGAGGGATTGCTGCAAAAGTGCATTGGGATGAGGTTTCTCCTCAGACAGATGCGCTTGATCCAGAGAATCGGTTGGTGTTTGTGACAGGGCCAGTTTGTGGTGTGCCGGGGTTTTCGGGATCTCGATGGCAAATCTGTGGGAAATCTCCTATCCATAACCAGTTTTCCTATTGCAATGTTGGTGGTTCTTGGGGTGTTCAGCTCAAATGGGCTGGTTATGACGGATTGATTGTACATGGTAAGGCTGATCGCTTGGTATATCTGTTGATCGAAAATGACCGTGTGGAGATCAGGGATGCAAGTCATCTGGCTGGTTATGGGGCAATCAATACGAGAGAAAAGCTGAAGGAGGATTTAGGTCAGTCTTTTAGAGTCGTAGCGATAGGTGCCGCAGGCGAGAATATGGTTACCTTTGCCACGGTGCTAGCAGATGCCGATTCAAGCGGTGGAAGTGGCCTTGGTGCAGTCATGGGCTCCAAAAACCTCAAGGCTGTTGCGGTGAGGGGAGAGTATAAAATCGAGACGGCCGATCAAGAGAAAGTCTCTCAGCTTAAGGAACGAGTTCGCCAATTGAGGAGCAGCATGATCATAGACATGCCTGCCCTTATGCCAATGAACAAGCTGAAGAAGGATGTATGCTGGGGATGCAATGGGGGATGTCTGAGGACATCATATGAAGCCGAAGACAGCCAAGTGGGCAAGTATATGTGTCAGTCATCCTTCTTCTATCAAGTACGTGCACAGAGATACTATGGACAAATGAATGATGTTCCATTTCAGGCTAATAAGCTGTGCGATGATTATGGAGTGGATACACGTGCTATTGAAACTATGATCATGTGGTTGAGTCGTTGCTATCAATCTAAAACCCTGACTGAGGAAGAAAGCGGTTTGCCTTTTTCAAAAATGGGCAGTCTCGAGTTTATCGATACGTTGCTTCGAAAGATCTCCTTCCGTGAAGGATTTGGAGATGTGCTTGCCAATGGCACACTCAAAGCTGTTGAGGTTGTTGGAAAGGATTCCGGGAAGCTAATCACAGACTATATGATGAATTCTGGTGAGAACGCTATTTATGGTCCGCGATTGTATATTACTACAGGACTGTTTTATGCAACAGAACCCAGAATGCCCATCCAATTGCTTCATGAGATTAGTGTGCAGGCTATGATGTGGACTATGGCTAATATAGGTATACAGGGCATGTATCTTACTTCAGATGTGATGAGGTCAATTGGCAAGCGATTCTGGGGCAGCGAGATAGCTGCTGATTTTTCTACATATGAAGGCAAGGCTTTGGCTGCTGCTAAAATACAGGATCGACAATATGCCAAGGAGTGCATGATCGTATGCGATTTTGCCTGGCCTATCATACATTCACCTGCCACGGAGGATCATGTGGGGGATCCGACACTAGAAAGTCAGCTCTGTGCTGCTATAACTGGACGCGATGTCGATGAAGCGGGATTATACAATATGGCAGAGCGCGTCTTTAATTTGCAGAGAGCTGTTCTGGTCCGGGAGGGGCATCGAGGCCGAGAATACGATTCGCTGGATGAGTTTGAATTCAGTGTGCCATTGAAGGGTGACTTTGGCAACCCAGAGTGCATGGTTCCAGGCAAGAATGGGGAACCATTTTCTCGTAAAGGTATGGTTGTTGATCGGGATCAGTTTGAGAAGATGAAAGATGAATACTATGAGGTCAGGGGTTGGGATGTTACCACTGGCCTTCAAAAGAAGGCCAAACTTGAGGAGCTTGGTTTAGGCGATGTTGCTCAGAAGCTAAGTCTCGAAGGGATGGCCGTGTAGCCGTACTAATATGATCATCACCTTACAGTGAGTTGTTGTCTTGGTGTGGGTTGATATCATGCAAAAACCGTCTTAGGTACAAAAAGTGCCCGTGACTTTATGCCCGGTATCAATTAGCTTTGTCATTGTAGCGTTAAACGATTGTGGTGTTTGCTCCCCAAGAGTAATATTAGCAAGTATTGATGTGGGCTATTAGCTATTTAGCATAAAAGGTCTTTTCTTTAATAGAGATTATAAAGACTGTAAGCAGTAATCTATCTATGGGTCTACTGAAACCCTCGCTTCAGTAGAGATTGGAGCGAGGGCTCCCATCTACCCAAGATAATATGGTGTGTGTGAATGACTATTCAAGAGAATTCATACAGGTAGGGAATTCAATTGTAGGGGGGCTAAAGGTCTAATCGGTTATCGTTATTCAGCAAACAAGTTCTCCTCAAATTGATATCTCCTTTGGAGGGAGACATTGGATCAAGGCAATTCTGCCTATCTAAGAGAGGAATATGAAATTATAGTCTCCTTTCTAAGATAATACGCTAACAATTGTAAAATTATGTGAATTATTGGCTATAAAGAATTAGCCCTATTTTTATACGTCGGAATGTATATTTCGAAATAGAGATGGGTTATCTCTGAGACTTTTTTTCGACTTTGGGGGTAGCTCCAGTACCTACTTAGTATTGCAGGGCATGCAGAATGTCCTTCGCCGATAGTCGTATTACCCAAGAACAGTACGCCAGTTCCAATTCTCATCCATCCTCACTATACAGCATATGTTATATGAACATTCATCCCAATAAGTAGTTCTGGTAATAGTGAAACAAATTACAGGATGGTGATTAACGTGACATACAACGGGTATGCTGGAAGTATTCTACGTATTGATCTGTCAAATGGCCGTATCAACAAGCTCCCGACTTTGGATTATGCTGAGCTTTTTCTAGGTGGGAGGGGGATAGCTGCCAAGATCTATTGGGATGAAGTCCCTCCCGATTCCGGTCCCTTTGATCCCGAGAACCGCCTAGTTTTTATGACTGGGCCAGTCTGTGGTGTTCCGGGTTTCGCTGGTTCTCGATGGCAGGTTTGCGGCAAGTCGCCAATAACCAACAGATTTGGCTACTGCAATCTTGGAGGATCTTGGGGTGCGCAGTTGAAGGCCTCTGGTCACGATGGACTGGTGGTGCAAGGAAAGGCGGACAAACTTGTATACCTGTGGATAAATGATGATCATGTAGAGATAAGGGATGCCTCTAGGCTTGCAGGCAAGGGGGCTATTAGTTCGAGAGAAGAGCTTAAGCGCGAGTTAGGGGAATCTGCTCGAGTGGTGGCCGAGGGTGCCGCAGGGGAGAATATGGTCAGCTTTGCTACGCTATTAGCAGATGCTGATAGCAGTGGTTCGAGCGGATTAGGTGCAGTGATGGGCGCAAAGAACCTGAAAGCCATCGTAGTGAAGGGACAGAGTAGGACAGAGGTTGCCTCACCTGAAGCAGTTCAAGATTTGAGGTCACAGGTTCGCCACCTTAAAGGTGATGCCTTGTTAATCTTACCTATTCTTGCACCATCCGATAGACTTAAGAAGGATGTATGTTATGGATGCATCAATGGTTGTATGAGGAATACGTACACGATGGAGAATGGTCAGAAGGGTAAGTTCATGTGTGGCTCTGCCCTGTTCTATAGTGTGCGAGCTCAACGATACTATGGAGAAACCACTGATGTGCCATTTCAAGCGAATAAGCTCTGTGATGAATATGGATTGGCTACATATGCTATGGAGACCATGATTATGTGGCTGAGCAGGTGTTATCAGTCTAAGGTTTTGTCTGAGGAGGAGACGGGGATACCTCTTTCCAAGATCGGTAGCCTAGAGTTCATCCAAGCGCTGGCACGCATTGTATCCCTACGTGAGGGATTTGGTGGAGTGCTGGCAGATGGGACTCGTGCGGCTGCTAGGAGTGTGGGCGCTGAGGCTGAGAATCTGATAACAGACTACATGACTAAGTATGGAACATATCCGATATATGGTCCTAGGATGTATGTCACTACGGGGCTCATCTATGCGATGGAACCACGGTTGCCCATCCAGCAGCTGCATGAGATTAGCATGCCCTCAATCGGTTGGGTGGCTAGTAGTATGGGTATGGGGGATCCGAATCTCAATGCGCAGACAATACGAGCTATCGGAGAGCGCTTCTGGGGTAGTGAAGTAGCTGCTGATTTCTCTACATACGATGGAAAGGCAGCTGCCGCTGCCAGGATTCAAGAGAGACAATATGCTAAGGAACGCCTGATCCTGTGCGATTTTGCTTGGCCGATCATTTATAGTCCAGCCACAGAGGATCATGTGGGTGATCCTGGTATCGAGAGTCGGATCTATTCTGCTGTGACAGGGAGGGATGTGGATGAGCTGGGTTTGTATAAGATTGCCGAACGAGTGTTTAACTTGCAGAGGGCTATTCTAGTGAGGGAAGGTCATCGTGGACGAGACTTCGACTCCTTGGAGGACTTTCACCATTCAGTACCACTCAAGATGGATTTTGTTGGTAATCCCAATTGCCTCGTGCCAGGGAAGGGTGGAGAGGCTGTTTCACGAAAGGGTTCTGTTGTAAATCGTGAGCAGTTTGAAAGGATGAAGGACGAATACTACGCTATTCGGGGCTGGGATATTGCAACTGGACTACAAAGGAAGGATGGCTTGAGACAATTGGGTTTGGAAGATGTTGCCCAAGAGCTTGAGGTTGAAGGGCTACTAGGTTGAGCTATACGTGAACTTGGCTTAGCTGCTCAGTCAAGGATTTCCCCTCATCAGGCTGTGTCATAACCCGGTTATATATTGTAATGAGTCCGTTCCTTATTCCGCCATTGCGAGCACGGAACCCGTGAGGACACGGGTTATTAGTAAAAGAAACCTCCTTTTTCCTAGGAGCGAAGCTCGGCAATCTCATCACCCAACCGTGAGATTGTTTCATCCTTTCACTCTTCACAATGACAGAAAATCAGAGATTGTGACACAGTCTGCATGTGTAAGATTGCGTTAGAGATTGTTACGAAAGGAGAACAGGATGCAATTCGGTCAGGTCTTATATGAAAAAAAGGAAGGTATAGCAATACTCACCCTAGATAACCAAGCGCAGTTAAATGCCTTGAGCCCTGGAATAAGACAAGGCATTATTGAATCATTTGCTGAGGCAGATAGGGACGATGAGGTCCAGTTGGTTATTGTGACTGGTGAGGGTAGGGCCTTTTGTGCCGGTGCTGATATTACCGGACTGAAAATGGATGCTCCCAATATCAAGCGCTTCATGAAGGATGTATTGGAAGTCCTCAACGTGGGAGAGCGGTCCATCAAGCCTGCAATTGCTGCCGTCAACGGATTAGCATTGGGTGGGGGGTTGGAATTGGCAATTGGGTGCGATATCATCATCGCCTCAGATAAAGCTCAGTTCGGTGTTCCGGAGGCCAAGATAGGATTAGTTCCTGGTTTCGGTATCATACGGCTTCATCAGATCGTAGGCAGGGCCAAGGCCAAGGAAATGATAATGACAGGTGATCCAATATCTGCAGAAGAGGCACTCAGAATACACTTGGTTAATAAAGTTGTTCCACATGATAGTCTAATGGAAGAAACTATGGCAATGGCCAAGAGAATCATGGCCAATCCTCCACTCACAGTTCAATTCGGCAAAGCCACCGTGAATAGAGAACTGGGTGGTGAGGAGTTGGTATATGCTAGGGATTCTATGCCCTACATCTTCGGCACTGAGGATGCCAAAGAGGGAATAGCCGCATTTCTCGAAAAACGGAAGCCTGTCTTCAAGGGCAAGTAGCTTGATAATTGCAAAGAGGGGAGTTTTTGCTCCCCTCTAAACGAAGACTGACCTTGTATCTAGACCGAGTAAGTCAGGTTCCTTGATTTTAGGCTCGGCTATCCAGTTGCAGCTAGAAGAGAGGCTTCTAGGAATAACATTGAGCAAGGGACTAATCGGTGGAGTGAGATCAGGTGTAAAAGGAGATAAAGGTGGCAGAGAAAGCATTACAAGGTATTCGCGTACTGGATGTTACTCATGCATGGGCTGGACCTCTGGTGGGGATGTATTTGGCAGATATGGGTGCCGAGGTGATTCATGTTGAGAAACCTGGAATAGGAGACATGCAAAGGTCGGTGGCTGTGCATGGACCTGGCCTGGGAGATGATAACCTTGTCTTTCTCTTTATTAACAGAAACAAGAAGAGCATAACCCTGGATCTAAAAAATCCAAAAGGGATCGAGATCTTTAAGGCATTGGTCAAGGAGTCGGACATTGTGGTTCAGAATTTCAGCCCAGGTACGATGGATAAGCTTGGGATTGGTTACGATGTGCTCAATGATCTAAATCATCGGATTATTATGGTATCGGTATCTGGATTTGGCCAGAATGGGCCTTATCGTGATCAGCATGCTTATGATCTGACTGCACAGGCAATGAGTGGCCTTATGAGCGTTACAGGATTGCCTGAGGATCCTCCGCTTAGGAGTGGTGGAGTGGTTGCGGATCAACTAGGGGGAATCTATGGATTCTGTGGTGTAATGACTGCTTTATACTGGAGGGAAAAGAGTGGCAGGGGCCAGCACGTGGATGTATCCCTGATGGATGGAGCCTCCTTTATGGTATCGGACAGAATAGTACGATATGCAGCTTTGGGTGAACCCGAATTGATAGCTCGTATGGGCAATAAGTATCCTTTCCTGCCTCTTACGCTTTGCTATCCTACCAAGGATGGGCATTTCACCTTTAGATTTCCTGCTGGGCAGGATCCGTTCAACATCGCCAAACTTATCGGTCGTGAGGACCTTCTTCAGGAGAATGAAGGGGAACAGCCAGTTAGTTTCATGGATACTGCGGCTCTTCTTGCTAAAATCGATCAACCCCTTCGTGATTTTCTAGAAGACAAGACAACTGATGAAGCATTGGAAGCTCTAGAGGGGGTGGGTGTCGCCTGCGCCCCTGTGCTATCGATAGATAAGCTAATTGAGGACCCCCAGTTTAGGGCCCGTGATATGCTTGTGGAGGTGGATCATCCCAGATGTGGAAAGGTGAAACTGCCTGGTGTTGTGACCAAGCTTTCCGAAACCCCGGGGACGGTTGAGTCTCCAGCTCCAGACCTTGGCGAACACAATGATGAGATATACTGCGATCTCTTGGGCTATAGCAGAGAGGATCTAGATGAAATGAAGAAAGATGGGATTATATAATGCGACTTTGTCCGTATGGTCAGATGAGCGCATATCTCTGGTTCAAACAACTTAGCTGACAGATGGGTGTTGTGGATGTGGAGTAGGATTGACTAACAGCTACATTATGTAATATTTACTGATCGCCAGGCTCATATCATACTACTCAACTTTGAATGTCCATCGCGGCATTCCCTCTTCGCTAGCGATGGAATGAATAATCGGCATGCTTCTGGTCGCAATTCATAGATAGTACAGCTTGTCATATGTTTAGGGAGCTTACGCGCAAGAAAGACACATGCGTCTTTGTGTGATGCTAACCAGAATCCCGAGTTTTCTCGTAGTAATGGTTCAGTATACTTGTGGACAAAGTCATCTATTGTCATACCCAAACCTGTTGATATACGGTCTAGATCGTCACTAGTAAGCGGCGGACGGTTATAGGTGCAACAAAACCCGCAACGAAGGCATTCCATCATATCTTCACTACTGGATATAGAGAACATTGCCCCTGTTTGTTGGCTATGTTCTGCGGGATAACCGACCTGTATTGTCTCTTGATTTAAGCTATCTCCACTATTTGGCTGTGTACGATGATCCATCGTCTCGCTGTTCTGATTGTTGCTCTCTTTGTGCATTATTGCTATAGACCCCTAAGATATTCAGGGCGTAACATAGAAACATCTTCTTTTGTTAGGATGGAATCTATACTGCGAAGCATTTTGTCCTTTTCGTGTGGCAGAACTCCTCTCACTGCCAGGTAGTTGGAAGCATGCATTGAGCTGAAGAAGCAATGAGAGAGGTTGCATTTCTCTACAATCAGTTTTAGTTCTTGTAGAGATTGCCATGGACTAATAGAATGGAATTTCCCTCCCTGGGCTTTTTTATAGAGGGGCGTTCCTGGAACAAGTGTTAGGGTCAGGGCTGCAGCATATTCCGGATCAAGAGCACTAAGTATTTCTGAAGTCCGGATACAATGCTGCTCACTCCCCTCCGATCCTGCTAAGCCTAAGATCACGGTCACCGAGAGATCAATACCAGCCTCCTTCGCCTTCTTTCCTGCTGATACTATGTCCCAACCACTCACGCCCTTTCTTTGCGTTTGCAGTACTTCTTCATCTCCACTTTCAATCCCTACATATACTATTCCTAACTTGAGCTTCCGAAGTTCTTCTAGCTGTTTAACACTACATCTTAGCAAGTCTTGGGTGGTTGCATATGTAGCAATCCTCTCCAGTTGAGGGAATTCGTCATTTAGGTAGGTAAGAGCCTCTATAAGCTTGTCTGTCGGATAGACCAATGCGTCACCATCTTGCAGGAATACGCGCTTCCCATCCCAGCTATGGGCGATTTCATAGACGGTGCGGGACATTCCTGGTACCAGAATACGCTGTCGCATATAGAGTGATAGTGCATCGATCTCTTCTTTTATGTCAGCTAATGGCCGAATTCTGAGCTTAGAACCATAGTATCCGCAGAACTCGCATGTGTTGTTGGAGCAACCGCTTGTCATTGGAAGGTAGTAGCTTTTCCATTCGCTGGGAGGGCGGATTATCATGGGACGTTGAAATGTGGATTCTTCCATTGGTTTTTCCTCTATCGGTAAATTGCCAAATGTCGTACTAGTCTTCCTTTGATCGGATGTATTACATTTGCCTAGTGAGCTTCTAGTGAGACAGTACGCTTGTGTACACGTGCGAGTGCTCGTACTGCTCGTTCACAGCTTCTGAAAACCACTGTCCGGTTGTTCTTTTGTATTTTGTCAGTCAGTGCGCCCCAAGGACCTAGAATTGAGAACACTATAGCTCGATCCTTATAGGTCTGAGTGGCCTCCTCGATAGCTGAGGTAATATCCCAATCATCTGTGTTGAAAAGACTTAGATAGTCCGGAATGACGATAAGGACTGCGTTGGCCTTATCTTCATTGAGTAATGCTTCCAAAATTGCTCGAAATGCCATCTTGAAGTTCTTTGGATCAAAACCACGAAGCCCCATACAAGCCCACAAATCGATAGGATTGTCCACTGGAAGCCAGTCTGGAGGGCCTAGTTTCTTTATCCTATTGATCGTAGAATTAGATAGGGATGGTATGGCCATTCCGTATTTCTCACACGCATCTACGCTTAGCACCCCGGTTGATCCTGCCCAGGACATTACTGCCACACCATTGCCTCTCAATGATGGCAGCCGAGAAAAGGCTAATCCCAGGTCTTCCATCTCTTCAATATCATCGACTCTGATGATACCGCTGCTTTGGAAAGCGGCATCATACACTTCGTCTCTACCAACAATAGACCCGGTGTGTGACTGCGCGGCTTTTGCTCCAGCTGCTGTTCTCCCTGCCTTTAGTACTAATGTGGGTTTCGTGCTTGCCACCCGTGTAGCTACTTGGATGAATTTTGATCCTGCTTGAACACCCTCAATCTGTAATACAATGACGCTGGTTTGCGGATCGCTTTCAAGGTATTCCAAAGAATCAGCCACATCTATGTCACAGGTATCCCCTACATCGATTACCTTTCCAAACTTGAAACGAGACGTGCCGAGGAATGGGACTCCGGTTTGGGAGATAATTCCAATGGGTGTCTTATCTAGCTCTAGCCTAGCTAAAGACGTAGACATATTGAGAAAAGCGTTTGTAACACCAAAGGTATTCGGCCCAATGATCCTAGCATCTCCTTGCCGAATGATCTCCACCACCTGCCGCTGCAACGCTTTTCCTTGCTCATCGGAATCTGCAAATCCTTGTGCTGCTACAATAAGTGCTTTTAATCCCTTCCCAACACATTGCTGAACTATTCCTGGTACTACATCCCTAGGTGTGAGGATCAACGTGAGATCTACATCATTAGGTAGTTCTTCTATGCTTCGGTATGCCTTGATTCCTTGAAGTTCGTCTGCAGATGGATTTACGGGGTATAACCTACCTTGGTAGCCGTAGTTTATGAGATTCCCCAAAGGATTGAATATGGCATTCTCAACTGATCTTGATACTCCGATCAATGCTATCGATTTTGGTTCCATAAATAGCTTCATACAGTCTATGATGTTCATATCCGGTTGGTAAACCTCCAAAAATCGTCCTAGTAGTCGTTAATTCCCGATCCTTCTCTTGAGATTGCACAATACCTACCCTAGGCCATTTCCCACATTGTTGTCAAATATCGATGTCTTACACTCACACATTATTTATGTCTAGTACCGAATGTAGATTGCATTAAAGGATATTCTTACCCAATCCTATATGTGAGTCTTTACCTAATCACTGGTGACATGTTACGATTATAATGGTTTTTGTCTTGATAGTATGGCTTGTATATGATGCAGCAATAGATGTAAAACCATTTCCTCTGAGCGGGGACGAAGCATTAAAACCACCGTTTTAAACACGTTATATTATTATGCAAAGTTGGCCGAGTTTTAAGTGATTTGCTGAAGACAAGGTTAGCTGTATCAGTAATAGTAATACAGCTCTTGAATATGATGATTGAGGTAGATTCTTCATACAGTTGTTTATCTAGGTCTTGCAGGGGACATTACCCTTAGTGAAAGGAGTTGTTAATGGATAAGATCGAGTTAGCTTCTCTTCCCAAGGAAATCCTGATAGAGATAATACAAACCTATTCTCAGAACACTCTGACTATTGATGGGCTTTGGTTTCTTGGAATGGAAGAAAGATATGGGATAGAGAAGGCAATTGAAACCGATATCTCTGTCTGGCGCAGATATGGTTCTATTGAGGCCCGTAGGATTAAAAGAATCTTGAATATCAAAGATGATGGAGTATCCGCATTGGCCAAGGCTCTCAACCTCCAGATCTGGGCTCAGTCAAAGGGCATGCAGTATGATATCGTGCGGTCTGCTGGGAATAAGGTGGTATTTAATGTCACCGATTGCTCGGTACAAAGAGCCAGAATGAGGGATAACAGACCGTTGTTCGAGTGCAAACCAGTAGGTGTGGCTCTATTTGAGGAGTTTGCGAAGGAAATAAATCCCAAGTTCAAGATGAATTGCTTGGTTTGTCCACCAGATGATCATCCTGATGACCTTTGGTGTAGCTGGGAGTTTGAGCTCCAAGAGTAATCTTTAAATTAGACTATCCTGTATCATTTTTAAATAACCAGCGGGAAGCACCTCGTAAATACGTGGATATGGCTTTTGATGGTTCGCTAATGCTAATCCCTTCCAAACGTATTAAAGACTCCTAAATACTCATCCAAAGGTTAGAGTTTATCACATATCTTCAGCTGTCTGACTGTGTCTGTCTTTAACGATCTGCTACATTCTAAATCGTAGTAGGTAAGGATTCGGATTCGGTGGTAATAGACCGTGTCACGATGTCATCGCGAGGGCTCCCATCTACCCACGATAGTATGGTGTGTGAATGATTATGCAAGGGAATTCTCCCAAGTGGGGGATTCAATCATTGGGAGCTAAAGGTCTAATCATATCGTTCTCTAAACGATAAATCCGTTCTAGGTAGGTGTTTTATGGTGGCTGAATATAGAATCTGTGTGACATATAAATAAAGGAGCGTAGTACGTTACGCTCCTTCATCGACACAAGCGCATTTCTTCTTTACAGATGTATTATGCTTGATTTATCTAGCATAGGAGATGGACTACTTGTTCGCCAACCAGGACAAGTAGTTATCTTAGACAACACTTAGTTATTTACTAGCCATTGCTTTGCGTCATCGAAATCCTTAGCGAAGTATATGTCTTTTCTGAATGCCTGGGCCAAGGTTCTCTGTATTCGTCCGAGGCCAATAACACTAAGCGCGACTTGGATTCCCTGATCTTTGATCCTGGCTTGACTCTCATCAGCCTTTTGCATTGAGCTGTCCGACATATTACTATCATACATATCAATAACGACACGAACGAAATCCGATTTATGGTTAAGGATTTCATTCTCCTGCGCCTCTATGGCTTCAGCGTGTTCATCTCCCTTTAGTCCGCGGTAATCGCAAAACAGTATCTCCGTTCCATTGCTTTCCACCCATTTAACCCTATCACTCATAGTAGATATTCCTCCTGTTTCCTGTTTTCATCGATTTGCCACTGAACAAGGCATGTGTTGTTTAGTATGCTACTATGGTAATGTAAAGGTAATGGTAGATATTGTTAACAAAAGCATGAAATCGAGGATAACAAGGAGTAAAGAATTGATACAACACATTTAAGGGCAAACCTCTTATGTAAGAGAGCCCCATAGTATTCCTATGGGGCTCTCTTAAGCTTGCTTATGAATATATCGCGTTAGAATACCTCTGCCTTGGTTGCACTACGTTTTTTACGTAGGCCTACGTAACCTGCTACACAGGTAAGGGCGATAGCGAATAATACAATGGCAGGCAGCTCTGAAGTTGGATTGACTGGGTAGTCTTCTACCTCACCGCCAGAAGCAGGTCCGTCATATGGTAGGCTACCATTTTGATCGAAACGGAATCGAGCAAAGGTGGTTTGCCCCACAAGTGTACTGGCAGGAACGAAGAATTGAAGGTTGTTTGGGCCGGCAAGAAGTGGCGTATTGTTGAAGATCTGCTCTCCCTGATCTGACCAATCGATATCAGCATTGAAATCAACCCAGGCATTGAGGAATCCTGGGACACTGGCGGTGACGGTTACTGTGGCATTTTGTCCTGGGATCAATGGGCTGGTGAATACAACACCATCTTCATCATCGTTCATGTCTAGAATGTCATCGCCGGATGCATTTGCATTTGGTTGGCCATCTGGCTCCGGATCAACCATATTGCCCATATACACATTGGGAATAGTCACATGGCGCGCACCATTGTTTGCCAGCAGCGTGGGATAACCCGGCGATATTTGGCTGTCGGGTGCATCGCCAAAGTCCATAGGCTCAAATGTTAGTTCGAAGGCCATATCTACTGAATCCCCCTCGAGCGGGTGCCAACCAGGATAGCGAAGCTCCTTCCATTGCCCGTCTGTATCTAAATAGACTGCGTCGTCCTCGAAGTGTCCCTCATATGGATCGCGTACCTTCCATCCGAACTCACTAAATCCAGTCTCCACACCGATATCTAGCCAGTAGATGATAGGATTGTCTGGTGTGCCTTCTTGTAGAAAGGCATCTGCTGGATCGATATAAACATCGTATCGGTGTAGCGTCTGATCCATATCTACGGCCCCAGTAATGGGATCCCATAATTGGTTTTGATTAGTCCACGCTCCGAAACTATGCCCATATTCAGTGAAATCCATCTCCCATAACAGTTCGCCGGGCTTAGAATATTCACCTGTCTGATCATCGCTGTGTATACTTAGATGGATATTAGTAAATGTTCCAATCATGTCCTGATACCATGTGCCCCAGAAGTGCACATCTGTAAGTAGACTTGTCTCTGTGCATAGAAAGTCATCAGCAACAACACGCTGATACCCATCAGCATTATCTGCCTGGATACTCATCTCATACTGTAGAAATCCTGGTTTTTGTAACCACTTACTACTTGGGTCAGGGGCGCTATGTTCGTTTATGACAAATGACAAATCGAGCGATCGTTCATTCATAGAATCAATCAATGATACCCATTCCTCTGTGAAGGGATCGTAATAGACAGCAACAGCCCTTGATTGGTTCTGTGCTGTTTTCCATCCGGCTTGTCCACCAGTGTTGTCAATCTTCAACACCAACCAATACGTGTTGTCCTGTTCTTGATAAAAGGGATTATCGATATCCATGATATTCACTTGATAATACAAAAGGTGATCGTTTTCAATAACGGGTGGTTCGTTTGGATCATACCATTTCTGATCACCTGAGCAGTTCTCTCGAACAGTGAATTCACCCTGTCCAAAAACCCTGCTCCACAACAGATTTCCAGGTTGTTCGGGAGGACCCTCATTATGGTCATATATCTGCACATCGATTGCATTTATTATGCCATCGATATCTCCCTGCCATGACATCCAGAAGTGGATGTCACTTACCTCTCCTGACTCTGTGCATTGCCAGTCATCCCCAATCGGATACTCGTCGAACCGTACATCATATCCATAAGGATCAGGGAGCTTAGGTTCTAACATCTTATGTCCATCGACTATATTCCAATCAGCCAAGCTTGCAGGAGGCAGTGCCATACCCATTATGATCATGCCCAATAGCATCATCAGGCAGACTGCTTTTAGAGGACCTTGCATACTTTATCTCCTCCTTAAGTGATACATTATATAAATCCTAATTATTCTATATGCACCCACATTTGCGACGTCAACTGGCAATAAATTAATATGTCTCCTTATTTCTTCTAAAACTGGTATATTCTGTAATAATCTTAAACGATTAGGCCTTTAGCTCCGAAAGGGTCTCTTCCGTAGCGAACTTATTCTGGAACTTGAAGAGGTTTATCGACTCTTACTTCATCTCCTTCACTTCATTTGTAGTACATTCCCTACGTGTAACCGTTCA
>JAXHVC010000205.1:0-38309 GCA_034189315.1 Chloroflexota bacterium | reverse complement strand
CTTCTGTTACATTTTCTAGAGCATAGGCGATATTTTCTCGTACAGTTGTGTTAAAGATGAAAGTATCTTGACTCACCATTGCAATTTTGCGTCGTAGTGAATACACAATGCTATTACCATTGAGATATCTCGATGGCAATAGCTTCATGAGTCGGGACGCCTACGGGCATCTTTGCACTAATAACGGTACCGTCTGGCATTTGGGTGGAAGGTCTTTTGACGGAATAGACGACTGGATAACTTGCGGCGCTGACTGTGCCAAGATAACAGGTCCAGTATCACTATTGGTATGGTTCAAGGCCGATGCTTGGGCTCAAACAATGGCTATAGCCGGTAGGGGGTGGGCGTTAGCTGGAGCGGGTGCAAGTGCATACTGTTTGGTCTATTACCAGCCTACGAATAGGTTTTACTGGGACATTTACGATGCGACCACACGTTCAAGTTTGTTTGCTACGAATCCGACATCTGACACTACGGAATGCCATTTGCTAGCTGGGAGATGGGATGGCACGGTACAAAATAATTCACAGTCTATATGGATGGACGGCAATAGATTATCCGAGAGGCAAAGTGCAGTGACTTCACTGCATGACGACAGTTGGGAATTCATTATTGGTAGACGTGGGAGCCTAGCCGAATACCATTTAGATGGATGTGTCAGGGTAGTGGCATTGTATAGCCGATACTTATCAGATACCGAATTGTCTAATCTATACCTCAACGGGTTGTTAACTTCTTAGGAGGTGTTATGCATAGCAAGTGGAAATCACGTAAATTCTGGACGGCTATTGTTGGAGAAGTGGCGGGTATTGTCACGCTCATATGGGGGGTAAACGTAAGTGAACAAGTGACCACGATAGCAGGAGCGGTAATCCTGATAGCGGCGACTCTTGGATACCTCACGGCCGAGACATCGATAGACAAGGAACGAGCTAAAAAGCAATGAATTGCTACGCTGATCTTACGACACTGAAAAGAAGACTTAGCATCACAGGGACGGGTGATGATACGGATTTATTGCAATTGCTGAATGCTGCAAGCAAGGCGATGAACTTGTATACGGACCGGTTCTTCTATTGTGATGAGACGACCAGGTATTACGACGGTACGGCTAGCCCTATCCTATTAGACGATTTGTTGTCTGTGACCACGTTCAAGCTCGACGAGGACGGAGACGGGACATTCGAATCGACGATGGCAACAACCGACTATCTGCTATATCCATTGAACGAGTATCCGAAGCTGTACGCCAAGATATCGAATGATAGCGACTATGGCGGTTTTGCAAGTGGGATCCGAAAGGGCGTCGAGATTGCAGGGGTGTTCGGTTTTGGGGATGGGCAATCTTCAACGCCCTACGTATCGAGTGGGGATACTGTACAAGATGACCCTTTATCATCTTCAGCTACGACGATTGACGTTACCGATGGCGACAATTTCGCAGAGGGCCAGACACTTAGGATCGAGTCAGAACAGGTATACGTAAGCTCGATATCGACGAATACCTTGACGGTATCGAGGGGTGTTAATGGGACAACGGCGGCTGAACATGTGCAGACAACAGCTATATCTATTTATCAATATCCAGAAGACATAGCAGAGGCGACGATTATTCAAGCAGCTAGGTTGTGGAAGAGGAAGGATACGGCCTTTGGTAATATGACGGGTTTCACGGATATAGGAACCGCGAAGAAGGTGCATGGATTAGACCAAGACGTTAAGCAAATAGTATTGCGATACAAGAGAAGGACAATCCGGTAATGTTACAAGTTCAGTTTGACTTACCTCACGCAGAGCGGATACAAGAGAAGCTGCAAAATCGTTCTGCTATGGTCGGAAAGCCGCTAGGTAGCATATTAAACCAAGGCGGTTTGGTGTTTGAACGCGAGGTAAGGATATTAACACCAGTTGATTCAGGAAGATTAATAGGAAGTTGGACCACTAAAGTAGATCGGGCTGAAGTACCGAAATGGTCTAGGATGGGAACCAATGTTAAGTATGCCCAAGAATTAGAGGAGTCGAAGAGAAAACCAAGGGGTGTCGGGGCGATACCATTCTTTAAACCCGGAATACATAGAGCGTTACCGAAGGTTAAACAACTAGTTAGAGAAGCTCAAGAGATAATAGCTAAGCATTGGGGTGATTGATGGCAGTGTCAGTTCCCAGCGTCAGGTCTGGGATAGCGACCAGGTTAGACACAATTACAGGACTCAAGGTGTATACACAACCACCGGATTCAATCAACGAGTTACCTTGTGCCTTCGTTGTACCAGGGAAGCTTGATTATAAGACCACTATGGGTGATGTCGGATTTATGGGGCCGTTCGAGATCACTGTATTGCACGCAATGGCTAGCGACATCGATGACGCCCAATCAGCCTTAGACCCATACATGTCACCAGTTGGTACGTATTCGGTTAAGGCGGCGATAAATGCAGACAATACCCTAGGTGGTAAAGCTGACTGTAGTTGGTTAGACATGTGTGAGGAATACGGAATATTGATGTATGCAGAACATCCTTATCTAGGGTGTAAGTTCACGTTGCACGTTGTGGCTATTAGTGCGTAGGAGCGATAAATATGGCTATATATGCGGGTAAAAATGCGGAGATATTCCAGGATGGCTACGACATAACAGGGTATAGCAACAAGGTAGCTTACAGTGGTAAACGAGATTACGTGGACGTTACGCCCTTTAATGCATCAGGCCATGAACACAGCCCGATAATATTTGCAGATGAATTTACCATAGATTCATTCTTCAATGACGCAGCTACAGGACCGCACACCGTAGCCAATGCAGCTAGAACGGCAACATCGGCAGGGGTACTTGCTATATTGCCTACTGGTGACGCCTACGGAAGTATCGCTCTATTCGGTCAATATTGGCAGGAAGATTATCCTATCACCAGCGATATAGGTGATGTAGTGAAGATGACGCAATCGTTCAAGTTCCACGACAAGCCATCGATGGGGAAACACAGCATTCAGGAGGGAATCGTACTCTACCCTAAGACGGCAGTAACGAGCGACGGTAACGGTACAACTCAAACCAATGCGAACCTGTACGGTACTCATACAGGCGCGAACGACGCAGCGATTCTAACCGATGCATCATCTACGTGGAGAGTTAACGAGCTGGTAGGCGGCACAGTATACAACACTACTGACGGTAGTTCGGGAACCATCACGGCGAATACAGGGACAACGGTAACTGCGACATTGAGCGGTGGGACTGACGATGATTGGGACACTGGAGATGTCTATTACATATCCACTCTCGGTTATACGGCGGCTTTGCATATCTTCGAAGTGTCAGCTTCGGATACCATCGATGTATCAGTTAGACACAGCAACGATAACTTCGTTGGAGACGATACGGAGCTATTCGCATTTACCCAATTTTCGGCTTTAGGCGCTGAATACAAATCAGGCTTAACAACGTTGGTCAAACCGTATATTAGAGCCGTTCTCGATGTAACGGGAACCGACGTATCTATAACTACAGCGGTCCAATTCAACAGGGTAGGAGGTTAGTTATGGCTAAGGGCACAGTAGGAGCTGGTGTTGATACCTCGTTATCCTTGGATGACGCAGGTGGTGGGACACTGCGTATTGTCCAGGCTGATACCACGAAGGTAGCAATTAATACCAAAGGTCATGGTCTAGTCGATGTTACAGCTATGGGTGATGCAGGGCATTCTTATGCGTCAGACGAGCTAGAGGATTGCAGCTTCACAGCGGAGCTATGGTTCAACGATGTAGCGACTACAGGTTCGTGGACGGTGGTAGATGGACTGAGGACAGCAACAGAGACGGCTAGTTTCGAGATCCACCCATTCGGTGATACGGTGGGGTATCCTGAACTCACAGGGGAATGTTGGTTAGAAGATTGTAATGTAGACATGACCGTAGCTGATATCGTGAAGTTGTCGGCTAGTTTCAAAGTGCACGGTGCGTTAACCGTTGGTACAGCAGCATAGGGGGGTAAATGGCAAGGCTTACACCGAATGACACGTACGTCATTCGCAAAGAGTTCCCTGAACCTTTCGGGGAATACGAGATAGAAATCAAACGTTATTGGAGTGGGGGAGATCAGGATTACATCATCAACCATCAGTTATCAATGGATATAACTATGGGTGACGACGGCAAAGCCCAAATGTCGCCTATGCGAATAAAGACGAGCCGTATAGCAATGGCTAAACGTATCATACAGACCTGGAACGTAGAAGATGACGCGGGTAATGCCGTACCTATCACAGAGGGTAATATCCAACAGCTACCGGAAGACGTGCTCGACTGGGTACTGACAGAATGGCAGGTAGAACAGGAGCGTCAAAAAAAAAGTTTGACGCCAACGATACCGACTTCAAAAATCGAATCCTCTACAAGCTAGAAGACATCCCACAGGGCAGAAATCCTGAATGGGACAGAATACATGACAAGGGCATACCCGAACTATGGATATACCACCGATTCATGAAGGAATACGGATGGATACCATGGGAAGAGTGGGAGGGGATGCCCTTATTAGTAAGAGACGGGTTGATTAAGTGCCTAAACATAGATGCCGAATATCAAGAGGCAAAGCTTGAGGAAGCGAAGCGCAAGCAACGTTAGAGGGGTAGAAATTGGCCACTACTAGCCAAGTACTCGAAGTTATACTCAAAGCTCAAGATCAAGCCAGCAGTGTCATGGACGGGTTCGCTGGTAATATCGAGAAGCATAAAAAGGGCATGCGCCAAGCTGGTCTAGCTATGACGGGAGCCGTTGCCGGTGTTGGTATAGCGTCTGTCAAAATGGGTGGTGACTTCGATACCGCCATGCGAGAAGTCAATACCATGATGGGGCTATCGGAAAGTGAATTCCAGAAGCTCAAAGATGACACGCTGGCATTATCTACAGAGTTGGGCAAGGCACCGACAGAGATGGCCAAGGCGCTGTACCAGGTTATATCTGCTGGGGTCCCAGCGGGCAACGCTTTGGAATTCCTAGGCACTTCGGCGAAAGCGGCAGTAGGAGGCGTGACTGATACCGAGACCGCGGTAGACGGTATAACCACCGTAGTCAATGCATTCAAGATGAGCGCGGATGACGCCGCAAAAGTAGCTGATGTGATGTTCGAGACGGTCAAACGAGGTAAGACCAACTTCGAACTACTGTCATCTTCCATGTATATAGCGGCTCCCCTTGCCGCTACGCTAGGAGTCAAGTTCGAAGAAGTCATGGCAGCTACAGCTACTTTGACGAAACAAGGTGTTCCCACGGCTCAAGCTATGACGCAAGTAAGGGCGTCATTGGTAGCGTTGACCAAGCCGTCAGAGGACATGAAAGTCCTGCTTGAGAAAATGGGGTATTCCAGCGGTGAAGCAGCAATCGCAGCATTGGGCTATAGCGGGACACTGGACGGATTGAGGCAAGCGGCTGATAACAATAACGAGACGTTAGGGACGGCGTTTGGTAGGGTAGAGGGCCTAAATGCGTTATTCGGGCTGACCGGAGACAATGCGGAGATGTTCGCCCAAGACCTGGAAGGTATGGGGCAAGCGACCGAGGGCGTGGGCGCTTCGATGGAAGCCTTTAATGAGATGAATAAATCGGTTGGCCGACAGTTCGAGCAAACGACTGTCCAGCTAAAAGGTATGTTCATAGAGATATCGTCAGCTTTGCTACCCGCTCTCACATCGCTAGTTGAAGCTATGGCACCTATCCTTAAGGCCTTCGGTGAATGGGCATCAAATAACCCAGAACTGACATTGGCTCTAATGGGCGTAACGGGAGCCGTAGGAGCTTTGCTTCTGGTGCTCCCACCTTTAATGTCAGCCTATACAGCAGTCAAAGCAATCCAAGTAGGGGCAACTGCTACGACGATAGGGCATACTATATCTTTAGTGGCTCACAC
Organism: Chloroflexota bacterium; assembly: GCA_034189315.1. Taxonomy (GTDB): domain Bacteria; phylum Chloroflexota; class Dehalococcoidia; order UBA2247; family JAXHVC01; genus JAXHVC01. Next base: position 32,404 of record JAXHVC010000205.1, on the reverse strand, counting down.
TGTTGCTACATGGGCAGCTACAGCAGCAGCAACGGCCTTTGCGATAGCTGTTAATCTAGCACTATGGCCGATACTGTTGGTAGTTGCGGCGGCATTGATGTATGTAGCCGTGGCGTATCTGATAATCAAGAACTGGAGCAAGATTACCGGCTTCTTCAAGGACCTATGGGAGAACGTATATCAAACGTTCGTTAGTATCTGGGACAAGATACAAGGCTTCGTGAAGGATTGGGGATTGATCATTATGGGGCTGATATTCCCCCCTGCATTGGTAGCAGGGATAATCATGAAGTGGGGCGATGATATACTAGCGGCGCTAACCAGTGTATTCAATAAAATTGTCGAAACGGCAAAGATGCCAATAAATAGCATCATCGAATTGATTAATCTCCTCACAGGCAAGCTTAGCGGTTTTTCTCTTGGTAGCTTCGAGGTACCCAGTTGGATCCCAGAATTGGGGGGCAAGAGTTTTGACTTAGCATTCCCTGAAATCCCCAAAATCCCAGCGTTGGCCAGAGGAGGAATTGTCACCAAGCCAACTTTAGCCATGTTTGCGGAGAAGGGACCGGAAGCCGTGGTACCTTTGGATCGTATGGGGGGCATGGGAGGTAAAACCGAGGTCCATATACACGCCGGGGCCATCATGGGGACTGAACACGAAGCGAGGAAATTCGCGCGTTTGATAAACAAGTATATCCAGGAAGAAAAGCGACTTTCTGGTTATACATAAATCACATCGGGGGGGTAAATCATGGCGACTGTATCTTCGAGTTGGACAGAAGATCAAGCAATATCGTTTGACGATTCAACACCAGCGAGCGACGTTGAAGGCAAGGGTAGCATCGACCTAGCCGCTAACGGATATCTCGCTGTGTGTATACAGTTCAGAATAACGTTTGGTGCCAGCGCCGACGGGAACGCGACCATCAGGGTACGATTATCTCCTGATAGCGGGACAACAAAAGACACGGTCCTCTATCATGCCCAAGAAGTTGAATATACAGTGAGCACTACCAAGAACGTATCATTGATATTGCGGGATATCCCATATGTAGAAGTCGGGGTGCACAACGGGAACACGGCGGTAGAGGATATAACGATAGCAGCGGATTATGCAGGATTGAAATTGAGTAATATATAGGACTATAGAACAGTATGCGAATACCAAGCAAAACATCCCGAATTACTAGCTTAAACGGGGTGATTGTAGAATCTAGCCGTAGTAAGCCATCGAGGGGCGCAGAACTTAATAGAACGCATAGGTTGGCTCGTGGTCTGTGTGGATGTTGGCTATTCAACGAAGGTTCGGGCACGAAGCTGATGGACTACACGAGGCAAGGTAGCATCGGGACTACTTATGATATGAATGATGCCACTAATTGGATAGCTGGTAATTCAGGGCATGGCTTATTTTTTGATGGCGTAGACGATTATGCTAGTTGTGGTAGCAATGGTGTTCTTGATATAACCGGCCCTATAAGCATAGTCAGCTTTTGCGAACCTCATTCATTATCACAAACCCATTCGCTGGTGACTAAAGGGCAATTATTTGATGAATTTGACGCAATAACGTATAGCGTTTTGTTGGATTCAGACGGACATGTAATCTATGGGATAGATAACCTAGGCGAAGTAGAGGATTTCTTCGTAACGACTATGACAGTAGGCCAATACGAATGGCAAATGATTGCAGCTACGTTCGACCCTGATACTGACGTATGCAATATATACATCAACACGAACAAGGAGACGGGTTCGATCACAACGAATACTACAAGCAAAGCCAGCGAAGACCTATGCATAGGCGCTTTAGTTTTAACTGGAGTCGATTATTACCATTGGCATGGGAACATGGATAGCCTGTTTATATGGTCGAGGTTTTTGAGCGATGACGAAATATACAGCATTTACAGCAATCCATATGACATGTTTGTCCCTGCGAGATATGGACTCGCACCAATACATCAAGCTTATTATTTTCTAGTGGATTGGAATAACGATGGTGATTTCATAGACCCAGAAGAAGACATAACGACAGACATAATAGACGTAACTACAACGATAGGGAAAGATGAAAAACTACCCTACGAGATGGTCAAAGCTGGAGCTGGGACCTGTGAAATTACAGTAAAGAATACTGACAATAAATACAATCCGGGTAACACTAGTAGCCCACTATATGGAAACCTAGTTCCTCGAAGGGCGGTCAAATTCTATGCGGATCACGAAGGTAGTACATACGACATCTTCTATGGTTACATAGAAGACATAATCCCGCACCCGAAAAAGACCGAACAGACGGCTAGGATACTGTGTGTAGATGGCATGGATTTTCTAGCCAGGGCCGATTCTCAAGTAGCACTGAAGACTAACGAGAAAGCGGGAGCCTTACTCGGCTATTTGTTGGATTCAGCGGGATGGTCTGCTACGAAAAGATCGCTTAGTACTGGTATAGACGATTTCGTGTTGTATTGGGCCGAAGGTAAATCATTAACCGAAATACGCAAAATTGAGGATACCGATTTAGGATTCTTCTACATCGATGAAAGCGGGAATGCTGTATTTGAGGATAGACATTACAGACTAGTTACATCGAGATGCATCAATAGCCAAGGTACGTTCAATGAAACGATGGTAGATATAGCCTATTTAATGAGAGCAAAATCTATATTTAATGAAATCGTTTGCCCTGTTACTCCTCGAACATTGAACGCATTGGGGCAAATATGGGAGATGATCGACGTTGATGGCGGCAATTCTGGCATAGAAGTCCCATTCATTAATGCCGGGACTACGGCAACATATTGGGCTGATTTCGACAATTTTGCCAAGGATATAGTCGACCCTATGGTCGCCTACCCTACCTCGAACTACAACTATCGAGGTAATGCTGCCGATGACAATAGCGGAGCTGATAGAACTTCAGATATAACATGTACCATTACGCCATTTGCAAAGTCGGCTAAGATAGTCGTGGAGAACACTGGTAGTTCTGGACTATACTTGACATATTTAGATGTCCGGGGGAAGCTGTACGTAGACGGTGACCAAGTCCAAACTAAAGCTGAAGATAGTACATCCCAAAACGACTACCAGAAGAGAACTGCTAGTTTGACGGGTGATTTTATGACCGACCTGAATACAGGTCAATCTAGATGTGACTATATTCTAACTTTGCGAAAGGATCCACAACCAGAAATCGAAATTGATACTATTGATTCAAGCACCGCACTGAAGACACAGATACTAGCTAGGAAAGTTAGTGATCGAATTACAATAATACAATCAGATTTGGGCGTGAATGATGATTACTACATCAATAAGATCGTAAGAACTTGGACTCGTGCGGGTAATATAATTAATTGTAGCTGGACTGTAGCAGCTACCGATTCAGAAATGTTCTGGATACTGAATACATCTCAACTAGGTGGGGGGTATGCATATCCTTCCAGATTGGGGTACTGATGGCTAACCACATACTGACCGCTGATATTTATTTCGGAGAACCTGCACACGTTAGGTATGAAACCACGAGGATACGCGCACGCAAGAGCAAAATAATATTGCCGGATAAAATAGAAGTAGACGAAAGTATGGAACTAGAAGCTTGTGTAAATCATGGACGCTGGATAGTGCGATGCCCTTGGTGTAATAGTTCGAGTTTTGCCAACGAGAACGAGCTATTCTTGTGCGAAGATTGCTGGAATGAGCCGATAAACAAGCACGTTAAAGCCCTATTCCCATGTGAACGGGAACAGATAGAAGAGTTGTTGATCAAAAGACCAAGGGTTGAAACTCGCAATTGGGAACCCCACGAGGACATGTTTAACCTAGAAGATGAAAACAAACTACACGGAGTAGATTAAATGGCATGGACCGCACCAAGGGACTGGGTGGTAGGTGAAATAGTTACGGCGTCAATTTGTAATACTCACATACGCGATAACCTGAGATACATCAAGGGGTTAGATGGGACGGTTGTATTCAGCGATGGCATAGACTTAGGAGCCAACGAAATAACCGTGAACAGCGTCGAGGTAGTTGGTGTTGATGGTGAAGTTAATGCAGCAGCAGTAGAAGACAAATTCTTGCGAAATGACGGAAACGACTCTACGTCTGGTAACTTGACAGTAGCGAACTTAATTACATCAGGGAATGTAGACGGCGTCGACGTATCGGCTCATGACGTGGCTACCACCGCCGTTCATGGCGTTGGTGGTTCGACCATAGAATCTACTTCTGGATCTCAAACTAAGGTAAACACACATGGAGCTTTGACCACAGGGACTCATGGTATTGACGCTGGTAGGGTTATATCAGGCACCGAATACGGAAGTTACTCTGGGACCGGCGGGACGACAGCCAGGGAGATTGACATCGGATTCCGACCGAGGCTAGTGATTATACACGAGCCCGAAGACACCTTGAGCGAATGGGTGATAGTCGACGGATTTACCGGGGCTTGGAGGCATAGATACAGCGAAGACCATGTAGTAGTGAGTGGTGTGTATATCAGCGCCAATGGTTTCACTGTATGCGATGGTGTCACAGACGCAAATACGTCTGGATATACTCATTATTGGGTAGCTATATCTTAGGGGGAATAATGAGCATTGTTGATAAGGCCGAACAGATAGCTAAGCTATTTGTCGAGATAGTGACCGAAGTAGCTAAGCGTTTGGAAGCTTTAGAAGGTGGTGGAGGTGGTGAGCAGTACGGTACATTAAACGTTACTACCGAACCTACGGGCGCTCTTATCTATATCGATGATAAATACGTCGGGAAATCGCCCTACACAGCTTTAATGGAACCAGACAATTATGTAGTGTTCTTCGGTGACATCGAAGATTACGATACACCAGAAGATGTGCATACTCGCATAATAGCCGGGGAAACCACCAGGATTCATGCCATCTATGAACCTAATAGTGGGGACACGATCAATGATTATATGGTCCAGTATGGCAATGTTAACCTCGAAGCAATAGGGAAGACTAAGTACGACTTGATAATCATCGACTATGCGAAGTGGGGGGATGCTGCATCTAAGTGGACCAAGGAACAGATCACCACGTTGCAAACGAGTCCAGGTGGACCCAAGAAGGTTTTGGCTTATATCTGTCCCACGATGGCATCCGACTATCGGTATTATTGGGGGAAGGACTGGAGACCAGGGTACCCTAAATTCATAGGGCATGCTTCGAGTTGGGGCGGGACCTTCGGTAACCGATTTGGCGGTAGCTACTGGGTGCACTATTGGGATCTGGACTGGCAAAAGATAATGTTCGGTGAGTCTGACAGTTACCTCAATCAAATAATCGAGCAGGGTTTTGATGGCGTATTCTTTGATGTAATAGACGCCTTTTGGATATGGCCTAACCGTCCTACTGCCAAGGAAGAATTGGCTGACTTCATAACTGATATGAGCATTTACGCACACAAGCGAAAGCCTGGATTTATGGTTGTCTGCAATGGAGGAGAACAGTTATTCGAGTACAGCGAATACGTAGCGGGTATAACAGGCGTGATGAAAGAGAGCGTGTATTATGGTTGGGGTGGTGACAACGTTCAAACTCCAGCCAATGTAACCGAATTTGCCGAGGCTAATCTTGATAGGTTCGTCGGTGCTGGTAAACAGGTGTATGTATTGAATTACACACAAACCCCTTCCCAGGTAAATGAATCCTACAGGAGGGCTAAAAATAAGGGGTACATCAACTGGTGTGGGGTTTCCAGCCTAGACCGATTGATCGTTAACCCTGGACACGAACCGGATTAATCCTAGGCCATACTCGAACTCTTGGAGGCCGTTCATGCCGGAAAAATCCGACCATGACTTGTTGGTCGAGATGCATACCGTTTTACTCGGTAGCGAGGAAGCCCCAGGCTTAGTCAAACAGGTAAGGCAATGTAAACATGATTGTGACACGTCGATATCGAGCCTTCGTAAATGCTTACAAGAATTCAAGCTAAGAGTTGCGCTACTCATTGGATTTCTAGCGGGGCTAGGAATCCTCGAACTACTATTACTACAATAGCCGCCGAAAGAGACCACTCCTCTACCCGCTAGGCAATCCCCCATGCCTTGGCGGGTGTTCTACTCCAAGCTCCATATTTGCTTAGTACCCCCTTAAAACTATAATATGTAATATAAGAAATTAAAAAGGGGGTTCAATGGCTATAGGTAACCGTAGGGTAAAAGGTGGGGGAGAACACCGATTCTACACAGTCCTAGAGACAGCGGAAGAGTTATCTGTATCACCGAACACGGTTAGGGTATGGTGCGACAAAGGCATAATCAAATGCTATAGGCTATCGAGAAGAGGAGATCGCAGGATACCGAAGGACGAAATAGATAAATTCCTAGAAGAGAGTTTTCAATCCAATCCTATCGATATAATTCAAACTGAAGGGAGTAATACGGATGGATTGCCAGTTGCAGACCCCAGTCGAAAAATCAAAGCAGATTGGGCAACTCCTAAGCGAAATTGTGGAAGACCTAGACGCACGGTTGACAATATTGGAAGGAAATCAACCGCCCCCACCGGAACCAGGAAAACTACATAGTATAGGATCGTGGTATATCGACGAAGATCTGAAAGACAAACTCCAGCTTGATATGGCCATCGGAATGATTGAGCCGGATAGCGCAGCCAATCTAGGCTATCTGGTTAATACGCTCCATTTGGATCGAGTAAACGCTCTAATATACGGCCCACATCTGGGGCTTTCATGCGATAAGTTGGGGAAGGGGCCACTATTCCCATCAACATCTTACAATACGTATATAAGTCTCGGATGGTCCCCGCAACAGATGTTGCAGGCGGCGCATACGATAGGTGAATTCTCGAAGGACCACCCAGAGGTCAAATTATTATTAGACGATTTTTGGGCTACCGCTGATACAATAGGACATTCGCATTGGGAGAAAGTCGTACTTTCCGCTAGGCAGTTCAACCCTGGATTGGAAGTATCTATCGTGGTCTACCCCTTCCAGATCGACCGCCATCTGTTCGAAGGATGGCAAGAGGACGCACATCCTAACGGGGTCTCCCTATGGGTATGGGACTGGCAGGATATCAAGAATGTGGACAGTTATTACCAGCGCATCATGGAAAAATACGACGGCAAACTATGGATAACAGGCGGTTGTTATGTGACCGACTACGTCCACGACCCGAACAGCCCTATACCTGTTAATCAATTCCAGGACTTGCAGGACTACTGGTGTGAACATACGGTAAAAGGCACGGCAGAAGGTATAACTACCCTATTCTATCCTGATGCGTTGAGACGTTGGCCGGAATACGTTGATTATGCGAATGATGTATACAAGTTCTATCGATAGCGATTATTTAAGTTCGGAGCTTGAATTTAAAATAAGGCCGGTCATAGACCGGCCTTATTACGTACAAACTACTTACAATGTTAGTTGATACTGGATACCGAACGACTCGGTAATCGGGAATAGTGATAGATTCAGGGTATCCAAGCTCTCATACACGAAAGCTAATACTGGGTACTGGAAAGCAAACATCACATTATCGCTAGATTGATATAAGTTGCCGTCAAAGTTAAACGAAGTCAACACGCTATACGTAGGTAGCAATAGACTCAATAGGCTAGGGCTAGGATCGAGCGAGGCACTTGCACAATCGACTGGTGGGCATTCGACTGGTGGGCATTGTGCTGATACGGCAACAGGGATGATGAGGCAGCATGTAATAGCTATTAGAATAGCGAACCATAAACGTTTGAGCATTATTACCCCCTTGTTAATTCGATAGTTTTGCTTTGGGTTATATATTGGTCATGTTCAGCTTTGAGTACATAGCTACCAGATTGTACCCTTCTGAATTCATATTTGCCTTCATTGTCGGTAGCTGTCTGTCTCGACTCCCCTAAGGACATCAAAGCGCCTCTAACACCACTACCAGTTTCGACATTGCTAACAGTTCCGTACACCAACCAACCGCTGTTTTCCTTTGGGGCTAGCTGAAAGTCGGCCTTATATTCATGATCACCAGGCGGCTCGTCTTCTGTTATTACGTGGTCGATATCCCCGTATTCGTCGCTGGTATTAGGCGAAACTTGATTCTGCATGTCCCAGACTAACCATTTCTCTTCCTCGTCATTTTGAGCTTGTTCTATGGCTTCGCGCCATTGGGCTTGACTAGCTTGATAGGCTTGCCCGAAGGTGTGACCATCAATCAAATGCATGACTACGGCATTGTTCGCACGCATAAAGCCTTGAGAAGGCCGACCGCCGCAGGGATCCGATGTATCGGCAAGGAAGACAAAATCTTCCTTGTACCCTATAAATGCAGGGCATCCCGCCACGACTACATCCTTGCCTAGCTGCGCGCCGACCTTGCAGGAAAGGGCATACCATGGCTTATTTTGCATATTAGATAGGTCGGTGCCTGATTGCAGTAGTACTGCATAACGTTCACCCGTGTATGTGGTCGGATTACCGTGTCCAACCCCTGTAAGCATAGCGTTAGGGTTGTCTTTGAGGGTAGCTTTGAACTTAGCCGTATTGCAATTCTGGCCATGTAAACTGATAGTAGAGAAACCTGCTTCTTCGGCATAATCGAGGACTTGTTCAAACCAACAAGACCCAATACGGACTGCAGTTTCCCAAGATGGCAAGCAGAATATAATAGTCTTGTTAAGTGCCTTGTTCATTTGACCCCCTTACGAGATTGACGATATAGGCGATATCGCTTTTCAGCTTCCAACTCGGTCTCTCCCCACGGGCTAGGTAAACCTTGTTTGAGCTTAGTCAATTCCTGTATCCGGTATTTAGCAGTTAGCGTCGTGGGGCTATCGGTTCCTATCCTGAATAGCGTACGAGTATCAGCGGTCAGTGGTAGGGCGCTTAGTTTCTCGATCAATTCATCAACTATCCTTTCATCTTCGGCTAGCATAGTACCCCCTTTCTTATTATTCCTAAATTCTTTTATAACATCCTACGATTCGTTAATCAATCATTTACCGAGAATTAATCGTATATTTACAGTGTCACTGTTGACAGTAAATGACACTTGTGATATAATATAACAAGTTAAATAAGGAGGTGACTAAATGGCAGACAAAAAAACCAGTAAATCGAAGGACATATTAGAGAAATACGAGGCTATCAAAGCTGACACGGAAAAGATAATGCAACAAGTAGCTAACTTGAGCGTCGATAATGATGTACTGGAACATGAGAACAATGATTTGAGAGAGGAGAACCAGCGATTAAGGAGACGAATCTCATATCTAGAAGATCAAATACAAAGCCATGCCAACGCAGCTTAATAAGGAGGTGCCAGAATGAGATATGAGTTAATTAACAATTTCCACAACACGAAGACCACGACGAAATATTCAGCAGAAGAGAGGCAAGAGATCGACTACCGTGTCTATACCGGAACCGCCGCCGCCGCCGAGAAGCAGGCACGCAGAAGGGCACGTAACGCCCTATGCCCATCAATCGATTGCCAGTGTTGCAACGATTGGGGCGAAAGGAAATAGATTTAATATCTGTGGTTTGGGTATCGAGTCCCGAACCAGAGGGATTAAATAGAGGGGGTGTGGAATGGCAATAGTAACATGTGTGAATTGTGGGAAGCAGTTTGAGCGTAGCGGTGATTATGACGAGTACATGGCGAAACTGAATTGTAAAGCTATTGACTTATGCGACGACTGTTACCAGGCTCTATACCTGAATGAGGAGAGGTTAGGCGAACTCTGTGAGGAGGCAATATTTAGCATATAAAAGAGGTGAAAATGGATACAAAAAAGGAGGTACAACGCTTTGAAAGGGCTGAATAAAGATGACTATGAAGAGTTATACGAGGAATTAAGAGAGGAGAACGAGCGATTAAGAGGGCAAATTGTGCATCTAAAGCAAAAACAACAAGAGCTGAAAGACCAGATACAATGCCACATAAACGCCAGATCGAACGCTTCGTAATGGTATCAAGTGCAGAAATAGATAGATTTACCGAATACATGGAGACTTTGGAACACGAAAACGAAATCCTACGAGCGATTGTGGGGTTTCGTTTGAGTGTTATTAAGAGGGGTGAAAATGTACAAGCTGGACGAAGAAATTCTTAGAAGCTATTTCAGGTTAGAAAAGTACCAAGAAGATCGTTTGAAGCTAGAGCGGATATGGCATCCTGAAAAAATGAATTGGAATACCGCACCGCCAGAGATGTGTGCTACTACCCATATCAAGCTGGAAGAGCTGGAGAAAATAGGCTACGGCAAAGATCTGTACATGGAGGTGCTAGCTAATGAAAAGGCCGTCAGGAAGGAAATAGAAGAACTAGCTACACAACATCACCTTTGGGTACATACACAACACATCTCATGTATGGGCAAATACCTAACTGGTGCCTTCATAGCAGCGGGAGGCGATATTACCAGAGCGCCTACCGTAAGCGCATTTTGGAAGGGAATGGGTCTCGATGTATTACCCGATGGGCAAGTGCCTAGAAGGATAAGGGGTAAGAAGCTCAAACGAGATAAAGACGGTAACATAATCAAAGAACGGAATATACCAGCTTTACCTCATGTAACTAAGCTGGGAAACCAGATCAGGGAACAGATAATGAGATCTGGGAACCTAACGAAGGATATATACGATGAGTACAAGGCCTACTATGCGGCGAAATATCCTGATAGGCCGAATATGTACAACCACAAAGGCGGTGCTCGTGTAGCCCAGAAACTGCTATACGCAGTTTTGTGGGAAGAGTGGAGGAAGGGATACGGGCTAGCCGCCCCTTGGCCTTATGCCTTTGATATCCTGAACCATGCTCGCGAGCATAAGCTCACGATATATGACTTTTACGGAGAGAAACCAAAACGGAAGAGGAATCCTGTAGAGCAGTGCGACGGATAGTAGGGGAGAACCAGACTATACGGGCAACATTTGAGATGTGTGAATCTGAATGGACGGGAACCAGACTACAAGGATGAACCAGTCATCACAGGGGAACGGGAGAAATTGGTGAGCCTTGGAGTCCGGGCACCAGTCCGCAAGAGCGAATCAGGAGTAAGGGGCGACAGCTAATCTGGATGAACCAGTCATCACAGGGTTACAGGAGCAAAGGGTTAGCCATGAAGTCCGGGCATCGGTCCACAAGCGCGAACCATAACATAAGGGCACCAGGCTAATAGGATGAACCTGAACATGAGGGCAACAGATCGGGAGGGGTAGCTAGCTCGTGCGGGCAACTGAGGCGCTGGGCGATTCAGAAGAAACGGGTTACGGCCTTACGGGGAGAACCTGGCGCGTGGGGCAACAGGAGAAAAGGGTTAATCAGTTTTTATGGGCGATGGTATCCACGTGTGAATCAGGTCTGATGGGTAACAGTGTGCAAGGGTGAATCAGGGGCAACGGGTACCAGTACACAAGCGTGAATCAGGCATGATGGGCGACAGACTATAAGGGCGGACCAGGACAAGAGGGCAACGTATTGTTGGGGCGAACCAGTTCAAGAGGGCAACGTATTATTGGGGTGAATCAGAACATAAGGGCGACAGGCTAATCGGTTGAATCAAAGACAAGGAGGCAAGAAGATGGGGCATCTGGATACAGAGTTAAAAAAGCGGAACCCTACGTTGTATAGGGCGGCGAGGGCCGAAGCAATGAGGCAGGGAATATCAACAATCGACTGGATAAGTGACGCTATCGAGTTGAAGTTGAGCCATACCGAAAGTAGCACATGTGACATTAAGTGACATATGGGGTATAATACAGTAAAGGGGGAAAATGAGGTTAAACTATCTATATCTTAAGGATTTTCGGGGATCGGGTGAATACATGTTCACGCCTTCGGGTAAGAATACGAACGTGTACGGATACAATGCGACAGGTAAGACAACCCTGTTCGACGCCTACACGTGGGTATTGAGTGGTAAGGATAGCCAGAATAGGACGGATTTTGAGATCAAACCGTTGGACAATACAGGGAATACGTCAGCCAGGGAAGCCTACGTGCTGTCAGGTATCGAATTAAAAAAGAAGGATGTTACCCTTGGCAAACGATATCAAGAGGTTTGGTCAAAGCATCGAGGGCAAATCAAAAAGACGTTCACAGGCAAGCACAAGGTTGTATACGAACTCAACGGCAATGTAGTCACCAAGGCGCAGTATGACGAATTTATCGAATTCCTAGGTGGTGACGAATACCTCAAGGTGATGAGCAATCCGTTTTACCTGAACTCGATACACTGGACCGATAGGAAACGTTTTCTAACGGGGATATTCGGGGATGTATCACACGAGGAAATTGTAGAGCTGGACAATAAATACAAGGAGATACCATTATTGTTGGGTAACCTAACAAGGGAAATGCGCAAAGAGCAGCTACGAACTGACATGACCAAGCTGACTAGGGAAGTAGACAAGCTAGACAACGAATTACAAGGCATGCAGGAATCACTCACAGAACCAGGAGAATACATCGACCCCGCACCAATACAAGAGAAGCTCACGGTAAAGATGGAAGAACTAGCCCAGCTACAAGCTGGTGGTGAAATATCGACTTACAATCAAAATCTGATAGATATAGACGCTCGAATAGCCGAAATCAATCAGGAGATCGAGAAGGATAAAAAGAGCGGCAGGGAACATATAGATAAACAATCCACTTATGTATTCGAGCACTATAAAGAACTTCGGCAGAAGATGTTTGAGCTGGAACAGGAGCACAACGGCTATCTGGAATTGATAGATAGTAATAAGGATAAGCTGAACGTGCTAAGGCAACAATGGGTAGAAGAGGCGGAACAACTCGACGCCTTGGGAATAGTACCTAAAAATTGCCCTACTTGTGGAGCTATTATAGACCAACAATTATGGATAGCGTTGCATGGTGAACGCAACGAAAAACGCAAGATAGAGATATCCAACCGACTGGAAGCTCTAGAGAGATCAGCGAATAACCGGCTATCTCAAATCGAATACTCTAACGCCAAATGCTACGACCTACGCGGTGAAATGTACAAAGTATTCATGTCTGCCGCCGAATTACAGCACATTAAACTACCCCCAGAACATGAACCTACAACAGAACAAAAGCAGAAGCTAGCCGAACTATTAGCAGAGCGTGCCAAATTTAAAGATCTCAAAGAGGGGATCAGTGAAGACGATACCCATATCAAAGCAGTGGAAACTCTAAAGGCCGAAGTCGAGGATATCCGGCGGCGGCTTGATGATGCTAACCAATGGTTAGCCAGGAAAGAGGCATCGGCTGAAACCAAAGCTAAGATCGATGCCAAGTCCATCATTAGGAAAAGGATGGTTGCCGAATACGAAAAGTTTTTTGCAGATTCCGAGCTTTTGGATGAATACAACAAGGCGCATGCGCAGCTATTGTCAGAGAGGATTAATCCCAAGCTAGAGATGGTCACGATCAAATTCATCGACGACAATGCCGATCTTTGTTGTGTTACCACTATGGGGGGCGTGCCTTGGCCAGACCTTAATCATGGGGGACAGCTTAGTGCAGGGCTCGACATCATCATGGCGATGCAAGATGAGCTAGGCGAAGGCAAGGAAATACTGCCAATATGGATAGACAACGCTGAAAGCTATTGTCATATCCCAGACATGCCGAACCAGCAAATAGAGCTAATTGTATCCGAGAAGGACCTTGAATTAAGAGTAGAGACTTATGAACCTATCGTCAGCTAGCCGCCTAGGTTTACACCTATTCATGGTAGTTATTTTGCTAGTGATGTTCGGGGTTGTGATGTTGGGCATACAGGATGATAATGTATATAATAGGGTAGATGATAGTATAGGCGACGTAGAAGTGGTTAATGGGGATGAATCGAATACATATGAGGTTATTTACCTCGTGACAGGTGATACATACAGAGCAGACGTATTGATATGCGACCGCTACGGGAAGATGAACAACGTGCGAGACGTAGGCATGGGTTGGCAATACAAATTCGAGGCTCAAGCTGGAGCACACATGTATCTACAGGCATCGAACAGTAAGGAGGAAGGGCACAAACAGATCATAGTGGAGTTATACATAGACGGGGTACTAAGGGATAAGGAAACCGATGTCGGGGCCTATCCCTTGGCAGTGATCGACAAGTACCTACCCGATTAATAGCAGGGGGCGAGTATGCCATTAGATGGACTTGTAGGCCGGCGGTTAATCATAGTAAGGGAAATGCAATTACTGAAAGACGTGTTAGAAGAGATAGATAGCATAATAATAGACACGTTAGGAGAGGAAGGCTTTTTCCGGTGCTGTCTAGAGGAAAGCCGGCTCTTACATTCGATGCACGAAGAGAAACCACCCATCAATAAGGAGTTTGCAATGTCATTAGATGATCTAGTTACACAATATCAATTGCTAGAAGCCGACAGGAATGATATCCAAAAGAGGATATCAGCTATAGAAATAGCTATAGCTAGCGAAATAGAAAAACTGGGCTTATATCTCTGCTATAGCGAATATGACAGCGACGAAAACTTACGGTACCAAAGGATAAGCCCAGAATGTGACCGTTGATATAGGAGGAATATGGTAGAAACAGCATTGGCAAAAACCAACCCCAAGGTAACCGAACTCAAGACCGTTCTAGCAGAACCGTCAATACAAGAGCAATTCCAGAATGCTCTAAAAGAATACTCCGGTGCCTTTGTCGCCTCGATAGTAGAGGTGTTTTCGAGTGACAACAACCTACAGAACTGTGACCCCAAGCTGGTAGTTATCGAGTGCCTGAAGGCGGCTACGTTAAGACTACCTATAAATAGACAATTGGGCTTTGCCTGGATTATCCCATACAAGAATGCTCCCGTATTCCAGTTAGGATACAAGGGCTACATACAGTTGGCTATGAGGACAGGACAGTATCGCTATCTGAATGCGGATATAGTATACACAGGTATGTCGGTACATAGGGAATATCTGACTGGTGATGTCAGACTGGAAGGTGAACCGATATCTGACAAGGCTATCGGTTACTTCACTTACATGCAGCTAATCAATGGATTCACCAAGACTAAGTACATGACTGTCGAGGAAGTCAGACGCCATGCAGAGCGGTATTCACCTAGCTATCACAAGGAAACCAGCCTATGGAAGACCGACTTCGACGCGATGGCGCTCAAAACGACCACCAGGCAATTATTGTCACATTATGGAATACTGTCACCAGAGATGCTAGGGGCTATCGATGCAGACAGGGACCCCGAAGCGGAGCTTGAACAAGAGAAGGCACTGTTTGCCAATCGAGAGGAGATCAAGCCGCCGGCGCTCAACCCCCCAACTATGGAATATCGTGAAGCCACTGACGCCACTAGCACACCTAGGCAAGCGCCTTGGTAATAAACAGTTATCGGGGGCGACGGGAACAAGTGGTGAGTCTGATCTAATGGGTACCAGATCCGAGGGGCGAGTCTGGCCTAATGGGCACCAGATCCGAGGGGTGAGTCTGGCGGAGAGGGCAACATGGTTCGGGGGCGAGTCAGGCTTAAAGGGCAACAGTATAAACGGGCGAATCGGTAAAAGAGGGCATCGGACATCGAGGTAGACAGATATATAGGGCACCAGATATATAGAGTCGAAACCGGCGTTGTAGGGCAACGGAATCGAAGCGTGGAATAGACGTGATGGGCTACAGTCAAGATGGTTGAATCTGAAGTCAAGGGCAACTGATAAAGAGTATGAATCAGATTCGAAGGGCAACGGTAAACAGGGGTATCAACCAGGAGTCAAGGGCTTCAGCAGTAGTGGATGAGACTGACAAAATGGGCACCAGACAAACGGGACGAGTCAGATCATAGGGGGACCAGGTTAAGGGGGCCAGCCAGGAGACACGAGCAACAGGCTTAGAGCGCGAACTTGAATTTATGGGGAACCGTCCCACTGGGTGAATCAGAACGTAAGGGACACGGTTTTGCGGGGTGAATCAGGAATAAAGGGCAACAGAATTCAAGGGCTACTCTAGTATAATCATAAGTCGGGGGTTGAATATGATATACATACAACACATCGCATCCACGAGTAGGGCCAACTGTACCTACATACACGACAAATATACTCACCTTCTACTGGACTGTGGAGTAGCACCAAGGCCGATACAGCAGATAGTACAGTTCCCAATATCAAATCTCGATGGTGTGCTGATTACACATCAACATGCAGATCATTGCCGCGGCGTTAGGGATATGCTTTGGTTAGGGGTATCTTGCTACATGCTTGAGGCAACAGCGAATTACTGGATGTACTCAGACAACCGCCTAACTGTATATATCGAGCCTGACAAGCCTGTGACCATAGGCACATGGACAGTCACGCCATTCCCGGCAATCCATGATGTTCCATGTGTCGGGTACTGCCTAGATAGTGAGAAAGGCGGTAGGGCGGTATATCTGACAGACAGCGCCTATAGTCCTCGTAAGTTCCCTGGTATGACTCACCTTATGGTCGAGTGTAATTATGATGTCGGTCACGCTCGACAGAACGTCAAGGATGGGGTGATAGACAGCAGTGTAAGGGATAGAGTAATCTCTACCCATATGAGCATTGACACTCTATGCCAACTACTGGAAGCCAACGACACCAGCCAGCTACAGGAAATAAGGCTCATGCACCTAAGCGATAACAATTCCCAGGAAGATGAATTCGTGAAACGAATACGGGGTATTACTGGACTACCTGTAAAGGTAGCCGAATAATAAAATGGGAAAGCAGACCGTAACGCAAACCGTAACGCAAAAGGTATTGACTATTGGTGTTGACTATTCAACGTTACAATATAAGATATGTCTGTGACTACCTATTCTTTTACCCTGTACGGTGAACCTGTACCCAAAGGTAGGTCCAGGATTACATACAGGAAAGGAAAACCACACAGCTATACGCCATCCAAAACCGCACAGGCCGAAGATGATTACAAGGTCCAAATATTAAACAAAATAAATACCGACAGGGACCCCACGTTGCCTTTGTTTTCGTCTTCCGTGCCTGTGCGGATGCAACTAATCTTCTACAGGGCTAGGCCTAAAACCGCACCTAAGCGCGTTATTTTGCCCGCCACACGTCCAGATCTCGACAACACCACTAAGACTATCCTGGATGCAGCAGAGGGCATTCTTTTCCACGATGATGCACAGATAACGACCTTGTCTATATCGAAGCGGTTCGGTGCTCCCCCTAGAACAATCTGCATTATAACTGAAGACACCTTGACTTAACTTACTATTTTTACCTTTAATTTACCCAAATCCACTTGTATTTATACCCTTTATAGTGATACAATACTTCTAGTTAGTAAGGGGGTGTGAGTATGATAAAGACAAGAACAAGCAAAGGCGTAGAGGTAGAGTTAGAAGGCATAAGCAGAAACAGCGTGATGTGTGTATTTGAGCATGACGGCAAAAAGGTGAGATACCAAGGAACATGGCAGACGGTTAGAGATCAGGCAGGTATATACAACCCAAGCGTGCTGGTAAGCGCCAACAAGAAGGTCATGGTATTACTGATGGTACCTAAAGAAGCTTACGACCAAGCCATCAGCGAATACCTCGAAGAGAAAGAGCGAGCGAAAATGGAATCTTACCAGAACGCTAAAAATAATTGCCCAGACGGCTATGAGCCATGTAGTAGGAATTGGGCCAACGGCGACCTATGGTCTGCTGAATATGAAACGATAGATGGTATCAAGGTATTGGCTAGTGACCAGATTGAACCCGTAGACGGTTGGTATCTAGTACCAGTAAGCGAGATACAAAACGCCAAAGAGAGGCAACAAGCCAGGCAATCACGCGAGGAAGATGAGAGGACGGCATTTGAAAATCAGCTCAAAGCCGCATACGAAAAGGCAAAAGAGACCAATACTAGGGTAGAACTTAGGACATGGGTAACTGATGAATGCCATCAAAACTTGAGTGATTGCAGCTTTGACGCGGCTACTGAGTGGGTATACCCAGACGGAAGCCGCAAGATCGAATACAGACATTGCCATTAGGAAAGGAGTAACCCATGATCACACCAAAAAGCTATGAAGAACGAGTAAAAAAATACGACGATCAACACCCAGGCGAAGGGGATTACAGACCACCATCGCGCACACTTGAGGAAATAGCCCAGCGAGACATTGATATAGAGGAACACATAGCTATCGAATTATTAAGGCACAATGAACCTATAGGCGAATACAAGTTACCTCAAGATTATGTGAGAGCCGTAGTAGAAGACAGGAACTATACAGTGCATATCTACCAAGACGATGAATTGAATGAATGGTTCAGCCAGTTATGTGACGGCAAGATTGGCGACGACGACTATTCGCAGAAAGCAGCGAATATAAGCTTGGCTAAGCTGATCTTAGCTGAAGCCGTGGTTAACCATCGGCTAAATGGGTATTCGGGATCTGAGCACACATACTCGTTAGGATTTGGGGTTGTACTCACAACATCGATTGCGGCAGCCATTGTTGACTACCATAAACGAGTTTCCCATGCATTGGGAAGCAAATTATAGAGGGGGTGTTATGGTAAAGTTACCACCAGAAAACATCGAACTTATGGAATTCGTGGAAGTGTGTAAATTGCTCCATACAAGCCGAACACAGGTATATCGATTAATAGATCAGGGCAGATTACACCCTTACCGAATGCTCAGTCGTAGGCCATTATTCGATAGGGAAGAAGTTCAACGGGTAATAGATTATGGATATATAGAGCGTAGACCGCCTAGGACAATCAATACAATGATCGAGAGAATGGATGCAAATATTGATATGGGAATCAAAACCACAAGGCGCAAGTATCAAAGGAAGCCCAAGTCGATAGGAGAGCGAAGGGAAGCAGCCATCAAGGTCGTTAGGAAAAACAAGAGCCAATATTGAGATAGAATAAACCCCTGCTAAAAATAAAAAAGGAGTCATCATCATGGCGTCGAAACTCTTGCAACTTTTGGCACGACTTGATGAGGTGAAGGAGGGTACTGGGGGGCGCTATCAGGCTAATTGCCCAGCCTGTGGAGACAAGGGTAGGCATCTATACATACATCAAACGGAAGATAAAATCCTGATAAATTGCTTCAAGGGCTGCAAGGCCGACGAGATAATGAAAACCATAGGACTGCCAATGACAGACCTGTTCAACGACAAAGCCACTGATCCCCCGCAGGCCAAACAGATGGGCAAACAGATAGGCAAAATTGTCTGGCCTATCATGGATACCGCTGACGTTCTCAAAGCGCAACACGTGAGGTTTGACTACGAAGATGGGACCAAGGACTACGCTTGGTACAAGAATGGGAGCAGGGGACTTAAAGGTCTTAAGGTGTCGGAATTGCCTTTCTATCGTATAAACGAAGCTATTTACGAGACAGGCGACATATTTGTCTGCGAGGGTGAGAGCGACACTGACGCCCTACACCAGAAGGGGTACAGATCTATTGGTACGGTCACAGGGGCGAAATCAACACCAGGTATCGAGGCAATCAAGGAAGTATTAGCATTGGGCGACTATGACCACATCTACCTATGGCCAGACAATGACGATGTAGGTAGAGATCACATGAACCGAATAGCCAAGATAATGATGGAATTGAAGGTAACTCCGTACATCATCCAATGGATTGAGGCGGGATTGCATGAGGGTGCTGCTAACTATGCCGGTACGGTCAGCCTATTGATCGAATCTGCACGATTGTATCAGCAGTCACATGACGAACCTGCAACGTTAGCAGCGGATGACAGGGTATACAATTTTACAGACGTTGGCAATTCCGAGCGGTTTATCGATTGGTGTGGGGGCGATGTACATTACTCCTACGATTTGCATAGATGGTTGGTATGGAATAAATCTATATGGGCAATCGATCCTGGAGGCAGGGTGACAAAGAAAGCCATCGATATGGCAAAGGGGATGTACGCGCAGGCATCGCAGACAGAGGGCAAGGAAGAGCGCAAGAAGTTGGTTACATGGGCTTTGAAGTGCGAGGGTATGAGTAAAATTAAGCCAATGCTGGAGCTGGCGCGTACGCTTGAAGGGGTTCCGATATCACTCGACAAATTGGATTCCCACCAGATGTTATTAGGATGCCCACAGACAACCGTAGACCTTAGTAGTGGTGATAAATTGCAATCAAAAAGGGAGAATCTTATTACTAAGACCACCACCGTAGACCTATGTCCCACTGCTAACTGCGATATGTGGCAAGCGTTCTTGATCGAAATCATGGATGGTAACGAGTATTTGATCGATTTTCTACAAAGGGCTATTGGCTATTCACTGACCGGTGACACATCGGAACGTTGTATGTTTATTTTGTGGGGATCGGGTGCTAATGGGAAAAGCACTCTACTGCAAGTCATATCTCAAATCATGGGTGACTATGCCATGCAAACACCTACCGAGACGCTCATGATACGTAGGCAAGAAACAATACCTAATGACATAGCCAGGCTTAAGGGTGCCAGGTTCGTGATGGCCACAGAGTCAGGAGTAGGACAGCAGTTAAATGAATCGGTAATTAAACAACTTACAGGAGGTGATATGGTATCAGCCCGGTTTATGCATGGTGAATGGTTCGACTTCCTACCTAGTCACAAGCTATGGTTAGCTACGAACCACAAGCCAACCATTAAAGGAACCGATAAGGCCATATGGGACAGGATACGCTTGATACCATTTACCGTCTCGATCCCCGATGATCGTCAGGATAAGCACCTAGCATCCCGATTAATGGATGAGGCATCTGGTATATTGGCTTGGGCGGTACAAGGGTGCCAGGCATGGCAAAAACGGGGCCTAGGGATGCCTAGGGAGGTAATACACGCTACCCAAGCCTATAGAGCAGAACAGGATCTGTTAGGTGATTGGTTAGAACAGTGTTGTACATTAGGACCGTTGCAATCGGTAGAAGGTGCAGCACTGTATAAAAACTTCACTGAATGGGCGTTGGAAAACGGAGAAAGACCAATATCAAACAATCAACTAGGGGCATTATTGAAAGAAAGAGGTTTTGAGAGATACCATACTATGCATGGAAAAAAATGGAGTGGATTAAGTATAAAGTCATTGTTATGAAGTATCGTTAGGGGTCATGGGGTCAATTTGGGGTCATTGTTGAATCATCGGAAAATCGTGTTATTTGAATACGTATTATGTAGCTAATGACCCCATGATACCTTATGACCCCATTTTTACTATTGACAACACGAGGTAAAAAATAATAAATAAAATAGGGAAATCGGGGTCAATGGGCGTCAAGGGGTCATACTTGACAATAACCGTGACTGCACACCATGCCCCCATGCCCCTAAAACCATGACCCCACTGACACCTGAAGCTAAATTTATGTAATACTACGAGTGAATGAAGGTGGTGAACAATTGTCTACCAAGACTTTAGCCTGGACTACCGAAAAACGAATGATCAATGACCTATTACCCTATGAACACAATCCAAGAAAATTGACTCCTAAACAGCACGATGACCTTAAACAATCCCTGGAAAAGTTTGATTTGGCTGAAATTCCCGTAGTGAACGTAGACAATACCATCATAGCTGGTCACATGCGCCTTCGTATCCTTCAAGAGCTTGGCCGTGGCGATGAGTATGTAGATGTTCGTATCCCATCCCGTAAGCTCACAACCAAAGAGTTGCAGGAATACAACATTCGTAGTAATAAGAATATCGGGGATTGGGACTTCGACATTCTCTCTAAGGCTTTCGATATAAAAGAACTCGTAGATTGGGGGTTTGAACCATATGAC
The DNA here is from genome assembly GCA_034189315.1 of Chloroflexota bacterium. Lineage (GTDB taxonomy): Bacteria > Chloroflexota > Dehalococcoidia > UBA2247 > JAXHVC01 > JAXHVC01. Next base: position 10,642 of record JAXHVC010000205.1, on the reverse strand, counting down.
TTCAACATGCTTGTATTGGATCGGAATGAAGAAGATGCCGGTACTGTACTGAACTACTATGATGTTGTATCTGCTAAGTCGGGCTATTTCGCAGTGGGTAACATAGGTAGCCAGATTGAGTTGGAGTTGTTACAGCATGTAGAAGCACTGTTGAAAAAGAGTATGGACGAATCCGGTTGTGATGCTCGCCCTGTACTTGAAAGATTGTTGATACTTGGGAGAGATTATTGGTGAAGGTCTATTTTCATGAGAATAAAACTCAACCAAAAGAATATACGTTGAGATTGCTTAAATATCTGCTTAATCTCAACGGTATTAGCGTAACCAAAAACGTGAGTGAATCCGATTGTGTATTCGTGTCGTTATGCGATATGACAGAGTACCCCCTATTGGTGTCTGCCAAGAAGCTGGGTAAACCTATTGTAGCTGGCGGCTTTCAAGCTGACATGCCAATAGTTCATAAAACGGCTGACTATACTTGTGTTGGAGAAGCATATGATTTTATCCGTAGATTGGCTGGTATAAAGAGGGTTGAGGAGATTGCTGACTTCCCCCAAACTGCAACGGCAAACAAGGCCGCTATCATAGACCAAAATATAGACTATGCAATAAATCCAGTTATAAGTGTGACATCTAGAGCATATTATTACTACTGTGGGAAAGGATGCCCGCAACATTGCAAGTTCTGTTACCTTAGCTATCAGCGAGAATACCAGAAAGCCCCTATAGGTTATTTGTTGGCAGCGTTGAGACAAATTCCATCGGGTAGCAAACTTTATCCTATGCTTTCTCACTTCGATTACAAGATCCCCGCTGATATGATTCAAAAACTGGGTATATTGGACGTTCGTGTACGTGATTACGTACGTAGGAATGGACAGGGTTATGGTAATAGGGTTAGAACTGGAATTGAATTTATGCGACAGGACTATAGAAATAAATTAGCAAAACCTATTAGCACAGATGAAATAGTTGAGTTTGTTAATTTGTCGAAGAAACATAAATGTACGAGCGTTTGGTATTTCGTCGCAGGTTTGGAAGGTGAACAAGATGCACTGGATTTCTTGGATAAATTGCCTGTAGATATGAGTTTGTACCCTAGGATCATTTGCATATTCACATATATCGAACCCCAACCTAAGACGCCAATGGCGAATTTCGATATTAGGCAGAAAAAGGAATTTGATAGCTTCTCATGGTTCTTTAAAGAGGCACATAAAAAGAATCGTAGGATAAGAGTACATACTCCTAAGTATTTGGCTTTTTCTACTTGGAAAACCCTAATGAATCGTGCGTCTACTGATGAGGAGATCTCTTTTGCATGGTCTATGAGAAACGAAAAGGATAATTCGCATATGCTAGATATTATCAATAGCAAGATGCCAAATATGTTAGGTACAATGAGCATAGCAGATATTGTTAAAAACAGTAGGATTGGTTAAAAGTGAATACGATAACCAAGAATAGTAGGACTTATGAGCCGGCATAAGAAGGTAATTAATTGGGAGGAGTTTGAAAAACTCTGTTACTTTCAATGTGGGATTGTTGAGATGTGCGAGTGGCTTGGAGTGTCAGAGAAAACTTTGCAGAGAGCAGTTAAGGAACATTATGGCGAATCATTCTCCCAAACGTTTGCAAAAAAACGAGTGGGTGGTCTGATTAGCCTACGTAGAAACTTGTTTCAGCAGTCTAGAACTAACCCAGCATGTGCCATATTCTTAGCTAAGAACCTCTTAGGCATGACAGACAGTCAACAACTCGATATTAAGGCAAAGGCCGAAATCGAATTTAAGAAGCCATACATAGGATGGTCCCCAGAGAATTGGAGATTGGAATTGAGTGGTAATGGTAACAGCGGAAGCCAGAAGAGTCGCCTACGAGCCCCTAAATTGGCAAATAGACCCACTAAACGACAAGTCATTCGTGATATTGCTGACGGGTAGCGCAGGCGGCGGCAAGTCTAGAACAATAGCTGAAAAGCTACACGCCTATTGTCAAGAGTATCCAGGCGCGACCGCGTTGTTGTTGCGTAAGGCCAGGGAGTCGCTGGGCAATAGCACCTTGTTATTCTTGGACCGCAAAGTCATAGGTGATGACCCCAATGTTACGATGTTTACCTCAAAGAGCCGTTTCGAATACAAGAATGGTTCAGTGTTGGCGTGGGGCGGCATGTACAATGAGCAACAGCAAGAACAAATTCGTTCGATTGGTCAAGATGGTGCTCTAGACATTGTTTGGATGGAAGAAGCTAACGAATTTACCGAGGATGACTACAACGAAGTACTAGCCCGTATGAGAGGCAAGTCAGCACCTTGGCGACAGGTCATACTCTCCTGCAATCCAGATCATCAATTTCACTGGATTAATCAGCGTCTCATTCAAAAGGGCGGGGCTACTGTATATTATTCCACTGCCAGGGACAACCCATATAATCCTGTCGAGTATATCCAAGCTCTCGATATGCTTACAGGCGTCAAACGCCTTCGCCTCCGAGACGGTCTTTGGGTGCAGGCCGAAGGTGCGGTATATGAGGATTACGACCCGCGTATCCATCTTATCGACCGGTTCGACATCCCTGATAGTTGGAGGCGTTTCCGGTCTGTTGATTTCGGTTTCACGAACCCTTTTGTATGCCAGTGGTGGGCTTTGGATGATGATAGTAGACTATATAGATACAGAGAAGTATACTACTCGCAACGTATAGTTGAAGACCATTGTGTGGACATACGTGAACTAAGTCAAGGTGAACGTATAAAGTATACGGTCGCTGACCACGACGCAGAGGACAGGGCAACTATGCGACGACATGGCATCGAGACAACCGCCGCACAGAAACAGATATCAACCGGTATCCAGGCAGTCGAGCGACGCCTTCGGGTAGCGGGTGATGGCAAACCACGTGTATTCCTTCTCAAAAACTCACTGGTAAAGATTGATAGAAGTTTGCAGTCTAGGGGCAAGCCAACATGCACAGAGGAAGAGTTACCATCCTACAGTTGGCCGAAGGACGTTAGCGGTAGACCAGTTAAAGAGGAGCCAATCAAGGAGAATGACCACGGGTGCGATGGGCTACGCTATGCAGTCATGAGTGCGGATAATGCAACAGGTTTCGGATTCTCGTTTGGATAGGGGGTGCTTGTGAAGTACGGTATCCGTTGTATGATCAGGTTCAGTAACAAAAAGGACGCTGACGATTTGATGATTATCCTCAAGGATAAGCTCGAACAACAATACCCAGATGACGATTGTCAGCTTGAATACCACCGATGTTATCACGATGAGCCTACCGTCAAGCCGTGTGAAATTATCGAGAAACCTCAACCTAAGCCGTATCTAGGGCAAGAGCCTATAGATTTATGTAGCTTTTCGGAGGTCCTATGAGCTTATGGTCTAGAACTGTCCAATCCGTCAAACGAATATCGTCTTGGCGCGATGTCGCATACAGGCTAGGCGGTTCGCAGATCTTAGATATGTCAGTTCCCCCTACCTGGAATTATGAATCATACCTCAAAGCATACGGAGAGATAGGGTGGTTATTCCGTGGGGCGTCGGTCATTGCTCATACTGTGGCCAAGGAGAAGTGGCACCTATACAAAGTTGACTCGCAAGGAGAGAAAAAGGAGGTTATTAATCACATCCTGATTGATCTAATCAAGCACGTTAACCCATTCCAGACGTGGTATGAATTCATGTACTTACAAACTTTGTACATGGTCCTCGTGGGTGAGGCATTTATCGTAATCGACTATGAAGGAGGTAAAAGGCCGAAGAGAATGTGGTCGGCACTACCTCAGCGCATGGAGGTAAAGCGGGATAGTGCCGACCAATACATTGGGTACTACGAGTATCGAGTAGGAGCGAATGTAACTAGGCTGGAGCTGGAAGAAGTTATACATGTAAAAAGTCCCAATCCAATGAACCCGCTTAGAGGTACAGGAGGCGGTAAGGCACTCGCTACGGATTTAGGTGTAGAGAAGTATGCTACTAGGTACCAGGAGAAGCTATTCCACAATGACGCCATGCCAGGGTTGATTCTGGAGTTCCCAGAGATGCCAATGAAAGAGACCAGGGAAGAACTGGTCGAGGAGTGGAAAAAGGAGCACCAGGGATGGCAGAACGCACGCAAAACTGCATTCCTTTGGGGCGGCGCAAAGATCAACACAGTCACGATGAATAATAGAGAACTGGATTTTTGGCGCACGACAAACCATCGAGGGCAAAAGATACTCAATGTCTTAGGTGTCCCTGATGTGATAGCTGGCAAAGAGGGTAGCTACAACAAGGCGACGGCTGAAGTAGCCAAGGAGATATTTGCATCGAACACCATTCTGCCTATCCTTACCCAGGTATCAGAGTCATTCAATGAGCAGTTAATACCTGTTTACCCACAACCTAGCGGGGAACTACTGCTAGGTTTTGACAATCCGGTACCGGAAGATAAAGAGGCCAAATCAAAACTAGCCAATGATGGGCTTACATCAGGACGTATAACACTAAACGAAGCCAGGGCGAAGATGGGAGAGGACGAGGTAAAAGATGGTGACGTGTTCTATGTACCTTCTAACGTGGTCGTAGTCCCAGCTTCGAAGATCGGAGTTGCACGGCAAGCCGGTCCAGTTATTACCGAAAGTAAATCTAACGGTAAACATCTATTCACTGACGAGGAGTCTAAGGAAGAGTATTGGAAGCTATGGGTTTCAAAGGCTGAAAAGCAAGAATACCTATTGCAGGAAGCATTGATAAACGTATTTGAAAAGCAAAGGGCTCGTATGATGGGAGCATATGACGAGCTTGGAGCTGATGCCTACGATAAGAAGCAAGCGGTTGAGGAGTATCTAGAGGTATTCAAGGGATACATGCCGGATGTTTACGAGCAGGCGGTACGTGAAGGATATCTACTAATCCACCCTGAACCTGCCTTCCGGAGTAAACAGGATGTAATCGAGCCAATCCTTAATGAAGATGCATCCAAGTGGTTAGATACTAGGATGACTTGGGCCGCTAAAGAAGTGGGCGATGAACTGGAGAAGACCCTAAGAGGCGCAATCAAGACTGGATTTGATCAAGGCGAGTCTATGGATGATATCGCGCTTAGAATACAAGGGGTTTGGGACAATTGCTCTGAACAAAGGGCAATACGGATAGCGAGGACCGAAGTCATCACGGCTTCCAACGTAGGGGCCAGGGACGGCTACAAACGAGCGGGTATCCAGTTCAAGGAATGGTATGCAGCGATAGACGAGCGTGTGTGTGAAATATGTGCAGGGTTGAATGGTAAGGTTTTCCGTATCGATACGGGGGAGATGCCGCCAGCACATGTGATGTGTCGATGTACAATATTGCCGGTGCTAGGTGGGTTCGAGTAATGGATAAGCGAGTAGATTATATAACCATCAAACATATAGAGGATGAATTAAAAAGTATACAATTTGGTAAACTAATAATTCACAAACAAAATGACATAATAGTCGGGATGGAACCTTGCCCGTATAAGAAGGCAACGGACTATGACATATGACGATTATGCAGAGATGTTCGGGGGGCCTTTTGATGGGCTTAGAGTTAGGTTTTGGGGGAACATATACAAGTTCCCGAAGTACGAGCAATCAAAACAAATGAGGCCAGAAGATGTAAATGAACCTAGTAAACTAGTGCCGAATACCATTGAATACTTTTACAAAGGCGCAAAGCGAAGAGATGGTACTAGAATTATGATATATTCATGGATAGCAGATTTATACTAAACAGTAAATAAATACACATCCAGCGGGACAACCGAGGGTATTCGTTAAAGCGAATACCCTTTTTTGTTAGGAGGGGCAATGGACGAAATGATACGGAAGCACATAGAGCCCGAAATCAAGCGGGTATCTGAAGGTGTATTCGAATTCGTCGGTTCTACTGAAGATCTTGACCGTGATGGTGAGGTGATAATTGCCAAAGGTTGGGATACTGCGAACTACAAAAAGAATCCGGTTGTCCTATGGGGGCATGACTACCGTGGACTCCCGATAGGTAGAGCCAAGGCAGTTATAGAAAATAAGCAGCTCAAGTTCAAGGAAGTTACTTTTGCTGATGCGGAGACATACCCATTTGCTGATACAGTCAGACGATTAATCGAAGGCGGGTATATCAACACCGTATCGGTGGGCTTTATCCCGAAGGAGTGGAAGGACGGGCAAACAGAGGGTGAACCTAGGCGCACTTACACCAAGCAAGAATTACTAGAGGTATCTGTTGTTCCTGTACCGTCCAACCCGAACGCTCTAGTAGATGCTAGAGCAGCGGGGATTATAACAGCTAAGGAATTCGACAATCTCAAGGAACTAGAGGGGGCCGAGCTTAAGCCGGAAGTGACAGAGGAGTACATACGAATACCGGTGCCTGGAGAATCCGGCAAGCATGACGGGCATAAGATCAGAACGATAGACATAGATAAAGATAAGGGAATAAAAGCCCTGTACTGCGTGGAATGTAAAAAGGTAATCACATACCTGTTCGACAAAAGCAAATGGAACATGGACCGGGCTAGCCAATGGGTGCGTGATCATACGGGCAAGGAACACGGACCGAAGGCTATATCGCAAGAGATTATCAAGGACGAACTTGATTACGTCATAAGCTTGATATCCGAAGGTGACCTTAACGACGAGAGCATAAAAATGCTTGAGATTATAGCTAGGGAATATATGCGTTTAACGGGCGACGACATGCCCGATGATATATTGATCCGCTGCGGCGAAATAGCAGAGACCAGGGCATCGCAATACAACCAGGTAAAGGCATCAGTGAACGCGATGGTAAACGCGACACAAAGCGAACCAGAGCCGGAACCAGAACCAGAATACTTGAAAGTCAGAAACTTAGGCCGTGAAGAGCTACGAGCGATGCTTAAAAGCAAGCGCCAGGAGCGGAGTGACTACGAATTAGGAATAGTGAGGTAAACAGGAGGTAACATGCCTGAACAAGAGTTATTAACAATGTCCAAAGAGGACCTTAATGCCATCCTGGAAGAGGCAATAAAGGCGGCTAATACGAATGAAGACCTTGAAGACAAGCACGGCAAAGGACCGAGAATACAAGTCGGTGATAGTCCAGAGGACAAGGTACTAGCAGATAAGACCGGCGGGTGGGAATTCTTTTGTGAATTTGCACGGGATATCTACAAAGCCGGGCCATGGGGCGACGGGCAATCAGAGAATTTGAAGAGATGGGCACAAGCTTGCAAGACCGCTGGACACGTAGAGGAAGGGGAGATGGGGCAAGGTGGTTATCTTGTGCCTGAAGAGTTCAGGGCTCAACTATTGATGACTTCGCTTGAGGCATCGATAGTAAGGCCTAAGTGTACTCGTATACCTATGGCTACTAACAGTATCGGGATCCCCGCGGTGGTAGATGCTAGTCACGCGACAACCTTCTTCGGTGGTGTCCAGATATACAGACCTGGAGAGGCGCAGCAAAAAACGGCTTCCAAGCCGGCATTCGGCAAGGTCAAACTGACCTTACACAAGCTAACGGGGTTCGTCTATGTCTCTGATGAGATCATGGAAGATAGCCCGATTTCCCTACAGCCATTACTTACAACTATGTTCGGTGAGGCGATAGCCTTCACTGAAGATGATGATTTCCTCAATGGCACTGGTACCAACATGGCGCTAGGCGCGTTCAATGCGGGGAATCCTAGCTTGGTTGCCGTATCTAAGGAAAGCGGCCAAGACGCGGATACCATCGTTACAGAAAACATTCTAAAAATGTGGTCGCGTGTCCATCCGAGAAGTCGTAAGAATGCCATTTTCTTGGCAAACAATGACACACTCACACAATTATGCACGTTGGTGATAGCCGTCGGAACTGGCGGCGTGCCTGTGTACATGCCAGCAGGCGGCGTCAGCGGTATGCCGTACGATACGCTATTAGGTAAGCCTTTGATCTACACCGAGAAGATGCAGACCTTGGGCGACCAGGCCGATATAGGCGTCGCCGACTTCTCCCAATACCTGATTGGTGACAAGGGCGGCGTTAAGACTGCACAATCGATACATTTGAGATTCGACTATGACGAGGTAGCTTTCCGCTTCGTCATGCGCTATGACGGTCAACCGTGGTGGTTGAGTCCATTAACCCCCAAACGTTCCACTGACACCCTAAGCCCGTTCGTGGTAATAGAAGCTAGGGCATAAGGAGGTATTCTTAGATGACAACCAAGATGTTACAAACATTGAACCCGTACAACTGTTGTCCTTCCGCGTTGATTGCGGCAAACGAGGACATATTCAACGGCGACCCCGCTAGTGATGTGATTTCATTAGCTTTGTATGAAACTGTGTTGTTCTTGATAGTCAAGAACGCAGGAGCCACAGGGACAGCAACGATTACAGTAGAGTCATGTGATGACACTACTCCTACCACTACCACGGCAATAGCATTCATGTACAAGGCTTGTACCACTGGGAACACGTGGGGCGCGGCTACAGCAGCTACTACCGCTGGTTTCACGACTACAGCGGGAGCCGACCAGTGCTACGCCATCGAGGTAAGTGCTGACGAATTATCTGGAACCGATAAGTATGTACGGCTACAGGCTACCGAAGTCGTTGATAATCCTTGTGATGGGGCAATCCTGTGCATACTAGGCAGTCCAAGGTACGCTAAGGACGTGTTACCGGCCGCTATCACGTAGTAGGTGGGAAATGAATAAGCGCAAAAAGAAGGCCGCCGCGAAAAAGGCGGCCAAGGCGCCGCCTAAAAACAAGATGGTTCAGTCGCCAGTAAAGGCGAAATAGGAGGCAATATGTCAGAAGTTCCGCGAGGTAGGATATTTTCGAGGTGGAACGGTGGGAACCTCGTGATTTATCCAGGTGATTGCCCTGGAAATATGTACTTCGTAGACGCGACTAACGGAGCATCTACGAATACGGGTGAGTCATGGGAACAGGCGCTCGATACCATAGATGGCGCTGTGAACAAATGCACAGCGAACAATGGGGACATCATCGTAGTAGCGCCTTATCATGCCGAGAACTTGGCCGCTGACAGTGCGGTTGATATTGATGTCGCTGGTGTAACCGTGCTTGGCGTCAGGCACGGTAGGCTTATGCCGACACTGACAGCCACGGCGGCAGCAGGAGACCTTAAGCTGGCGGCGAACAATGTCACGATAGCCAACCTTAGATTTCTTGGCGGTATCGATGCGACAACGGGGTGCATCGAGGTGAGCGGTGCGGATTGCGCCATCATCGATTGCGAATACAGGGATTCAACGGGACAGGCTACGGATACGATCATCACGACAGCAGCAGCAGAGCGGTTGCTTATTGACGGATACAGGCACATCGGGGCGGCAGCAGCAGGCGCGAATAGCGCAATCGCAATTGTGGGCGCGGTCGATGGTGTAGAGGTCAAGAACTTCAACATCTACGGTAATTTCGCGGTAGGCGCTATTGATTTCAGGACCGTAGCGAGTACATGCGCATGGATACATGATGGTTTAATCTGGACCGAGAACTCGGCAGACATAGCCATTGTTGACACGATCACTGGATCGTCTGGGACGATAGGGCCTAACCTATACATCATGCTACAAGATAATGCAGCGAACATAACCGAAGCTGTTACTGGCGCAACATTCCATCTATTCGACAACGTATACGTTTGTAACCTAGCCAGCGAGAAGGGCATGTTGATTAATTGGACAGCTAGCACAGACGCATAATCGTAACTCATGGGGGCGGGGCAATCCCGTCCCCAATTCATAGGAGACTTTAATCGATGGGCGGGTTCGAACTACTGAAAGAGATACAAGGGGAGAACAGACGCCAGGCTGAATATGAAGCATCGATGCCTGGAGACGAGGGCTATTGCCCGAATTGCGGATACAGCTTAAGGAGAAGCCCTAAAGGACAATGGCATTGCCCTATGGGTGACTGGATAGGCTAGGAGGGCGCATATGGAGCGGTTAAGCGAGGTTAAGTTGCATCCATTCGGCAAGGACTCCTTGCGCAGCACCGGGGTGCAATATAGTGACGAGGTAACAACGACAGATGGTGAATGGACAACGGTTGAATCTGTCACGGTCACAGTTCCGATAGAAAAGAAACGAGCTACGGAGCCTATCGTCGAGGTTGAACTAGGTATAACGTGGGCTCAAAAGTCATCGGGTGCCAGCAAGTACGTTCGAGGTAGGGTGCAAGGACGCAATACCGGCGGTACTTGGGTGACGTTGATAGACGATGGAACGTCACCAGCTACGGGCAACGCATACCAAGAAACGGCAGCGGATGCATCGAGTTACACGGAATATACCTACAGTGGGCGGTATGAGACCGTGACCAATTTCAACCAGGTGAATTTTGACTTGCAGGTACAGGTACAGCGTGAAGACGCTACAGAGGAAGCGGTAGGGAAAGTCAAAGGTTCGAGTTACGTTAGAGTGTTGTATTCTGATAATTAGGTAACAATATGTCCAATATAGACGAGCAAGGTATGGATCTAGAGTCGTTATACCTCGACCCTGAATTGAGATTGCTATTACCATTGAGATATCTCGATGGCAATAGCTTCATGAGTCGGGACGCCTACGGGCATCTTTGCACTAATAACGGTACCGTCTGGCATTTGGGTGGAAGGTCTTTTGACGGAATAG
>JAXHVC010000204.1:0-14709 GCA_034189315.1 Chloroflexota bacterium | reverse complement strand
CTTTTGATCGCTTGTGAGCTCTGCCATGGTTTTGCCTAGATGTGGGAGGAAGAATACCGGATCATATCCGAAACCTTGTACCCCCTTTGGTTCATAAGTGATGATTCCATGACAAGTGCCATCGCACAATCTTACTTCACCTGAAGATTGTGCGATGGCAATAACGCACTTGAAACGTGCAGTCCTCTGCTCCCAAGGAATGCCCTGCATTTTAGAGAGCAGATAATCCACTCTCTGTTGGTCATTGGCGGCAGGTCCTGCGTAGCGGGCTGAAAATACTCCAGGTTCGCCACCGAGGGATTCTACCTCCAATCCGGAGTCATCTGCCAGCGTGACTAATCCTGCTCGTGCTGCGCAGACAGTGGCTTTAAGATATGCATTGCCTTCAAAAGTGGTCTCCACCTCGTCCACTGCAGGATCGATTCCTATATCTTGAGGGGAGACCAACTCCCAATCAATCCCATGGAGTAGTTTGTTGTATTCCTTCTTCTTCCCTGGATTGTTGGTGGCAATGAGTAGCTTGGTCATTCAATATCCACAAAGCGATTCTGTAACTTTTTACTAACCTCGGGCATTGTTGTATATTCCATTTCGTCGAGGGGTAAACGATGAGGCTCGAAAGGCCCATGTCGCCGCAAGTATTCTCCAATTTGTTGGGTTTGACGACGTGTTTCGTCAAACGCGGGATCGTCGAACATGTCACGAGGTCCGACTAGCTTACCTTCGGCTAGTTGAAAACCGGCTGCGACAACCCTTGGAGGACCGTCGAATCGAGAGGGATTGGATTGTTCGATGGCCACTGGCATCAACGGTCCATAATGAGAGCCTCGCATCCATCCCTCAACTAAGTGTGGTAAGGAAAATGGTTCCAGTATCTCCCCCACTGCCGGGAACTTTCCTTGCGAACGTACTATACAGACTGGATCGTCTTTTCCTACATATCTGCCTGCGATGAGGCTGAGTTTTTGAGTCGAAGATATGGCTGCGATTTCTCCTGAGTCACGATGGCGTACTGATTTAAGTGCATAACGAGCAGGGGCTCCTAGGAATATGAGCATATCGTAAATCTCTTCGGGGGCGTTGAGAACAATCATTTTGGATTCCTTGACATCGTGAATCTCAAACGAAAAGCCCCCGTGCATATTAGATGCGATTACCAATCCTACAGTGTTGAACGGATCGGCAAACATCTTGTATAGGGGCATATTCCACGCTCCAGATGAGGTTTTATCCGCCATTAGAACGATAATGGTCTCTGCTTCTCTTTCATCGATTTGCATTTCGGCTGTCCCTGGTCCCATTCCCTTAACATTACCAGAGAACGCATCGGAGAGTAGATCTTGTCCAGCTCCGTGTAACTTAAGCTGTTTTGCTACCCATGTGCATTCTATAAATGTGTCCCAGGCTAGCTTATGAATGTGCTCGTTGTCTTCTCCCTCCTTGTGTGTCATGATCAATTCCAGGTCGTCTCCACAACGAGTTACGCAGAAGTCAACAAGCAGACCCTTATCTTTGGCTCTAGACAAGCAGTCCTGGGCTTTGGCTAATACGTCGGGATGCGAACTGGAATGTCCTACGTAACCGCCTATATCGGCCTTAATCACGCTTAAAGTAATCTTCATGAAAGCACTCCCCTTTCTTCAGAAGTCAGACTACAATTAGCTCTTTGTACTCTCCGAAAACCTGTCGCAATTCCCCGCATATTTCCCCCAAAGTGGCCTCGGCACGCACTGCCTCCAAGATGATGGGCATCAAATTCTGATCCTTGTGTGCGGTTGTGTTAAGCTCCCTCAGTTTCTGGGACACTACTCGATTGTCGCGCTCACGCTTTAGTTGGTTGAGGCGGTTGATTTGTCTTGCTTCTCCTTCTTCGTCCATCCGAAGTATGGGTATCTCTAGCGGTTCATCGACTATATGACTGTTTACTCCCACGACAGTGCGTTCCCCATGCTCTACTTCTTGGTGATCTCTATAAGCAGACTTAGCTATTTCCTTCTGAAAGAAGCCTTGTTCTATTGCGGGAAGCACTCCACCCAACGAATCTATTTGTCTGAAGTAGTCGTAGGCTGCAGTTTCCATCTGATCCGTGAGGGTTTCGATTGCGTAACTACCTCCGAATGGATCAACTGTACTAGCCACACCGCTTTCATGGGCAATTATCTGTTGTGTGCGCAGGGCGATTTGCACAGCTTTGGTTGAAGGTAGAGCCAATGCCTCATCCATGGAATTCGTGTGTAGCGATTGGGTGCCTCCCAGAACTGCGGCTAATGCTTGGATGGTGGTCCGAACGATGTTGATCTCTGGCTGTTGTGCTGTTAGAGAACATCCAGCAGTCTGTGTATGGAAGCGCATCCACCATGACCGTTCTTTCTTTGCTCCGAAACGCTCTTTCATCTCCCTTGACCAAATACGCCTTGCCGCGCGAAACTTGGCGATCTCTTCCAGGAAATCATTATGGCAGTTGAAGAAGAAGCTGAAGCGGGGGACGAAATCATCTATATCTAGACCACGTTCAATTCCTCCTTGGACATAAGCAAAACCATCGGCAAGTGTGAATGCAAGCTCCTGTTGTGCTGTGGCTCCTGCTTCTCTTATATGATAACCACTTATACTGATAGTGTTCCATGAAGGTAGGAATTGTGTCCCATATTCGAAGGAGTCTACCACTAGTCGTAGGGCCGGTTCAGGAGGATAGATATAAGAGGCTTGAGCGATGTATTCCTTGAGGATGTCGTTCTGGATCGTGCCTCCGAGTTTGTTGATGGGCAAGCCTTGTTTTTCCGCAGCCACGATGTACATTGCCCAGATCACTGCAGCTGGACCATTGATTGTCATGGAGGTAGTGACTTTGTCCAGAGGAATACCATCAAATAATATCTGCATGTCTCGTAGGGAGGATACTGCGACACCGCATTTGCCGAATTCACCTCGCGCTTCTGGAGCATCTGTATCATATCCAATAAGAGTCGGGTAGTCGAATGCAGTACTAAGACCTGTCTCCCCCTGTGCCATGAGAAACTTGAACCGAGAATTTGTCTCCTCCGCTGTCCCATACCCAGAAAACTGTCGCATGGTCCAGAGTTTTCCTCTGTACCCTGTAGGATGAATACCTCTAGTGAATGGATACTCTCCTGGCAATCCCAAATCATTTTCGTAATCTAGCTGTTGTGTGTTGACTGGAGTGTAGACACGATCCATGGGACTACCAGATGTAGTGGCAAAGAGCCGTTTTCTCTCCTTCAATCCAGAGACTTCTCTAGTCCAACCGTCCATTCTTTGGTGCAAATGTTCTATCTCTTCCCGATCAAACACTGAGTGCAAATTGGAGGGATCTGCCTCTGGTTTCACTGTCATTTTATGGCCCCTTTGTTTGTAGGAGTGCTACTGTTAATCATGCGAGTTTCTGCGGACTGGATGTGACAAGGTGATTTCATAGATTGTTACATTGAGTGATGTTCCAAACTGGACAAACATCTTAATTATACGATTCATTCTACCTTATCTACAATCAGTCTGTCTTCTTCAGATAACGCTGGATCCAATATGGCAATGACCTGATTGGACTGTCTACAATGTGATTGGGCTGACCTTACTTGTGAGATGTTCTTGATATTAAAGGCGATGCCACTTATCTCATAAAACATACCTAGGTTGTTTCCTATCCGTCGAGTGGATGGCAAACTGTCAAAAGAGGCTGAAATGTAACGTTGCCTTCCTTAATGTATGTATTGGGACTCGCGATCTACGATATCACCGCGTATGGTTTTGAGGACACGGTCGCTTGCCATATGGACTCTATTCTGGTGATTATCACAGAGATTCTCCCTCCTAAATCTAGCAACCAGCATAGGCATCTATCCGTCCTACGATATCCGCAGTGCTCTTTGCAAGGCGGTAGAGGCTTTTCCTTTGTCTTGTCAACGCTTCTACCGAGTGTGTCATAAGGAGGAAAAACATGCAAGCAGTCAAATGTAGTCTATCATTAGCACGTTTGAAGTGTCAAGGCAAAGACTTTGAGGTGTATTGCTGCCATAAGTAGAAAATAATATTACCTAAGGAAAGTATGGAATGGGTGATTGTTAAGGGGCGATGTGCTGATTCTGTTGACAGTGTCGGGTCTTAGGGGTATTCTCTAGTGCAAATTAATACATATGAATGTAGCTTAGCTTGGCTATGGATGTGTTATTAGTATAATGCATCATTGAATCCAAGTAAGGTGGGGGATAATTCTAATTGGTCATTTTTAACATTTCAGATGAATCGATTGAGGTGTGATGGGGACAGCTAAGTTATGCTCAACTTGTTGTGTGATGGACCAAATGGATAGTGTGGCATAGTTTATAACACAGTCAATTATTGATGATCACTGACGTAATTGTTGGTAGGTGGAGAGGAGTATTGTGACTCTAGTGGAGAAGATCCTTGCTGCGCATTGTGGCAAGAAGAGAGTCACCCCGGGGGAGCTAGTCAATGTTAAGGTGGATGTGATCTTAGCCAATGACATCACTGCCCCTATTGCTATTAGCGAGTTTCGCCGTATTGGGATCGAGACTGTTTTTGATCCTAGTCGCATTGTGTTGGTACCAGATCATTTTGTGCCCAACAAGGATATTTCCTCTGCGGAACAGGCTAAGTTAATGAGGGATTTTGCCCATGAACAGGGTGTGGTCTACTTTGAGGTTGGGCAAATGGGGATCGAGCATGTCCTATTGCCGGAGCAAGGTTTGGTGGTACCTGGCGATGTTGTAATTGGGGCCGATTCACATACTTGTACATATGGTGCCTTAGGTGCGTTTGCCTCTGGCATGGGGTCTACGGATATTGCTTCGGCAATGGCCTGTGGAGAGATCTGGATGAAGATCCCTCCAACGATCAAGTTTGTCTATCATGGAAAGCTGCAGAAGTGGGTAGGTGGCAAGGATGTAATTCTTCATACCATTGGCAGTATTGGTGTGGATGGGGCTCTATATGCTGCTATGGAGTTTGGGGGTGAAGTTGTTGAAGCGCTTTCCATGGATGGTCGTTTTACTATGGCTAATATGGCGATTGAGGCAGGGGCCAAAGCTGGTATATTTGCCGTTGATGCTGTGACCAAGGAGTATTTAAGATCACGAGCAAAACGTACCAACAAGGTATACAGATCAGATGAAAAGGCTGAATTCTGGAAAGTCTTAGAATACGATGTTTCTGTATTGGAGCCCCAGGTTGCATTACCTCATTTGCCTTCGAATGTTAAGGGCGTAAGCCAAATCAGTGGTATAGCTATTGATCAGGTGGTTGTTGGTAGTTGTACAAATGGTCGTATGGAGGATATGAGGATTGCAGCATCTGTGTTAAAAAACCGCAAGGTACATCCTCGAGTGCGTTGTATTGTTATCCCGGGATCTCAACAGGTTTACGTGGATTCATTGAGGGAAGGGTTAATAGAAGAGTTCATTGAGGCTGGAGCGGTGGTGAGTACTCCAACATGTGGGCCATGTTTAGGAGGGTATATGGGTATTCTTGCTGCCGGGGAAAAATGTATCTCTACGACTAATCGTAATTTCGTTGGAAGAATGGGTAGCCCACAATCTGAGGTCTATTTGGCCAATCCTGCTGTAGCTGCTGCAAGTGCTATAGCAGGTGAAATAGCTAGTCCAGATGATGTTTAATAGTTAACGAAATTACTTCGTGTTGAGTGCACGTATCTATCGTTTGATATGTAGTAGGAGACTCTTGTTTAGGGGGATCTTTTGAAGCTCAGGGGTAAAGTATACAAATATGGCGCAGATATTAATACAGATGTGATTATTCCTGCACGTTACTTGAATGTCTCTGATCCCACAGAGCTGGCAAAACACTGTATGGAAGATATTGATTCCAGTTTTGCTAACAGTGTGCAGGAAGGAGACATAATTGTAGCTGAAGCCAATTTTGGTTGCGGTTCTTCGCGTGAGCATGCACCTCTAGCTATAAAGGCATCAGGCATTTCCTGTATAGTCGCCAAGAGCTTTGCTCGAATATTCTTTCGTAATGCCATCAATATTGGTCTGCCTATTCTGGAGTGTGAGAGCGTAGTGGATGATAGTGAAGCAGGCGATATTCTTGAGATTGACCTTTCATCTGGGGACTTGAAAAATGTGACGCGCGAGAAATGCTACTCCGCAAAGCCATATCCTGAGTTTATGTTGACATTAATATCGGCTGGGGGATTAATTGAACATACGAAAAGAAAGATCGCGATGAGGGGGCGTGTGTGAATCTGAAGCTTGCTGTTTTACCTGGGGATGGAGTGGGTCCTGAAGTAGTTTCTGAATCCATTAACATTTTGAATGTAGTTGGAAGAAATTGTGGCCACGAATTCGAGTACCAATACGGTGATATTGGTGGAGTATCAATTGATAAGCATGGTGTAGCTCTAACTGATCAAACACTTCGAGACTGTAAACGTTCTGGAGCTGTATTATTGGGAGCTGTGGGAGGTCCGAAATGGGATGATCCTTTAGCTGAGGTTCGTCCTGAGGATGGTTTACTTGCCCTGCGAAAGGGCTTGGGTCTTTTTGCCAATGTTCGTCCAGTGAAGTTGTCAGCTTCTCTTGTTGATTCCACAACTTTTAAACCAGAGACCATACGGGGAGTTGATCTGGTAGTGGTCCGAGAGCTTACCGGAGGCCTCTATTTTGGGAAACCCAAGAAACGGTGGGAGACCAGCCATGGAAGAAAAGCCGTGGACTCGATGTTATATTCGGAGATGGAGATTGATCGTATCGTAAGGGTAGGATTTGAATTGGCAAGAACGCGGAGAAAGAAACTGACCTCTGTAGATAAGTCCAATGTTTTGGAGTCGTCAAGGTTGTGGAGGCAAGTAGCTGTGGAGGTTTCATCTGAATATCAGGATGTCGAATTGGATCATATGTTGGTAGATGCTTGTGCCATGCGCTTGATACAGAATCCTCGCTATTTTGATGTTGTTGTAACTGAAAATACCTTTGGCGACATATTGACCGACGAAGCTTCTATGCTGGCGGGATCTATGGGTATGCTACCATCTGCAAGTCTTGCGGGTGTACCTAGGGATGAGACTAGAACCTTTGGGTTGTATGAGCCTATTCATGGTAGTGCACCAAAAAGGGCTGGACAGAATCTGGCGAATCCGATTGCTACTATCTTGAGCTGTGCTATGATGTTACGCTACTCTTGTGGCCTAGAGATGGAGGCTGGGGTGGTGGAAAAAGCTGTGGAATCTGTATTGAGCAAGGGATATCGTACCTATGACATCATGCAGGATGGTTGCACAAACGTAGGAACTAGGGAAATGGGTGAACTTATTGCCGAGGAGGTAGAAAGGACGTGTCCAAACCGTCCCTGATCGCAATTGATGGTCCGGTTGCCAGTGGCAAGACCACGGTAGGGCAACTTGTCGCACAGGAATTGGGTTATCGTTTCATAGATACTGGTGCGATGTACAGGGCTCTCACTAAGGTTGCGCTTGATAAACAGATTAGTCCTGATGATGAGGGGACGTTGGGGGAGCTTGCTAAGAACATCAGGATGTCCTTTGATGAGTCCGGTCAGATATATCTACGTGGTGATGGTCTGACAGAAGGTGCTCTCAATTCCTTAGATCGATCTTCACTGTTTTCTCCTGATGTTGATTCTTCAGTCTCTCACGTGTCTAGTGTGCCTCAGGTACGAGCTAGCTTGGTATCCCAACAACGATCTCTTGCAGAAGAAGGAAGAGTAGTCATGGTGGGTAGGGACATTGGCACTGAGGTTCTACCCGCCTGTCCATTAAAGATATTCCTGACTGCTTCTGTGGAGGATAGAGCTCATCGTCGTTATCTTGAGTATGGTGATGTAAAAGGTTCAAATGATGCTACTATCAATGAGGAAGGTAGTGACACTAAAGACTATACATTAATACTAAAGGAGATCGAGAGACGGGATGAGATCGATAGTCATCGAGCCCATTCTCCTCTGAAGCCTGCTTCGGATGCATATATAATTGATACGAGCGGTCGTACTGCCGAACAGGTTGCGGAGGAAGTCATTCGATTGATGTCCACATACCATGATAGTGCTCCCCTACTCTATCACATCGCATGGCCTCTTTTAACACTCTTCTTTCTGCCTCTGTGTCGTCTTGAAGTAAAGTGGGAATGCGATTCTATCCCTGAAGGTCCTATCATAGTTGTTGCTAACCATCTGAGTAACTATGATATTCCGCTTATGGGATTGCTCTTTTATCCACGGAGACTCTCGTTTGTGGCTAAGGAAGAACTGTTTAGGTCTCGCTTTCAAAGTGCACTTTTTACCCATTTGGGGAGTTTTCCTGTACATCGAGGGAAGGCTGACAGAACAGCGCTGAGAAAGGCTCGTGTGATGCTAGAGCGGGGGTGGACATTGGTCATATTCCCTGAGGGCACCAGGAGTCAATCTCGCAAGCTAATTAAAGCCCATGAAGGGACGGCTTTGATTGCTCATCAGACATGTAATAAGATCCTACCTGTGGGTATTACTGGTACCGAGACCATTAAAGATAGAACCAAGGGATTGCCTTGGAGTCTATTTCGACGACCCGTAGTGACGTATCATATAGGTAAACCTGTCAAGTTACCTCCTATAGAAGGTAAAGTGACTAGACAGCACCTGGCAGAAAATACTGAAATTATAATGAAACATATAGCCAACCTTCTTCCAGAGAGCTACCAAGGTATATACAGGGAGGATGTTGATGGAGGTTGAGCTGGCGCAGGAACTCGGATTCTGCTCTGGCGTGAGAAGAGCATTGAGACTTCTACGGAAGGCCGCAAGAGAGTATGGAAACGTTGTTACTTTGGGTGATGCTGTACATAATAGGCAGGTAGTAGAGGAGCTTTCTGGTATTGGTGTCAAGAGTATTGTGAGTATAAGTGAAGTAGATAGTCAGGTGGTTGCAGTGCCATCGCATGGCTTGTCTAAACAGAATCTAGACGAGATACGGGCAATGGGACTGTCTATTGTTGATACTACATGTCCCCGGGTGGAGAGGGCTCAACGTAGTGCTGCTGGGCTGGTTAAAGCTGGTTTTCAAGTGGTTGTCTTTGGGGACATTCATCACCCAGAAGTCGAAGGTATTCTCAGCTGGACGCATGGTAAAGGAAGGGCGCTTCGGTTTCCTGAAGAAATGGCTGGTATTGAGGGCTCACTAAAGAGCCTTGGAATATTATCTCAAACCACACAAAACATAGATGCTTTCGCTGCCTTTGCGAGCAAACTAGTGTCAATGCATTTAGGAACCATTGAGGAGGTAAGAGTTGTAAATACCATCTGTGATGCAACCAAAAAGAGGCAGGAAGCTGCTCTCGAATTGGCCAGAAAAGTGGATTTGATGGTAGTGATAGGTGGTTACAATAGTGCCAATACGGGACGACTTGCAGAGGTTTGTGCATCCACTGGTGTAGAGACTCATCATGTAGAAGCCGCATGGGAACTTGAGGCCGAGCAATTGAAGGGAAAACGCATTGGAATTAGCGCCGGCGCTTCCACTCCAGATCATGTTATTCGCGATGTTGTGGTAAGACTGAAGAATATTGAGTCTTAGTGCATATCATAGTAATATGATGTGGTATAAAGTTAATGGTGCACTATAAAAGTATATAGTCTCCGGCCGAAGGGATTTTCCTATAGTAGCAAGTAAAAGAGACGGTGAGTATATTTACCAATTGGTAATATTGCTCTGACAAATGGAGTATTGTATAACACAAGTATTAATAGGGATTTGGAGAATATAACCAGCATTTCGATTTCTAATGCAACGGTATTCTAATTGGCATGCTTGTAGCTACTACTACGGTTATATTTCTTCTGCTCGGTCTTTCGGTCGGGAGTTTCTTGAATCTCTGTATAGATCGTCTCCCTGCTGATCAGTCTATCCTAAGGCCTGGTTCCCATTGTCAGCTATGTGAGCGTCGTCTTAGAATACCCGATCTTGTTCCTATAGTAAGTTATGTATTACTGCGAGGTCGCTGTAGGTATTGTGGATCGACCATTGGCTATCGGTCTCCTTTAGTAGAAGCCGTAACTGCGATAACCTTCGCCTTTCTCTACTTGAACTATGACCTGAGTATTCAATTAGGAATTTCCCTTATCTATACCTCTCTATTCATCGTGATTATAGTCATCGATTATGAGCATCAACTGATTTTGAATAAGGTTGTGTATCCTGCTTTGCCCGTCGCATTGGTGTTCTCCTTCTTTTGGCCAGAACTTGGAATAGGGAAAGCTCTTCTTGGTGGTCTTACCGGCTTCGCAGTTATGCTTGCACTCTATTTCATATTCCAAGGTGGGTTTGGGGAAGGAGACATAAAACTAATGGGATTACTGGGAATAATAACAGGTTTTCCCATGATAGGAACTTGCCTTTTGCTGGGTGTGGTGAGTGGTGGTGCAGTTGCAACGGTATTACTCATCTCTGGCCTCAGGGGTCGACGGGAAGCCATTCCATTTGGCCCGTTCCTAGCTGGGGGGGCTTTCGTAACGCTGCTTTGGGGACAAACCATATGGGATTGGTATGTCGGTTTGTTTACCTAGAACGAAATTTTCCTGAACTTAACACCAACTTTTTACTGCCCCTGTAATTATTTTCACAGAACTTTTTCCATTTCTTTTACGCTTGTTTGCTACACTTTCCTGCAAATGAAGAAATGGGTAGTTTCGTGATACGTTGGGTGATTCTAATGGACCCGATGACATGGTACCCCTGCAATATACATACCCATAGAAACATGACATATAAATGGGAGATTGCTAATAAAGCCCTTTCATATTAAGTGGTATGGTGTAGTTCTTGTATCCGAGGACCAAAGGGTGGATTGATTGAAAAGGACCCTGGACGGATTTGGAAATCAAGCTAAACAGTCCTGATGTGGCAAAGGAGGTAATGATCAGATGAAGCTGGGCATATCGGAGCGGCTATCTAGTTTAAAACAGTCCGCTGTATGGAAGAACACTTCTTCAAAGGTGAGCAACCTTTTGCACAAGTTACCCTTGATAGGAAAGAAAGGGGGATCCTCTTCTAGCTATGCTATGGTGGGTAATGAAGTAGTACGAGATGGCTCCGATGTTCAGCCATATGCTGAATCTAGCAACCGTGCATCAAATGCAAGGAGCAAACCTAAGACAAATATCAAAGATAGCTTATCTAATATCAAAGGGAAACTCCCACTCTATTACAAGATGACTCTGAAATCTGGACGTTATCTAATACTATCTTTTCCATCTATATGGGAGAGAATCGTTTCATTAGTTAAACGTGTGCCAGAATTACCTAAAGCTATACTAGCTGGTGTAAAGAAGAGTCCCTCGTTATTAAAGGCAATAGCCGCTGGTGTTGGGGCTTTCTTTGGAAAAATCCTATCACCAGCAGAGCTAAGAGAGAGAATTGCACAGCTGAGGCAGAAGGGATTCGCGGAAATAACATCTGATATGGGCAAGCGAATGTCTAGACTCGGCACATCTATCAAAGGATTAACTCCGGTTGAATTGGAGATAGGTCTGGTTAATGAGAGTGTGATACTCATTAATGAAGAGCAGATGAGTCACTTGAATACAAGATTTGAAGTGGCAATGGCCAAGTCCTTCCCTGGTATGTTTGGAGTGAAGCGTGCTGATGTAATCAACTTCACCCATAATCTTTCAGTTCTTCTCGAGTCTGGTGTACCTTTATTATTTGCCTTGGAAATTCTACAGCGACAGATTAAGGGAGCAGCATTTCGACGTACATTGGAAGAAATGATGGAGGACCTGGAGCAAGGTAGTACCTTTTCTGAGGCCTGTGCCAAACATCCAGGGGTTTTTCAACCTTTCTATGTTCGCCTCATCAAGGTTGGAGAAGAAGCGGGTAATCTTGAGACAGTCTTGGAATCGCTAGTTAAACAGATGAAGAAGGATGATGCCCAGGCTGCCAAGTTAAAGGGAGGAATGACCTATCCTATAGTCGTTTTGTGTATCGGTCTTGGTGTTGTAGTAATGCTGGCGCTTTTCGTATTACCTACCATGGAGTCTTTATATACAAGCACTGGGGGTGAACCCCCTGCAATGCTTACTACGACTGTAGGCGCAGGTGAGTTCATGAAACAAAACATCATAATAATCCTGGTTTCGGCAATTGCTGCTGGAGTTGCCCTTCAGATGTTCACTACGAAGACAGCTTCCGGACGCAAGATTAAAGATACCATATTGATGAAAATGCCTGTGCTAGGCCCAGTTGTATTACAGGGAAGAATGAGTCGACTGTGCAATAATATGGCCATCCTGCTAAAGGCCGGTGTCTCCTTGACAGACGGACTTCGACTTATGATCCAAGCATCGGATAGCGTGTTGATACAAGAAGCACTGGTTGAAGTGGATGGCGAAATTCACTCAGGAGCATCTCTATCAGACTCGATGAAGGCACAACCTTTGTTTCCAGGCATGATGACTCAAATGGTAGAAGTCGGAGAAATGACAGGAAGACTGGAGATGAACCTGGTTCTTGTTGCGGACTATTATGAGACAGAAGCAGATAGGGCTAGTTCTAGACTTATTACCATGATGGGGCCACTAATGATGGTAATAGTAGGTGGCATGGTCGGAGTGGTTGCCATGTCGATGTTCTCTTCGATCTTTGGAATGTATGATAGCTTTGGATAGTATTAACGGTACTCTGCCATTGATCGGCTTGGTATTCAGCATTACAGATAATGCTGCTTGTTGAGATTGTGCCAAATCCTGATGTGCTTATAGTGGTGGAGGAGGATGGACATGAATATCAGAGTACGGATATTGCGATACCATAATCAAAGAGGATTTGGACTACTTGAGGTAGTCATTGCTACTGCTATCTTGGGTATTGTGGGTGGCAGTTTTGCCATGGCCATGAGTACTGGTATTCTCGGGGCTGATAAGGTGTCGAAAAGTAGGACTGCGATGGACTTGGCACGTTCACAGGTTGAGTATATTAAGACGCTTGATTTTGATGATGTAGTGGCTACCTATAATACTGGTCTGGATGACGATGAGGACACTGTTGAGGAAGCAGATATAACAGAGCATACTCCAGATGCCGAATACGATATAGATGTTGAAATTGATGATATGCCAGCTGATCCAGACCTTTTAGGTATAACTGTAACGGTAACGTATCGTGACGATGATACTGTGGTGTTGGAGTCACGTATGTCGAACCGATAGCTAATGTTAGATGAAGTCCCTGTCACGGTTGACTGGTACAGGTAACGTACAATGTGGTTCGCGGGGGGATTTGATGAAGTTAATGAATGCTAGAATTAAACGGATAAGACAACAACAAAAGGGTGGTGCGCTTATATTGGCATTGATATTTATGTTCTATGGTGGCCTTGTCATAGGGGGCATGCTTACGTACTTGGATGCCAGCATGTTGGCACAAGCTAGGGCAGAAGACAGGATGAATGAGGATCATGCTGGTCAGGCAGCCATTGAAACCCTTGCTGCGGATCTACTCAAGGAAGACACCGAACCAGGTAATCATACCCCAGGAGTTGGTGATTGGGGTGTTCCCCTTGCATTTAATGATGAAACAGTTCAAATTGAGATCACGGCCGTAGACGACCAGTCACCATCGTACATAGATTATACAGTAGAGGTAAGGATGGTTGATGATGGTGAACTGGTGGCAAATTGTGAAATCCATCAGAATCTACTATGGATGGGCGAGACTTGTGTCAAGGTGACTCCTCTTTGAATAAGAGCCTTTAGGCTGTATCAGATTCATTTCTTCTATTTTACCTATAATGTGATGTATTAATGTACTCACATAACAGTCTCGACTCGTGTGCTATCGCTACATAGCCTGCTATGAATGATCCTGGTATGCCTCTGAGATCAGAGCTATATTCCAATGGGGTTTTAACAGACAAACGTTTCTATTGCCGAGAAGTACTGCTCCCGACCTTGGAAAATAATGTCGTTGTGTCCAGCATAAGGGATGATCTCCAACCGTTTATCTTTGGCTGTCGAAGCATCGAACATGGCCTTGGCATGAGTAAATGGAATGAGCATGTCGTACTCACCATGAAGGATTAGAGTGGGTAGTGTGATGTCTCTGATCTTAGCTAGATTTGGAAAGTCCGAAAACGTGGTATCCTCGTTTGCTATATTATGGCCCATGCGTGATATTAGTCCAGATATGCTAGCTAGTCCACTCTCGAGTATCAATCCGTTTATATCTTCTGGGTGGTGGTAGGCTAACTCTACAGCCGAAATACTCCCTAGAGACCTTCCCATAACAAACAAATTGCCGCTGTGGCCTGTTTCTTTCTTAATATCAAGGAATGCTCTAAATACTAGGTGTGCGTCGTCGACCATGCTTTGGAATCCAGGCATACCCCCACTTCTACCATAGCCGCGGTAATCTGCAACAAAAAGATTCACCCCAATACCCTCATACTCTGGGGCAACGTAGTCATGATCACTAACAACCTCTCCATTTCCATGGAAATATAAGATACAAGGAGAGTCATTACTGTGGATATAGAAACGACAAGATATATCGATATCTGTGTCGACGTGGATAAGATGGTCGCTGGAGTTTGTAGGCCCTGGAGCGTAATCTCTCCTTGGGTAGAAAACAAACTGAAGAATCTCCGGTTGGTCTAGAAACGAATATTCATCCCCAGAAGACATGAAGCCTCCCTTCTTAAGAAGCTCTAGTAATGGGCATTCTATCAG
>JAXHVC010000203.1:0-12893 GCA_034189315.1 Chloroflexota bacterium | reverse complement strand
CTCAATCCCTCTGTCCCAATCTGATCTTCTTGCATTAGGCACCTTCTATATGATTCTACTTCATCTCCTAGGTGTCCAACTTAATTGTAGACCAAAGGACCACATTAATGAAAAGCTAACCATTATATATGAATATAATGATAAGTGTATTTGCTTTCATATTAATATTATGCATACTCGGCTTACAGAGACAGCCAACCTAGCCACATCAGGAGACTAACCGTTTTAATAATTACTTCTAACAATAAATTGCTTAAAATATACAGATTACTATATTCCCGTCTGGGGGTAAGCTAAAATGAAGTTAGTATTGATAAACTCTGGATGGCTATTGAGGGTTTTTGAGATATCCACTTGCAACGGTAACTTTATAGTGGAATACAATGGGAGAGGGATTGGCAACGAATGGGTTTTAGTGGATGGAAAGCGCGTGGCAGGAAGAACCAGTTGGATATGGTTCATTCCTCGCTTCGATTTTCAGCTCGATTCCAAACAAGCCGTTATAGAGGTCCACATCAGGCCTTGGCTAAGAATATACAAGTTCTCGTTTTCCCTGAATGGTGAGGTATTATATTCCGAGCCATAGTTGGGAGACCCTCTCATAGAGCAATACAAAGGGATTGCTTCACACTATTGATCACTCCATCCCTATCAGGAAATAGGGACCTGAAACAAAGGGGCTCTCATTCCCAATCGCGTTCTCGTATCCAACGCTGAAACCAACCATACAAAAGCTAATACAAGTGGGGTGAATCCATTCTGCCTATCGATAAGGAGACTTAAGTCTCCCCCATACGCATTTGGAGATTGGTGAACAAGGAGGGAAGTCAAGCTAGTCAGTTCATCTATGAGCTTGAGAATCTAGGATTTGTGTGCAATAAGCCCCTTGATTCCATAACTCTAGCATTATTATCACAATACACTATATAGTGCCATAGCCATAAAGAAAGGGACTCCGTTTCTTTATCGGCCTTGCTACGGGACCATGTGTTGTTCAGTACAAATGGTCATAATTAATACACATTGACTGTGATTACTATTCGTCTCATAAAAGTCTAAGCCCTGCCCATATTAACAGAACGTCGCATCACTCCCTTGGCACCGGATTCATTGGCCCTGCGATGTCCGTTTCCATTACTTGCTCGGTTCCCCCGCTCGGGTCCAAATCCATTTCTACGTGAACGTACTTCATTAACCTCGGTAATTGGTGCAATCGGGCGCTGCCCCTCCTCTGTTCGAGCAAGCTTTAGTGCAGCTGCAGCAATTTCCACTGGGTCGTACCCCGCATTCCCCAATTCTGCAACTATCTCCCGTTCCTTGCGGTAACGGCCACGTCGCAGACGAACCAGCATCTGCTCCACCAACTGTTCTTTACGACGCATCTCAATTTCCTCTACTGTGGGTAGTGCCACTCGAGTTATCTTCTGCCTTGTGAATGCTTCGATATTGCGTAAGTGCCAACGTTCCTTCGGCGTCAATAACGATATGGCCATCCCCGCCTTTCCAGCCCGAGCTGTACGTCCAACTCGATGCACATACAATTCAGGATCCTGTGGTAGATCATAATTGATTACATGTGATATGTCATCGATATCCAATCCGCGTGCCGCCACGTCTGTAGCCACTAGCATATTGGTATGGTTGCGCCGGAATCTATTCAATACCTGCTCGCGAACATTCTGGCTTAAATCGCCATTCAGTGCTTCTACAGGAAAACCACGCATTGTTAATTCATTGGCTAGTTCGTTGGTACCGACACGCGTGCGTACAAATATCAAAGCACTTGCAATCTCCTCAACCTCTAGTAGTCGGGTTAGAGCAGCTAGTTTGTCCGAACCATTAACCAAATAACATCGCTGTTCGATTGTAGATACAGTGACATGCTTTTGTTGCATGGTAACTGACTGAGGGTCCCGCATATATCGGTTAGCCAAGCCACGAATAGCCGGTGGTAGCGTGGCGGAGAAGAGAGCTGTTTGCCGAGACGATGGAGTTTCATTCAGAATGGCTTCTATGTCTTCGATGAAACCCATGCTGAGCATCTCATCTGCCTCATCGAGAACCACTGTCCGCACACTACTAAGATCAAGCGCTTTCTGCCTAATAAGGTCCAGTACACGTCCAGGTGTTCCCACAATAATATCCACACCTTGCCTAATTCGGCCTATTTGCCGACTATATGGCTGTCCCCCATATACTGCCAATACAGACACACCTCGTTTACGACCATAATCGCACATCACCTGTGATACCTGCATAGACAACTCTCGCGTGGGTACTAGGACAAGGCTCAATATACATCGCTGGCCTGGCGACAATGTCTGTAGTATGGGTAATGCAAATGCAGCCGTCTTGCCTGTTCCTGTTTGGGCTTGACCTATAACATCATGACCAGCCAACATCATCGGAATGGCAGCACACTGGATAGGGGTTGGGGTTGTATAGCCAAGATCAAATACTGTCTGCACCAACTGTGGGTGCAGGTTCAACTGATTAAATTCGTTTGACACGGTGCTCCTACTTGGGTTTTGATGAATCCTCTGTATGGCCATAGTCCTCTCGGGCTATGCCTCGTTGCACGCCAACAGCTGACTCATCCTGCAAGTATGAGCCTACCTGTTTCAACAAAAGAGCCGTCTTACCTCGTAAAAAGTTAAGACGGCACTGCTTATCGCAAACCTTGTTACGTGATAGTAGTATTGTAGCATAGATCAGGTCGTATTGTCTCTTAGGGATAATCCTCACTATCATATCAATGATTTGATCACTAAATGTCACAATTCTTTAATACCAATATCCCCTATGTTATGCGTTCTTTATGCGTTAGTCAGTACCCTATATTTAATAGATATATCTGGCCCACATTGTTAGATCGCTATGGAAAGATCATAAGGGGCAGAATAATGCACCATTACCATACAGGGTAAGGAAAGAGGCTAATATGGCAACAGTCTAGGATATGGTTTGTAAAATGGACATCGATCCTGGTACTGCAGTGGAAAAAGAAGAATACGAATTAAAAACCTACTATTTCTGTGCTAAAGTTTCCCAAGGAAAATTCAGATGTAAAAACAACTAAGGAGAAGAGGGAATGCTGAATGAAAAAATGGTCGAGGCTCTCAATACACAACTAAAATGGGAATTATATTCGGCATATTTATATATGTCTATGTCCGCCCACAGCACTCATATTGGATTGAAGGGATTCGCTAACTGGTTCATGGTGCAATATCAAGAAGAAATGACACATGCAATGAAATTCTATGACTATATTAACAGCCATGGTGGTAAGGTAAGGCTTCAGGGAATAGACCAACCGGAGACAGAGTTCAATACCCCTATTGAAATGTTTGAGAAAACCCTGGTGCACGAGCAAAGCGTAACCAAACTCATTCACCAACTAGTTGACCTAGCTATCGAAGAGAAAGATCATGCAACCAACATCTTCTTACAGTGGTTCGTCACTGAGCAGGTCGAAGAGGAAAGCAACGCTAACGAGATTTTAGCACAGTTGAAGCTCATGGGGGCAGAAGGCAACGCTTTATTCATGATCGATAAGGAACTCGCAACACGAGTCTTTGTACCTCCAACAGCTTCACCAGGGGCTTGAGCTACTATGTGCTATATAAGATAATGAAATAGCTCACTCACCTATGCTATACCCTTATAGTGGATTTTGTGTTTACGCCCGAGATCCTAGGTACCAAAGCCCAGACAATATTGAAACTCCGATGATCAACATCCAGCTAAATACCTTCATCTTTTGAGTTTTTGGATATTGGTTATTGTTTAAAAATGGGAGTGGCATTTGGGATTTCATTCGTGCGTAGTGAGATATAGAGAATTTAACGACGCGTGTTCTGGGCTTAAACTAATGATGTTTCCCTTCGAGGCAGAGTCACCCATCAACGATAGGATGGTGTCAGAAAGAGGGAGGGGATTATTGATTAACAATTAGTCCTTTGGCTCCAAAAGAGTCTCTTCCGTAGTGAACTTATCCTGGAGCATGATATGCTTCATCCACTCTTGCTTCATCAGCTTCACTCCATTTGTAGTAGGTTCCCTACGTGTAATCATTCACACAGTGCGTCATTGCAAGGAGCGGTAGCGACGTAGCAATCCGGTGTGTGGTATGGAAGGAAGGTTGATTCATAGCAGACAGGACTGGTGACAGGTTCAGATTGTCACCCTTACCTACCAAGATTGTCGAGATTCGCTCCTTAATAAACGGGGGGTTTCTTTCACTAACAACCCGTGTCCCTCACGGGTCCTACGTTCGCAATGAACAGAAAGCGTGTAAACGGTTACCCTTATGTTATGTGTCTCAGAGCTAAGGGCCTATTGTTTCGATTTATTGCCCTTTCAACATTTGTAGTTATGATAGCACGCACATCAGTCACCAGCTATCATGTTAGCAGATAGGCAGATACTCATCAAAGAGAGTAGATCTCTTCGCCAAATGTATTAACCCAGTTCTTCTTAAGAACCACTAGAGCTTCCTGAGTCTTATCTACACCCACAATGATTATGGGTTGGCTACTCTCCCCCCTACCCAGATAGGGATACAGATAGAGAACATTAATATCGGCCTCTTTGAGCGGTTTAAGAACTGCCTGCACTCCTCCAGGGTGATCTGGAACCTCTACCGCTATTACATCGGTTTCCTTCACGGAATACCCGCTACTAGAGAGGATACTAGCACTCCTCTCTGGATCATCCGCTACAAATCTCACCGTGCTAATATCTGATGTATCTGCCACAGAAATAGCTCTTATGTTTATACCTTCGGCTCCCAAGCATTCGCTCACACCTAGAAATGTCCCAGGTATATTCCCTAGGCTAACAGAGATTTGTTTCACACACATAAATTACTCCTGATACAAAGCACTCCGCCCTAGTATCACAGCTATTGGCTGATGTAGACGAGGTACTGAATGTCTAAAATAGTGACACACTTAAGCAAAATCATATCCAGCTGTCAAAGCCTCTTGATTAATAGTTATCAACTTCTTGTTTTTCATTGTAGTATCAAGGCTGTCCACCAATGTAGAAATGCTAACTAGATTACTTCTCTTAACAAACGCTCCCAACATTACCATATTGGCAGACCTTGGACTGCTCAGCTTTTCAGCTAGCTCATTTGCTGGCACCTCTATTATGTCGATATCACCTCTTGAAATCCTGGCTTCAATCAATGAAGAGTTGATGAGGAACAGTCCACCAGACTCGAGCTGATGCTGGAATCTAATGAGAGATGGTTGATTCATGGCCACAATAAATTCTGGGGAAGATGCAACAGGTGAGGCAATCTCTTCATCGGACACTACCACCGTACAATTAGCAGTGCCACCACGAACCTCAGCGCCATATGATGGCAAGTAGGTCACATTTCGATCCTCCATCATCGCCGCTTGAGCCAAACTGAGCCCCATCGAGAGAACCCCTTGCCCTCCAAAACCTGCAAATATGGTCTTAATCAGCATCGGTTGTCCTGACTGTGTCCTTAATAACACCTAATGGAAATTCCTGAATCATTACACTATCAACCCATTGCCATGATTCCATTGGGTTCATCTTCCAATTGGTGGGACACGGAGACAGTATTTCCACAAGCGAGAATCCCAGATCCTCAATCTGCGTCTCAAAAGCCCTGCGTATGGCTTTCTTTGTTTTGCGAATATTGACAGGAGAATTCACCGCAGTACGTTCAATATAAACCGATCCCCTAGTTAATGCCACAATCTCGCTCATTCTAATTGGATGACCTTCGATTCTATCATCACGTCCATAGGGAGTAGTTGTAGTCTTCTGAGTCAAAAGAGTAGTTGGGGCCATCTGCCCACCAGTCATGCCATAGACAGCATTATTAATGAATATGGCAGTAATGCGTTCCCCTCTGTTTGCTGCGTGAATTGTCTCAGCAGTTCCAATAGCAGCAAGATCGCCATCCCCCTGATAGGTAAATACTACTGCTTGGGGATAGGCCCTCTTTATCCCCGTGGCCACAGCCGCTCCCCTACCATGCGCCGATTCCACCATGTCTACATCAAGATAGTCATACGCGAATACCGAACAACCTGGTGGAGGAATGCCTATCGCCTTATCTTGAATGTTCATCTCATCGAAAAGCTCACACAAGAGTCTGTGTACGATAGAATGCCCGCAGCCCGGGCAATAATGAAAGGTCTTCCTCTTTAGAAATCTGGGACGAGTGTATGCCTTCTCCATCATCCTACTTCAACCCTTTCTGGTAATAGTAGCGGGTGATGACTCGAAGGAACTCACTAGGAGTAGGAATAACCCCTCCAGGCCTTCCATAGAAGGAAACTTGGCCGTTGCCTTCTAACGCCAATTGGACATCTTCCATCATCTGGCCCATGTTCATCTCGAATACAAGGAACTGCTTTGTCTTCTTGGCTAGCTCTTGCACCACCTGTGAAGGGAACGGCCACAGCGAGATCGGCCGTAAAAGTCCCACCTTCAGACCATTTGACCTAGCTGTCTTGATAGCCCCCTTGGCAATTCGCGCTGCTATTCCAAATGCTGCGACTATCAGTTGCGCATCATCAACCATGAAGGTTTCACATACGGTCTCTTTCTTCTTGATTAGCTGGTATCTCCTAAATAGACTCCAATTGATCTCTTCCAGTTCCACCGGTTTGGATGTGAACGTTTTGACGATCCTGCTAGCCCGACTATTGGCCCCCCTTAAAGCATCTTCCCGAACAGGTAACTCATTAGGAACCTCGTGCTTAAACTCCACAGGTTCCACCATTTGTCCCAGCATCCCATCGCCAAGAACAATGACAGGCATGTGATATTCCTCGGCCAGGCTAAAAGCAGAGTGTGTGAAATCCGCTAGTTCCTGTACCGAAGATGGGGCCAAGACGATATTTCGATAGTCTCCATGACCACCACCTCGTGTTGCTTGGAAGTAATCCGACTGGGCAGCTGAGATGCTACCTAATCCTGGACCACCTCGGGACATATTAACAATCACTGCAGGCAGTTCGCAGGCAGACAAATACGATATACCCTCTTGTTTCAAACTAATCCCTGGACTAGATGAGGAGGTCATTGTCCTGACTCCTGCCACACTTGCACCATAAACCATGTTAATGGCAGAGACCTCGCTTTCTGCCTGCACGAAAGAACATCCTTGCCTTCTACTCAAATTGGCAGCCATATACTCAGTCAGCTCGTTCTGCGGAGTGATGGGATAGCCAAAATAGCATTGGCAACCAGCTCTGATAGCCGCTTCTCCTATGGCGCTATTGCCATTCATAAGGACCTTAGCCACGATAAACCTCAATCGCCACTTCCGGGCACACCAGTGCGCAAATAGCGCATCCAGTGCACTCACCATCTTTGTTGAAAGAAGCTGGTAGGTAGCCATTCGTGTTCAGTTTATCGGATTGGCAGATCGCACTCTTAGGGCAGAAGGATATACAAACTTCACAACCTTTGCACAGCTCATCATCAATCTCAATATATCCTGTCATCATCACCTCTATATCTCTCAACAATATTATGGAGCTATAATGCCAGAAACCGCAGGCACACACGATGCCTGATTTTACAAAGGTATTCACAATACTGAGGGCAAGAATCCTGAGGCTATAGAAGATTTTCGATCTATCACGAAGAGCCTTTGTAAAGTATAGCAGTAACATGTACTCAAAGGCCAATCGTAAATGCGACTGACCAAGGGAGATACAACCTATTCAGTGCATAGAAATACAAAAGTGATAGTTGTGCAATCCTAAGGTGTTGCCTCTAATTGAGCAACACCCATATTATTAACCCAATTCTATCAGGCTACACCACTACTAAGTATTATGGTAGCAATTTACATATTGTTGGGGAATTACTAATAGTCTTATAATAGTCAATAGCCTGGAACTTCCTGTGCTACTACGCGGCAAGATCATGCTATTACGAGACTATTAGTAAGAGAGTTGGTATACACATATCCCACACACTCGTAGATGAACTAATTAGCCTGACTTCCCTCTTTGTTCATCAAGCTTCAAATATGGGTATTGTAGACTTTAGACTCCTCCTCGAAAGGGAGATTGAATTTCCCCCTACCCGTCTTGACTGTTGTATGATTCATTGCAGTGTTAGATGAATGGATCACGATCAATAAGCATCAACGATTAATGATATAGCTAATCGTAGATTTTCCATCAAAACTAATATGCCTCTGAATCTAAAGGGATAAACTCTACACACCCATCAAAAGTGCGCAGGATCAACAGTATCGATGTCCAAGGATTGTACGGTGAATGTGCAACCAGAATGCTTTTGGAGAGTGAGAGCCGTAAGTTGTTTATTAGCAGCTTGCGGAGGAGGTGAGTACATGGTATTCGAGCATATTTCATCGCGAAGGCATCGCATCGATTTCTTCACTTAGATCACCCCTTCACACCTTAACAACTCTATATCTTGCTGAGAACAACAACCAACATCACGCAGCACCTCTTCAGTGTGCTCCCCAAGCTGTGGAGCAGGCTGCTTGGTATCTGCTGGGGTTTCACTAAAGTGTATGGGGTATCCCGGCACTCTTAATGAACCAAGGGAAGGATGATCAAAAGCTACCACGTAGTCGTTTGCTAGTGCTTGGGGATCATCAAGTAATTCAGGACAACTTTGAACAGGGGAAAACATCATGCCACATTCCTTCAATATTGGAAGCCATTCCTCCCTTGTCTTGGTGGCAAAGACCTCGTCGAAGATCTCCACAAGTTCGGAGTTGTTCTGCCACCTGTCTTCATCGGTGTCAAAGCGAGGATCGCTAAGCAAGTGTTCCAATCCCGTAGCCCGACAGAGAGCCTCCCAATACTTGGCCGGTGGGTGGTTTGTCCCCACAATCCAATCTCCACCCTTACAGAAGAATGTATTGCGCAAGGGACTCTGAAGAGACCTATCCCAAGCTGGTAGGTCCTTCTGTGTAAGACTCACTGCCATTAGGTTTACATGGAGCAGCCAGCTACCACTGCTGAGCAGGGAGGAATGAACTTCCTGACCTTTGCCTGTGCGTTCCCTGACAAACAATGCAGTGATTATCCCATGTGTGGCAGCTATGCTCGCAGCTTGATCAATAATGCCCACACCACCAGGTGTTGGTACGCCATTGCTCACTGCCCTCATAAATCCACAGCGAGCTTGGGCTAGGAAGTCATAAGCACCCTGATCATTATCCTCGCCGTTAGCACCATAGCCCGAAATACGGGAATAGACAATACGAGGATTTTCCTTGACGATACTATCATAATCCAATCCCAATTTATACACAGTACTGTAACGAAGATTGGTCAAGAAAACATCGCTCTTCTGGACTAGACGATCGAAGATCTTCCTACCCTTTTCTTGTGTTATATCCAAGACAATGCCCTTCTTGCCTCGATTTGACACTTCATACATATAACTTTGTCCATCCGACTGAGTGACCACATAAGGTCCGAGACGATGCCATCTTCGCAAGGCATCTCCTTTTTTTGTCTCAACCTTTATAACTTCAGCACCAAGATCCGCCAGAATGGCTCCCGCCCCTGGACCTGCATGAAATGTCGCATACTCCAATACTCGTATTCCTTCTAAAGGCTTTGTCATCGACACCCACCTTTCTAACAGTACAAGTATATCATCTCGTAGCAAATTACCAAATACTGCCCCATAATACCATTGATTAATGATCATAATAGAGCATAAGAGGTCAATAGGGGATAGGAATTGTCTTCATGTTCCAAGAGCCATTTGAACATATTTCTCATAGAAGCATCGATACCGATGCCAATACTTTTAAGAAAAATCGTAACCTACGCTATCAATCCCAATCCATACTTATATCTACCCGATTAATCAAAATACTCCCCACAATCCCTCGCCTCTATAAAGAGCATGTAAGAAAAAAAGCCAGCCGCTTCCGAATGGTTTCAAGAAAGAAAATACAGCTGGCTTTATATTATCAATTCATATGACCATCAAGTAGTGCTCTTATTCGTAAAACCCCTACAAGAACCTTTTCTTGGCTAACCCTCCTGGCAAAGCCGTGCCCTATATTCGCCATACTGCACTAACTTCGACAGCACCTTGGCTGCCCTCTGAGGGGTGGGATATGAATAGTACAGCCCCATATTCAGATTTAGATAGGACGCTATTTCACTGAACGTAGTAGTGACTATGGGTTTACCACGAGTTTGACTCCAATGGAGAATTAGCGCTGCAAGAAAATAGTCCATAGTCTTCGTGAGCATGTTCATCTGACCCATTATGTCTGAATCTTCTACTGGTTGAAAATCAAGGAAATCTGTCTCACCCGATTCGACCACAATTCGAGCCATCCTGGTAGCGTCACTGATAGCTTTCGGGTCTCCACCGCCGAATAGAAATCCCGTAAAGGTCCCAAAGAACTGTATTGCTTCCTCCCGATTGGCAGGATTGGGCCATTCGATTTTAGGAAATTCGATGTTTCCCGACTCCGCCATTTGAGCAAACCCTGCACCAAATCCAGAGAAACTGCCAAATCCCATAAAGATCAGGGAATCCACCTCATCCAAATCCACTAGTGTTTCAGGTGCCCTGAGATAGGCGATGATATTCCTATCCCCCGCTGGATCTACTGGATTACCATGACTCCAACGAGGTGGGAACATCTTATCAAGTTCACTTAGTGTTCGTTCCGGAAGCTTAACCACATTAAGTCCCAATTGTGCACAATAATCAGCACACAATACTCCGTAGCTGCCACCTGGGGTAGTTATAGCCACATTCCTTCCACGGGGAATGGGTTGGCTTAAGAATGCAGTAGCAGTATCCAGCAGCTCCTCCGGACTGTCTGCTCTGACTATGCCAGCCTTTTTAAAAGCCTCTTCATAGATCTCGTCTGCCCCGGCAAGTGCACCGGAATGTGCCCTGATTGCTATAGCAGCTGCCTCGGTTCTACCCGGCTTTAATGCAATTACCGGCTTTACCTTACTTACCTCTCTTACCTTACGGATAAACCTCTCTCCACTAGTCACACCTTCAATATAGGTAAGAATCACCTTAACTTCCGGATCATGGCCAAAGTATTCTATATAATCCTCAATTGGTATATCTGCGGCACACCCACAGCTAACGTATCTGTGAAAACCCATCTCTCTCTCGTAAGCAGATGCAGCTACTGCACCACCAATGTTACCGCCCTGTGTGACAAAGCCTAAAGGACCAGGCCTTATCGGCATAGTCCACATGAACCCTTTTATATTGGAGGAGGCGCTCCAGAATCCCATACAATTGGGGCCAACAAACCTAATACCACCTCTTCTGGCTATTCCGAGAACCTCATCCTGTAATTTCTTTCCTTCTTCGCCGATCTCGGCAAATCCCGCGGTTATGATTACCGCAGCCTTTACACCCTTGGCAACACAATCCTCCATGACACTCACCACACCAGTGGAAGGGATGACAAAGATTGCCAAGTCCACCTCTCCTGGGATATCAGTAACCCTAGCGTATGATTTGTGACCAAGTATTTTTTCTTTCCTATTATTTACGGGATAGACAGGACCTCCAAATCCATCGAGTGCACAGCTGAATGTGGAGAATCCCCACTTATTCCAATCGCTTGTTGCACCAATCACCACAACTGATCTTGGATCAAACAACGATCCTAGTTCCTGAATTATGTTGTTTTTTCTGGGTTCTTCCATTTCTTGCTCTCCTTAGAAGCAGTGTTCCGCTCAGGAATATGGGTATTCAGACTTATCTCGATATTATCTGGACAATACCTAGAATCCCCACCCAGGAATCAACATCAGTAAACATTCCTCCTCATTAACTCATTATGTCTCTATTTGCCTATTGATGCTTCGTGCACCTCTTATTAAAGGGCTAAACATCCACGATCATGCTATGACAAAACAATCTGGTTTTTTATACATCGGAAGACTCGAATTGCCTTGTATACTGCTAGTGGTTCTTAGGGCGGATTTTCACGTTCCAATATTAACCGATCAAGTTGATTGATACAGACATGGCAACATACGACTTGCCTATCCATGCCAAATATGGCATGAATAAGGATGCGATGCTCAGATCGACTTACTTCCCAATCTCTATACTTGGGCACCATGAATTCTTCAAGTCTTACGGGTCCAAATAAGCTATATGACTCAATCAGTTCAATCTTGGATTATAGATCGTGACCTAGAGCCCTTTATCGATTGTCATAAGTATAGGAGACTGACAAGTTACGGTCAATTTATGGTCACTAACGCAAATCGAGACAGAAATCCCAAGTCCTATAGGCAACAAATCGGCGTTTTTCTGGATTTTTATTATTACCAAATCAATCTAGCGAACACACAATCACGACCGCCTGGAGGGTTTTCGAATCATCGCCCCCCCACATAGCTCGATTAATCCAGATTACCATTAGACTACGCGTTTTTTTAATACAGACGTATCATTAATCAAAGCCAATCCATGTTGTCAGATTATCGACTGGTTCTCTAGTACTCTCAAGTCGGTTGGCGGGAAAAGAATCGTCCGGGTAGCCAATGGCAATACTTATGATGATGCGTTTCGATTCCGGTATATTAGCAAGCCTCCTTAATACATCCGGATACATATTACCTTGGTCCTCAATACAAGTCCCAAGGCCATGCTCAAGAGCAGCAAGACATATGCTCTGCATCACAGCACCCACATCAAGCAGTGGTCCCACTTCGGTCAATCCCCGGTCCACCGAAATAATGATAGCCGTCGGAGCGTCGAAGTACCGGAATCCTCGCTCCATCCATTGGGCACGCTTCTCTTTGTCCTCTCTTGGTATGTCCATAATATGGAAGATTTGCTTTGCTAATTCCACTTGACGCTGTCTGTACACGCTGTCCATAGACCACCCA
>JAXHVC010000202.1:0-2650 GCA_034189315.1 Chloroflexota bacterium | reverse complement strand
CATGCAGACCGTCTATATGATCAATACGCAAACCGGTAATCCTTCCTCCAGCAAGCTCCAAGATCAATGTATGAGTGTCTTCAAATACCTGAGGATCCTCGACACGTATGCCTACTAATTCGGTGATATTGAAGAAACGCCTGTAATTGAATTGTCTAATTCCGTTTTTCCAGTATTCCAGCTTGTA
This sequence comes from Chloroflexota bacterium, assembly GCA_034189315.1. GTDB lineage: Bacteria > Chloroflexota > Dehalococcoidia > UBA2247 > JAXHVC01 > JAXHVC01. Next base: position 2,463 of record JAXHVC010000202.1, on the reverse strand, counting down.
GGCTTGTTGATCAATCAGTCTCTTTAGTAGATCATTACTCACTCTGTTTCTATTGAAAAGACGGATGTTGTCTATGACAGAATTCCTCAGATTTGTGGAAGCCTCAATGAGATGTAGGAACCTTTTCTTGATCACCTGGCGAGTCTGATATCCTTTTGTAGTAGAAGTGGTGTCTCCTTGATTTGTATCTGGTAGGCCGGCCATCGATTCTACCAATCTGCGTAGCTGTTGCGATGCTCTGATTTGTGGAGGATCCTTGGAGTCTGCTGATCGCAGAGAGAGCACTGTGGCATAAGACTTGATATCTAGCGGAAGCGTGTAGTCGTGGTAGCGCAAGGATAGTCCTGTTTCTTCCAGCATTAGTGCGAACTCACCATTATCAATAGCCTGATCGAACTCCGTCCCTATTATGGGCAGCTGCATCTTTCCCTGCATATCACCTTCTGCATGGTGCCAGTCTATGTCGAAGTATTTAGCATAGGGAGACAGTTCCCCGTTTTCCAGGAGATCCTTCCACCACGGATTCTCTGGACTAGCAACCATATGATTAGGAACGATATCAAGGAGCAATCCCATATTCTTTGAATTGAGCGTCTCTGTTAATAACTCAAATTCCTCCTCGCTCCCGAGATCGGGATTCAGTTTTGTGGGATCGGCGACATCGTATCCATGTGAGCTGCCTTCCCTTGCTCTAAGGAGCGGTGATGCATAGATATCGGAAATACCCATATCATGGAGATAGGGAACAATAGCTCGTGCGTCCTCAAATCCGAATTCCTTGTTGAATTGAAGCCTATATGTAGCAGTAGGTATACGCATTTTCTTATTTCACCATATTCAACTAGGTTGAACTTGTGTCGTGAGGATAGTAGAGATCATAGGGTTATTCTCTATTGGGTTGCTTACTCCCTTCACCTTGATATTCTACTCAAGGGCAGCAATAGTCACCGTTCCCCCTAACATAGGCTAACCAGACCCAACCAGACTCAGGGGGGAATCCTAAACCCGAAGCTATAAATCTGGAACAAATCTAGAGCTCGAAACTTTAAATTTCTCCATGTCTTGGTCGTTAGAATTATGGTGTTTTAGTATTTAGAGATCAGGATCTTCTTGCCAGTATACTCAGTACTTCAGAACTCAGGATTAATACGATGTTTTTATTCTGAGGTGTTTGCCCAGGGAGATGAACTCAATAATCCATTCCTCAGCCGCTTGTTCTCCATTGTTAGCCCGCTCAAGGAATCCAGGGTAATGAGTCAATAGCATTTCGAAGTAGGTGTTTTGGACTTTCCAGAGGTCAACGGGAAATGGGGAGGAAAGAGCCTGGGCTACAGTGGAGTTCAATTCCTTTAACATAGTCAAATCCTTGATTTCACAGACAAACTTGGAAGACATGCTTTCCAGTGCCTGGGTGAAGAGATAGCCTAATCCTTCTGTATCGAGCTGTACTCCCAGAGCAGTTGTTTCACCTACAAGCCGCTTGATTTCATCGACATCTATCTGTTGGCCTCCAATGGCTCTACGGATGTCTGCATTTAGAAAGAACTCGGCTGCTATACTGAATGCCTTAGGAACTGGAGCTTCGAGTCCTATGAGGAAACGCATCAATGGTGCTTGGTGTTCATATAATTGACGGTAAACCCCCTCGGCGCTAACTAACGAGGACTCTAGGACTTGATTAAGCACCTTCCTTTGTTCATCGCGGAAGAGGGATCTAACGGAATAAGTCGAATCGCCAAAGTGTTTGTCCATAAGCCGTATGATTTCTGGGAGGTCTGCTCTGCTGAAGGGGTCGGCCATATCTTGTTCTAGTAGTTGGTCTGCTTCCTCTCCCCTATACTGTCGTACACCACCATTTACGTTGTGATCCCCAAAATGGAGAATGCCGAAAGTCAGGATGGCGTATTCCAGTGTGACCTGTGATGTAAATCTGGCTCTACCTACTGCGAACTTTGCCCTTCCGGCTTCGACGCGTTTATACTCCTCGATATGTACATCGTAACAAAAGATCTGGGTGTCCTCTCCATAGTCTTCAAATAGGGAGCTGACTGCATAATGTGCTGCTATCTTATCCCAGTCCAACATGGCAGGCCTTACGAATTCCTCATAGATGCGACTCCCATTTGAATGCTCTGGGACATTGCTATGAGCATTACCCAAGAGACCTGTGAATTCTGCTTCTATACCATTTCCAAAGAGTTCTTGAGAGATCTGAATAGCCCTGCTGGCATATTGGATGATCTGTACAGTCTCGATACCTGATAAATCGTCGAAGAACCAGCCACAACTCGTATACATAAGCATGGCATGTCGCTGAAGCTCAAGTAGCTTCAGTGTTATGGCGACCTCTTGTTCATTCAGGTGGTGGTTTGCATGCTTGTTCATGAATTGTTGTATGTTACCTAAGGAACGATCTAACACTATCTTGATGTAATCATCTCTGGCTTTCCAGGGATTCTGGAG
>JAXHVC010000201.1:0-11266 GCA_034189315.1 Chloroflexota bacterium | reverse complement strand
GGAGGCTGAAAGGCTATCGTAGAGTCTTCTCTCGATTCGATAAGCTCGACGTAGTATTCATGTTTTTCATCTATTTTGCTCTGATCACTGATACATTACTTAGTGTGAACATGCCCTAGTTTTCAGCGATTTGGCGAGATAGATACGTTATATTCTATGGTAGACCTTGTATTGTTTCCACGGAAGGAACCACTGATAGGAGCAGCCTTATCTGGATCTGCTGCTGCAGCTACTGCAATATGTCGATCAGCAACGACCTTTCCACAGCTAGGATCAAAGCCTCGCCATCCTCCACCAGGAATATACACCTCAGCCCAGGCGTGGAGATACTGCCTATCCTCTGAGTCTTCATCCTCAAGACATCTGTATCCACTGACAAAACGTGCAGGTATCCCTACCACCCGGCATGCCTCCATGTAGAGCAATGCAAGGTCTCGACATGTCCCCTTCCTTCGTGCAAGGGTCTTAGCAGGAGGTCTAGGCCAACCGTGCTCACGAGTTTCCTTATCGAAGGACTTTTCGATATAGGATGCTAGCTTCATTAAAAATGATATGATCTCCCCCCTGCTTTCCTGAAGCGGAGACTCAATAAAACGTTCTACTTCATTACAAGGGAACCGTTGCGTAATGTAGCATTCTAGATCCTTACCATACAACTCAGCGTAGAATGCAGGCAGACTTAAGGCAGACTTTTCAGTTACAATAAATTCGAAGGGATTAGTCAGCAAGGTCTCCACCTCTGACCTTGCCGAAACATGAACAAAGTCATGTTCGTCATCAAACCAGATGGTTGCCGTGATGTTTCCCTCCAAATCGATGTTCTCCGATACTCCGGCAGGGATGGGCTTAATATTTAGTTGAAAAGTATTCAGGCGTTGAGCTGAATTACATCGTGGACGCAGACGGAGAGTCATTGGCTCGACAAATACAGCTTTACTATAGGAGTATTTGATTGTATGGGCGATCTCAATTTGCATAGGTAGATCACTACGCCTTATCGATTCGAGAATTCTCGAGAACTACCCGCATCCAATCTCCTGGCAGCTGATTTACCGATACAAGCAACTTTTCTTGCCATTCTTGACTGATATGCTTCAATTCTTCTGCAGTATATCGGTGTTGAGTGATATGGTAGCTGCCAGTTCTATACATCACAACATCTATCGGAAAATCCACATCTACTGCCGCAATACGAGTTGCATCGAAAGCTAGGTAACCAAGTTTGAGAGCTGTCTCCATGCTAGTCTCATAGGATAGTGCCCTATCTAATAGAGGTTTACCATAGCTAGACTCACCAATAACATAGTAGGGTGTACCTTGAGCCACCTCCACCCAATTGGCCTGGGGATATAAAAGATAGAGCTTGTGCTCACGATCTTTCTCAAGCTGGCCTCCAATAATACAGTAGAGGTTCAGGTCAAGTCCACTATCTACCAAAGCCTTTTTATCCTCTGCCGTAACCCGACGAACTTGTTCTGCAAAGGCATTAACAGCCTTGTAGAGTTTATCAAAAGAGGCATCTTGATCCTCCAACACCTCATCGAAATAGGTAAGGGCTTTATCTCGCGCCGATCTCAATCCTGAAGTCATAATAAACATCGTGTGACCGGTTCGCTCCAGAACTACTACTTTACGCGCAGTTATCCATTCCATACCGCTAGTAACTCGGGTATCAGCAATACCGACCAGCCCCTCTGCAACCTTCATTCCTATACAAAAGGTCATGAGTTCACCTCCTCAAATCCTGGTAATCAGATCGGGGGGACGAATTGCGATGAAGGTGTTGAAGATGGCGGTATCAACCTGATTGAGCTTGACCTGCAGGGCATCCAGATACTCGTGAAGCCCTGTTTCTAAGACCTCATTGATATCTGAATAGTCGAGTTCCGCTCGTAATCGACCAAGTCTTCGTTCAGCTTCATTCGAGAAGGTTCCCGGCGTTGATCCACAAACAGCGTGCAGCGCCTGCTCAGCCTTATCCAAACAATAACGTATTGATCGTGGAAAATCCTTATCATGTATGAGAAAGTCGGCCACTTGATTGGGCAATATGTGATGATAACACTTAAGATACATCTCTAACGCACTAGCTGACTTGAGCACCGCTGACCATTGAATGTTGTCATATGGTGTACCAATGTATTCCACCTTCGGCAACAGGATAAAGTACTTCACATCAAGGATTCTTGACGTCTTCTCTGCACGCTCAATCATCACCCCCATTCTCATAAAATTCCACCCCTCACCGTGGGTAAAGGTGACTTCCCTGATTCCGATGAATTCTTGACTCCTCTGCTTAACTTTGCTGAAGAAAGCATGTGGATTGGAGAAGGCCTCCCTTTTTGCTTCGGGTGAGATAATGAATAGGTAGAATTCATTCACACTCTCCCACATCTCGGAAGAAATGACCTCTCGTATAGAACGGGCGTTCAATCGGGCCGCTCTGAGACAGGATACAATGGAATTGGAGTAAGTAGAATCAAAGGTTAGGAATTCGATCACCGCATCCTGCGTAGCCTCAGAATATCTTTCTTTGAAGATAGTGTAGTCTCCTGTTACCGTTACCAAAGGATGCCACTGTTGTTCAAACTCAATAGGTAGGTCCAGCATAAGATGCATGTTCACATCAATAAAGCGTGCGATATTCTCAGCACGTTCGACATACCTAGATAACCAATAGAGGGAATCTGCAACACGGCTCAACATGGACAGGGATTTGTACATCGCTAGACCGTCACCTCCTCCAATACCCAGGTATCTTTACTACCACCACCTTGGGATGAATTCACGACGAGGGAGCCCTTTCGCAGTGCTACTCTCGTGAGCCCCCCAGGATGAACATATACTTCTTCTCCATAGAGAGCATACGGCCGCAGATCAACGTGTCGACCTTCTATATGATCATCAATGATCGTGGGCACTCGGGAAAGATCTAAAGTAGGTTGGGCTATAAAATTTCGCGGATTAGATTCAATCCGATGTCTAAAGTCTTCACGTTCCTTTTTTGTCGCATGAGGACCAACTAGCATACCATAGCCCCCAGACTCATTGACGGACTTGACAACAAGCTTGTCCAAATTCTGAAGAACATATTGCCTTTCCTTGCCATCCCAGCACACATAAGTTTGAACATTAGGAAGTAGCACATCCTCCTCCAGATAGAACTCGATCATCTTCGGGACATATGTATATATGGCTTTATCATCGGCTATACCTGTACCTGGTGTGTTAGCTATCGCAATTTTACCGGCCTTGTAGGCCTCCATGATACCTGGAATACCCAAGGTGGAATCCGGTCTAAAAACCTCAGGATCAAGAAAGTCATCATCGATCCTTCGATAGATCACATCAACTCGTTCAAACCCACGAGTTGTGCGCATGTATACAAATCCCTCAGATACCACAAGGTCTCTTCCCTCAACCAGCGGTACGCCCATCTGCTGAGCAAGGAAGGAGTGTTCAAAATAGGCAGAGTTGTAGATTCCTGGAGTAAGAACGGCGACAGAAGGTGTTTCAACTGTATCTGGCGCTAGATATTCAAGCATGTCAAGTAGCCTGTTGGGATAGTCATCGACGGGACGAATTCGCAGGGTTTCAAAGAGACGTGGAAACGTATGTTTCAGCACCCGGCGATTTTCTAGAACGTAGGAGATGCCAGAGGGGCATCGAAGATTGTCTTCTAGAACATAGAATTCGCCGTCTCTATGGCGCACAATATCGATACCAGAAATATGGCACCACCTTCCCTTCGGTGGATGCAAACCCGTGATTTCTGGTCGAAATGACCTTCCAGAGGTTATGAGTTCTGCAGGAATTACCTTTTCCTTGATAATACGCTGCTCGTTGTAGATGTCTTCAAGAAATAGGTTAAGAGTACAGATGCGCTGACTAAGGCCTCGTTCGAGATGCTCCCAATCAGAGGGTTCAATGATACGAGGAAGCACATCAAAGGGAAAGATGCGATCGGTCCCCTCATCGGTACCGTATACAGTAAACGTAATTCCCATTTGCATGAGAGCAGCTTCAGCGGCCTGCTGCCTGTGCTTCAACTCTTCCTCAGGAAGCGAGTTTATTCGATCTATGATCGGAATAGCCGCCTTGCGAGGATGAGCATCACTCTCGAACAACTCATCATAGTGGTCCTCTGTGAGATATGAATCAAATTTCATAAATACTATCCACCTAGATCTGTAGTTGCTGAAACTGAAATAACAGCACCAAACCCTTGCTTTACTAGCTTCAAATTAACTCAAGTATAGCATGGGCCAAAGGTCAGCAATACTAGAGATATGAAAGAATCTCAGAAAATATATACTATAAATCCACTAGAAAGATAATAGAGGCAAAGCGCTTTACTGTAGCTAAGTGCGGAAGGACAGAAGTAATTCTGGTTATAAAGCAAACCTCTGAACAAACAAGTCAAAATGGAGGATTGAGTATATCCTGAAGCGATGAATGTTCATCCAGACTGAGGAAACCAGTGGATCGATCAGAGCTTCCTTAGTCTATTCTGTGAACTCTTTAAAGCGGTAGCCAACTCCTCGTTCCCCCAAAATGTATTGAGGGCGTTTGGGATTCTCTTCTAACTTCCGGCGTAAATAGGTGATATAGAGCCACAGGTAATGATCCTCGTTTTGATATTCATAGCCCCACACCCGTTTCAATAGCGTCTCATGAGTGAGAACATGACCTGCATTGCTCACCAGATGATACAAGAGACGATATTCAGTTGGCCTCAGATGAACCTCTTTACCTCTTACCATGACTTTGCGTTTGCTAAAGTCAATTGAAAGGTTTTCGTCTATCCGAATCTCAGTTTTAGGAGCAGGGGTAGGCGTCTCAAACCTGCGGATTACTGCGTTAACCCTTGACACAAGCTCCTTCGGATTGAATGGTTTTGTTACATAGTCATCAGCTCCTAGGTCAAGCCCTCTCACCTTATCAGTTTCCTCTCCGCGAACCGTCAGCATGATAACTGGCACAATCGATATCTCTCTGATCTTAGCCAAGGTTTCAAAACCATCCATATCAGGCATCATCACATCAAGAATAACCAAATCCGGGAGATGTTCAGTTATCTTCTGTAAAGCCTCCTCACCATTTGAAGCGCCTAACACCTGATATCCTTCGATCTCTAGGTTCATACCTACAGCTTCAACAAGTCGCGGTTCATCATCTACCACCATAACGGTCTTGTTACGACTGCTCTTTTGTTGTGCCATAACACTTCTGCCCTAACCATTCATTATCGTTCTTCATTGCTAAGAGGAAGGCGGAAGGTAAAGCGAGATCCTTTCCCCTCCTTGCTATATACGCTTAGGCTGCCACCATGAGCTTCTACAAGATTCTTACAGATATAGAGACCAAGTCCTGTACCTGGAGTTGATTTCAGTGAGCTATCCTCAACCCTATAGAAGCGATCAAATATCAAAGACTGATGTGCAGAGGGTATACCGATCCCATTATCCGCTACTGTAATAGAAATGTGATTTGCTGATGCCTTACCTCTCAGGGTGATTCTTCCACCTCGAGGAGAGAACTTTATTGCATTTTCAACGAGATTGATGAGCACTTCCCTAATCCTCTCTGGATCAGCGTAAACAGGTGGGAAATCGGCAGGAAAATCCACCTTTATAGTATGCATATTTTTCGATATCCTGAATCTCTCTGCGATCTTTCTCGATTCCTTGGGCAAGTCTATTAAGAGTCTACTTAAGGGAAGATGCCCTGCTTCAAGTCTAGATGTGTAAAGCAGTTTGCTCACTAACTCACTGAGACGATCACTCTCCTCCTCTATTGCCTGTAGTTTGTCTCTAACAGTGTCTTGATCCCAATCCTTATCAGTTCTAGACAAAGTGCTGGCATAGGCCTTGATGATCGAGATAGGAGTTTGTAATTCATGAGATACAGTATCAAGCAAAGCCGTTCGAAGATTCTCAACTTGGCGTAGTTGACTCATATCCCTAACATTCATTACAGCCTTCATACAGCCACCGCTATCGGCACCAGTAATAGAATAGCCAATCTCCACCTCTATCTTAGCCCCTGATCTAGCGGTAATGAATCCCGTGCTATTCCAAAAGCCATCGACCCGATCAACAATAGGACAACCTTTCTGACATATACTATCCCCCTCATCATTTACGAGTTGCAGGACCACCGCACAACACCCACCGATTGCCTCATCTCTTCGCCATCCTGTCAATCTCTCCATACTGGAGTTGAAGGATCGTATGACCCGCTCCGAATCAATGGTTAGGATTCCATCTGCACTGTTCTCCAAAATCGATTCTATTTTGTAGCGTTCCTCTGCAAGCTGAGAGGCCAGTTGGGCATTATGCACCGATATCGCCACTTGGTCAGCAAAGGCAGATAACAAACGCTGATCACCACCACCAAAGGATTCAGCTGAAGAAGTGCGCAATATGTATATTAATCCTTGGATATCCCCAGCCAAATTTAAGGGTAAGGCAATAATGGGATCTAGAACGTTTCCCGTTGTCGTTGACGCTACCCGAATGCCTGGAGTGAGATCGGAAAGTCTGTCATAACTTTCATTGCTAGCGGCCAGATCCGGAATAGCATCCTTAAGAAGGGGACGCAATTTATCTATGGCATTTGAATCAAGGCCATAGCTTGCCCCTTCCACAAAACGCCCTTCCTTCTGGTCCCAAAGGGCAATTATTCCGGCGTTCCCCCCCAGGGCCTCCACGGCACTTCTGAGGATATTGAAGAGACCGATGGGATCCACTGTCTCTTGCGGCATATCAAGCATCGATTCCATCCCACACGACACTAGGTAATTCGCTTAGTTAAGGATTATCGACATTCAGACAAAAAAGGTCAATCAACGGTAGGGAAAGGAGTAGCCCTTTTCATAGCCACTGGCCAGATTCTAATGTAATTCTAAGGTTTTTCTCAGGAAGCTCTAATCGATTTCTTGGGTAACTTCTAGCAATGAGAAGCTAAACTGGTTATTAGAGCTGGGAAAGAACAAATCCATATTGCACTAAGTCCAACAGAGGATATCCATAGATATGGCCAGTTATGGTTTCGATGTTATCAAAAAGAGGCTAAATCACTCCTCTACACATAGACAAGCTTCGATGAGCAATCACGATAAAGGGCAGTGCAGGAGGGAAGCATGCCAATATACGAATATCAATGCAAGACATGTCGGATGAAGTTTGAACTGAAGAAGGCTTTCGGTGAAAACGGTCGAGTGGAGTGCCCTAGATGCGAGGGAGACGCCCAGCGTATATTTTCACCAGTACCTATAGTATTCAAGGGATCAGGATTCTACTGCACCGACAATAAAACAACTTGTAGCAGAGATACGTGTAATAGTGGTGCGAGTAAGAATGCAAATCACACGTCAAAGGATAACAACTTATGATAGAGCATAAGAGGGTTTTGAACTCGAAGAAAGGAAATCCCACTGCTGGCGATAACCTAAAAGACATTCATCTAAAGTGCGCCTTGTGCAACAAGCAAAAACCTCTTAATGAAATGCAGTTATTGAGGAGATTCAAACCACCTGTGCTGGCCTGCAAGGATTGTCGGAGAATCTGGTGAGAGGTGCAGTTTATGCAAGATATACAAAAGCAATACAAGCTGGCCGATATCTCAGTTGTCACTCCAATGACGAGTAAAACTCCCTTCATATGTTTTTTGGGGACATATTCCCCCATAATGTGTGGGATAGCCGATTATACCCAATATGTAACCAGAGAGCTATCTCCCGGAAGATGGGGGATTATATGCTTCAATCCTGGATTACAGAAGGTTCCACAGACAAACAACCTGTTGTCATCAAGAGACAATATATGGTACGGCCTGCCGGACTCCGACCACCTGTCCCAAGAAGTTATTGGCGAGGGATTGAACAAGCTCTATGGAAATGAAAGAGACTGTTTGCTATGGTTTCAGCATGAATTTGGGCTCTGGCCAAATATGCAGCAATTCGTTTCTGCGATGAGAGAACTAGACATTCCCAAAATCGTAACCCTACATACGCTACATTTCCAGAGTCAAGAGACACCAAGCGGCCTGCGAGCTATCGAAGATCAACTACTCAGGTCGCTGTTACCTCATGTTGATGCTATAACCGTATTCAGCCATGGTGTATACTCGGCGGTCATTACCTCCTTTCCAGAATACCACGATAAGGTGCATATTATACGACATGGTATACACTCCTATCCTGAAATCAAGCGATTAACCCGGGAGGAAGCAAAAGAAAAGCTACTTGACTTTCTACTCTATGAATCCAACCTCGATTATGCTGCGAAGAAAACCTTGCATGAGCAGCTGATATTTCAAGACCAAGGAAGTATCATAATAGGTCAAACAGGTTTTTTAGATCCTGCAAAACGCTTTGAAATCCTCTATCACGTAAGGGATGAGCTAGCGAAGACACTACCTCAAAAACATATTAGTGCCGTACGCATCGGAAACCAGCGAGAAGAGACACAAAAGCACTACACAAGTAGTCTTCGTAGGGAGCATAATGGAGTGGACAAATTCTTTTTAGAGACTTGGTTGCCTCCCCATATGCTTCCCGTAGCTCAAAGGGCTTTCGATATTAATCTCTACTGGCCTGATGACTGCACACAAAGTGGTATACTGGCTCATGCTCTTGGCGCCGGTGCCCTCATTGCCGGACGGGATCTGGAGGGAGCAGGAGAAACGTTGAAGGAGGCCAGCGCGCCCGTGGCAACCACACTGGAGAGATTAATCGATAGGATGAGGGAGATAATACTCAATCCTCACCTTACGGTTCACCTAGAAGACCAAGCAACTGCTTATGCTTCTAGGTTCTCCTGGACAAACCAGGCGGTCAGACACTATGAGCTGGCTGAGCAGATTGTACACAGCAACCTCCATGATACTGAAATTCAGTACCATCCGCTATCCCTAACACATCTATCTCTATAGTGAAAGACCGAGGTGCAAGAACACCATTAGGAGCTCACGAAATCGAAGGTGTACCGATAGCTGAGAGCACAATCGTTATCACCAATTCTCCACATCGGAACCTTATAGATAGGGGAATAAAAGCAAGATAAGCTTTCCTGCTTGGAAACCTGACGAATGACAAAACTCCGCAGCAAACGAAAAGGCACCATCAAAGCTGGCGGTAGATCTAATTACTACATCACTATCAACCGGGAAAGGAAATCTCCTTTTGCCGAAGTGGAAAAGCGCTTCAGAGAAACGATGAAGGTTCCTTTGAGCCAAGCAACGGATATTGGAGAGGCAGATGTAGTAGTAGGGGTACCTTTTTATAGCGAGGCCGATACCCTTGGCTATGTTCTTGAAACTGCCTCCCTTGGCTTAAAGGAATTCTATCCCGATTCCCGATCTGTCATCGTGACAGCAGGATCTCCGTCGGGGAGCGAAGCCCTCAAGTCCGTTACCACACCAGCTCACCAAAAGATAGATCAAATCGCATTCCTAATGGAGGACGAACTCCTCGATGGGAAAGGCTGGAGCGTGCGTGCAATCGTTGAAATCGCTGATAGACTCGGTGCTGATCTTGTAATATTGGAGGCCGATCTACTAAGTAGGACAATAAACGGCGAAAGAGAAGGCCTGTCTCCAGATTGGATCAAGTTCCTTCTAGAACCTATTAGGAAACACGAGGCAGATCTAGTGATCTCTCGATTCAATTTTCACCATTACGACGGCTATATATGTAAAGACCTAGCATATCCGTTGCTAACCGCTCTCTACAACCAGCCCATTCCTTGCCTCCTCGGAGGCCAGTGGGGAATCGCTCATTCTCTATTGCGAACTTACTTGAACGATACCAGCTATGCATGGCATGCCGATATCAGCGGCTACGGGGTGGATAGCTGGTTAGCGACAGATGCCATAACAAATGGTGCTACTATCTGGGAAGCCGATTTGGGAGTAAAGATCCATAGGACTTCTGGTGCCAAAGCAGATCTAGTACTCAAACAGGTAGCCAATGCCCTCTTTCACCAGATTGTTAACCACACAAACTGGTGGAGCAAGACATGTGATGCTGATGGACTACCTGTTCAAAAACCTCTACCTATAGTTGGTCTGCAGCAACGAAAACAACCCGATGCTGTCGAGATTGACTTACAATTACTGCTGGAAAAATATAGAAACGGAATTTATGATTATCAAACGCTTTACGAAAAAGTGCTAACACAAGAAATATATCAACAACTGCTCGATCTGGGAGAAATCGATGAGGAGGGGTTCAACTTCTCTTCAAACTTGTGGGCACGGATAATATATGAATTCCTACTTGCCTATGCTTTTGGCAAAGGGATAGCAAAGGGTGACCTGTTGAATTCCCTTTCTCCTTTACACGATGGTTTTACGGCCAGCAAGGTTCTATCGATGCATCGACTGGAGAGGAAGCTTAGCTTTCTCCCTCATGAAGAGTCAGAACGGTTACTATCCCTTGAAGCCCAGCAGCGCACTGAGGAGCTCGTGACAATCTTTCTTATTCAACGCAATGGTTTCCTTGATAAATGGAGGGAGAAGTCAGTATCCATTGAGCCCCCACTTCCCCGGGTCACCTATCGAGAGTTTATCCCTGGCATACCTCTCATAGTACCCTCTGAGATAATTGGGAGAAAAGGGAACCTTGTAACCGCCAATGGTATCTACGATTCTATCTTTACGAGACACAAGGAGAGATTTGAGCATTATGTCTATGAACAACTGCATATACCCAGAGAGGCCAACTCACTGGAGATGTCTCTAAGGATAAAGGACTACCTGCATACGGTGGAAAGGCATATAATTCCAGAGGCTGACCTGCGAACGGTTGAGGGCACAAGAGATGCAATACAGACTATTTTTAACCAGTTCCCTCACGGCAAGGGATTCGCCCTTACTCCCGAGGCGGCCTCTCATTTGTTGGGGAAATGCCCACCCTTGGCACTGCCCGCTAAATTAGGACATAAGGATCTCAATGAACTTCTGCAGGAGTATGATCCCTGCAGTCTTCTGGCCCTGGCGAACTGGACTGAGGAGAAGGACTATGTAAAAGTCCTTTGGGAAACCATAGCTGATGAGATTCAACCAGAACACTTTGCCCCTCGTACCATATCCTTCGTTGCTGTAAGACATGAGGAATTCCCCTCCCTGGTGGAACTTAGGAATTCGTCTTCCCTGGATAAGCTTACCGCTACGATACTCGTAAGCAATCTGCACAAAGGCATGGGAGGATGGTTCCCAAAACTACGGTATTTTCTCGCCATCACGCGGGATATTGTAGAAG
>JAXHVC010000200.1:0-23430 GCA_034189315.1 Chloroflexota bacterium | reverse complement strand
TTGACAAGATAAACATCAAAACGTTTGGCTACCAGTCCCATTCCTCATCATCCCAACTGGAAGAACTGCTAGTCTCCGTATCGAGTAACCTGTCGTCTCCCTTTAATGCCATATTACTGAAGGCATCATCCCAATCAGCCCGAGGACTGTGGATGGGGCTAATGACAAGCTGGGCTCCACGCACTTCAATCTCCACTTCTTCACCAAGTGCAGCTTGTTCAAGGAGAAGTTTTGGGATGCGGACACCCTGGGAGTTGCCAATCTTAACGATGCGAGCTTTGATTCCATTGCCCATAATCATCTCCATTATCGATTAGAGTAATTACATAGTATACACGGTGGTGATAAATGTCAACTGAATGCTAATCAATCTAACCAGCTAGTGCAGTTGGCTCGAACGATTGGTTAGCTGGTACTCTCCCCTTGATCCAATCCAAACTGTGTCTTTTGCTTCCTCAGGTGTCTCTTTGGCCTTACTCGCACAAAAGATGCTGAATCCCTATATAGACTTTGACGAATCGCTGCTCAAGAAGTTCAGCACTTCCTTTTTAAATCGCCCTCCCATCTCCCCAGCCACGACGTGTGAACCTCCGTTGACAATGACCAGCTTGGCGCTTGGTATCCGAGAGGCCAACACTTCCGATGAATGTGGCGCTATCAACCTGTCTTTGCTGCCTGCCAATACCAGTGTAGGAGCCTGGATTAGATGCAGTCGGTCCAGGACATTGTAGGTCATCATAGCTTCTATCTGTCCCGCCAATCCTGTGAGCGTGCCGAATCTCGCCTGAAGTGTAGCCAGGGCTACGAGCACCAGTCTGGTGAACCTTCGGTTAGAAGTCCGTGAGGCTATGGCGACGATCAACTTACGGAGATCCGTGGAGGCAAGCTCAGACTGCGATAGATTCCAGTTGGGCGCAATCGTCTCTGCCAAGTCAATAAGCCATCGCTCATCCGCGCTCGTACTGAAGAGAATCAGATTGTCCACTTTTTGAGGGTATTCGATGGCAATTTGCTGCGCCACCATGCCCCCCATGGATCCTCCCATCAAGTGCGCCTTGTCTATTCCCAGAAAGTCCATCAGACCGATGGTATCATTAGCCATCATGCTAATGCTGTAGGGGCCGGGTGGTTTGTCGCTACCTCCAACGCCTCTGTTGTCCATAGTGACAACGCGATAGTGCTTAGAAAAGGCGAGAGCTAGCTGGAACAAGGTGTTTTGGGCACTGGCGAATCCAGTGATCATGATTAAGGGTGGTCCATCACCTCTGACCTTGTAGCAGAGATTGATGTCATCAACTTTCGCTATTGGCAATTTCACCTCATAGGCCTGTTACGCTACGATTAAAGGCCTCCTGAGGATGGCAGGTCCAACCCACAGTGGCTCCACCAGAGTTCAGGGTGTAGCGTTCTAGAGTATTGTGTGAGGCAGTGAGCTGCACTTCGCCCTTATGGGATAGCCTTGGCAAGAGCTTCTCTGCGTTCGCGATCAGGATGTCGGTTATCTGCTTTTTGACTATCTTGTATGTCTCTTGGCCGTTGTCTTTATCAAATCTCAATTGCTCTAGTGATTCCTTTGTCGTCAAGCAGTGCAGGATCACAACGCTTTCCCCTGGAGGTGCAATCGTTTCATCATGCAGAGACGGCAGCGTAATCATAAGCGACGCATGGCGGTAGAAATCCAGATTGAAACGGTGCTCACCGAAATCCAGGGGCGTATAACTTGGGGAGAACAGAATGTGAGCAGCGTCACGAATAGGACATTCCTCAGGGCGCATGTCCACTCCGAGGAATACTATAAACCGTGATTCGCTAAGGGTGCTTCTCTCCAATCGCTGTCTGTATGTTCTTGGCACTGCATATTCGGGGACCATTTTTAGGAAAGTGCGACGTGGGTCACCATTGTTTATGACAAAGGGATTTATGATTCTTTCTCCTCCCTGCAGTTCTGGGTGGGGTCAGGTCTTGAATCTTGACTTTTACTTGTGCCACTATCAGACTATCCGCGCGTCCTGGTGCAGATGTCAAGATTCAAGACCTGACCCTGGTCTTCCCTTAGGTGGTTATCTCGGAGCACACTTCCGTATTGCTTGCATGTTACTGTGCTGAAATTCGTCAACAGCAGAATATGCCAAGTTGGGATGTTGCTGTTGCAAGTTGGACAACTTGCCATACTATGTTGTCACTCGCGCCTGCTCAAGCCACACCATCCAACATTATATTAGACAAAACCGTATCAAAGAGGTATGAGTGCTGATTTCATAGGTATAGGTGCGTGTTGTTATTTATATTGGATATGATTAGTAACCAACGGATAGAGGTGTGCTCACAGTCCCAGGTTATCCTTAGCGATCCGTATGCGCTGCCGCCTACAATAATCTTGATCTCGCAGCCAGAAGAGCACACATATTCAATTGAAATAACGGCCAAAAGGTCTGTGTGGAAGCTTTACGACTTAGGATGAATGCGTAGTGGGGAAGGATCTGTAATGGAAAAGATAGACCTGTGTCTCTAGATCCTTCCCCACTTCTATTATTGCTTCTTAGTGCCAAGAGTCATCACTTGCCGATACCATCGTTAGAAATAGCATCAAACCTGTTACGTGTAAATAATGGGGTGTATGCTGGAACCACAGGCTGTTCTTTGACTGCCCACGGTGATGTGATCTTCTCTTCTAACATGTCTTCGAGTTTCTCTCTCAATGGAAGAACGTTGAACCAACTCATCAGCCGTTCCATAACTTGAATGTAGGAATTTACTATCTGGTCCGGTGTACCACCGTTGGGATAACATACTTGAGTCAAGTGTGCAGCTACCATCATAAGGTTTCCATTGTAGTATACTTCGGCCTGTTCATCGGTCTTGATGAATCCGAAGCGTTCATTGACTTTATCGCGGAGTTCTTGTTGGGCTTGTCTTTCGGCCTCCTCTTTGTGATCTTTGGATTTCGATTCAAATGGATTCATGCCCGTGCCTCCTCCATTACCGGTTGTGATGCTACTTGGATTCGCTCTTCCTCTATGTTGTCGCATAGAGTCAGCAAACCCTTTGTCACGCATTTATGATCCTTTGATCGTGGTAGTGCCTTTGGTAGCAAATCAAGGCTCTTATTCATGGTGAAGACATTGGTCCTATCAAAGAGCGCAATGGTTGCATCCTTTTCTATCCTGACCGCATACTGATCGAATATCCAGGCCATCCAATTATAGCTGCCGCCCATGATAGAGGTTCCTGCTTCTTCTAGGTAGAGATAGGACTTTAGAACGAGCCAGAGCCAATAGGGCAAACGCAATCCACTGCCTATAATCTCACTAAACAGTAGGTTAAGCAGTTGGCGGGTCAAACCTCCTTCGCTTTGCTTGCTACGGCGCAGTCCCTGAATACCATCTTCGGATTCACTCCACATTCGTCCAAAGTTGTGAAATTTGACATAAATCCTATCCCAATCGATGTCTTGTATTTTGCCTCCCGCTTCGACATGGAGACTCTTCAGTGCCTCGGTGGTCATATCTGCATAACCACCGAGTAAGCCCCAGAGGAGTAGCATTACAAACCTATAGCCTTCTCTTGGGATATCTTCATACATTCCAAAATCGCAGAGGAAGTACCTCCAATGGTCTCCTGGATTTTGTGGTTTGATAAACATTATGTTGCCAAGATGGAGGTCGCCATGAAAGAACTCACCCTGCCATGCCAATTGCATAGGGAAGCGACATCCAAGAATAAGAATGTGTACTGGCAAGTCGGAGAATCCTGGGACCTCGGTGGTTAGAAGGTCCCAAATTTCTTCGGGCTCCAGCTTGTCGAAAAGGTCGTCAACTCTTATGATTCCATGAATAAACTCCATGGTGAGCAACTTTGTTGTGGTGTACTCTGGATATACTTTCGCTATGCACATGTAATCTGCTGTTGTTTCGGCTGCCATCATAGCTTCTCTACCGATTTGTTGAATACACGCTTCTAGGCTGAAATTGATTTCCCTCTGGAGTGATGATTGGAAGCTCAGAGTGAAAAATGTTAGGTCTGTCTTTCTGATACGTGGCAGGATCACCTTAGCTGCTCCCAAGATCACGTTGAGAATAATCACTGTGTCCAAAGCCACCGTGCCTTGTAGGAAGGGCCGTTGGATTTTTAAGGCTACGCTATCGCCATTACGTAGCTTGGCTTCATGGACCACGGCCAAAGATGCGGATGCCACTGCTTCGTAATTGATCCATTCGAACACTTCTTCAACTGGTTGCATCAGTTCCCGTTCCAAGCTTGCATCTATTTCCCTCTTTGGTAGGCTTGCAACCTTATCTTGTACGAGAGCCAACTCTTCTCTGAGGAAGGGCGGTAATTCTGGACGCATGCTTAGTATCTGCGAGAATTTAATAAACACTGTGCCTAGTTCTGTTACCAAACCACGGACTATTCCCCCTATCGCCACCTTTGTCGGGCTAGGTGGTTTAACGATGCGTCTAAGGAACTCCTGTTGTTTCTTGATATCCTCTGGCGATTTGTAGGCATCAAGAAAAGGCATGTGTCCTGATCTACCTCCAGCCACATTAAGCTTCGCTTCTCTCTCTGGGCTGAGGATGCGCTGGAGGTTGCCGTAGGGGTGTGGTAGTGTAATGCTCTTTGTAATGGGTAGTCTTGTCCACAACAATAAAATAGGGGCACGGATAAACAGGAATCTGGCCGAGATCAATCCCAACTCAATAAGTCTCCACGTCAGGAGTATAATCCTGTACGCGTAGCTTATATCCCATAGTGGCTGGGAATAGAAAGCTATGGGACTTATGGTGACCTGTCCTATACGCATGCTTTTTCCTTTCTTGCCTCTGTGTTGTTGTTGGTTTGAACTTCAGAGCAAAGAAACCACCCAATTAGTATTCAAGTACCAATAGAGGGGTGGTTAGGGGGTTATTCTTGAGTAGGAAGAGCTGTTCATGTGTATTTTAAAAGTTCCTACTTCTCCTCATCATGGTCTCTGGCATGCTTCTCGTAAACGAGACGATCTGATGGTACATCCTGAAATCCTCCCAGTGTTCTGGTGTACTGATCAAGCACTTGGGATGTATCAGTAGTGATGTGGGCGCAAGGTACGAATTTGGGACATTGGCTGGCATCCATATCAAATGTCACTCTTTTGTTCTTCTGCCTTGGTTTGTCTCCTGGAAGTACACGGCAGATTCCTTCTACTTCACTGTATGACACGCAGTAGTTGTCACAATTTACACAGATCTTTTTGAGTTCTTGCTCTGCCATTGTGATTGCCCTCCTATTCATTTTCTGACCACTAGCGCACGTGAGTTACTTGATGATTTCTACGTTATTGAGCAACACTACCGCTCCGCGCGGTAGTGTTGCCTCTACTGAGAATGTGCTAAGAAGGTGCACAGGGTATCTCACTCCCGTTACTGAAAGAAGCTGCTCGACTATTCAAGACGAGCGAGTGCTTGTTTACTAGATCTCTTGGACCGTCCTCTCGATGATCCCCTCTTGTGTGATGGCATTCAACTCCACGAAGTGTGCACTATATCCTGCCACCCTCACAATTAACTCCTGGTACTTCTCGGGTTCCCTTTGCGCTTCCCTGAGGGTTTCGTTGTCTACCATATTGAACTGGACATGAGGCACGCCTAGGTCGTACCAAGTCTTCATATAGTTCAACCACAGTTGGAATCCCTTCTCACCTGCGAGCTGAGTGGGAGACAATCTTTGATTGAGTAGTATCTGCTTCATCTTGCGTGCATCTACTTTAGAGACAGAGCGAAGCACTGCCGTTGGCCCTTTCTTATCAAAGCCAGCTCCAGGGGATATCCCTCCATCATATAGACAGTCTCCTAAACGTCTGCCATTGGGTAGAGCTCCTATCATAGGTCCGGCAGAAGACCATGCTGAAGCAGATTCGGGCAAGGCCATCCACTTAGCACCGCTCCATTCGATGTTCCTGGCCATCTCCTCAGATACCATCTTGTAGACACGCGCAGCCATATCGTCGACTTCTGCGATATCGTTGCCAAATTTGGGGGCATTGAGAAAATCTTGCCTCATCTCTGCATGGCCAACCCAATTCTCTTTGAGTGCCTCGACAAGCTGAGCCATGGTGTATTTCTTTTCGTCAAAGACCAGCTTCTTAACTGCATAGACACTGTCCGATGTATCGACATGTACTACTGCACTAAGCCAAGGATTCCCTAGTGGTTCGCTGCGGGCATCTACCATATCGATACCCATATCAATACAGCGTTTGAAGAGGCATGAACCGAATGGGGCTTGGAAATACTGGGCTTCCATGTATCTATGTTTGTTTCGAGTTCGGCAGGCAAGATCGATGGCGTTTCTCATTTGTAGCCTGAAGGCTTCGAAGAAATCGTCAAAGGTCTTGAACTCACCCGGATCCCCGGTAGGCAAACCTATCTGAAGGCGGCTCAAGTGCATATCATAGCCATCGTAGAAGACCAGTTCCAAGCACTTGTGGCTGATAACCGCAGGGCAGGCGTATCGTACTCCTTGTCCTCCTCTGCCCTTAACCACTCCAGGAGACATACAGACTACATTGCAGTAACTTCGTGCTTCTTCCAGAGTGGCCCCGAAATTCTGCATAAGTGTATCCAGAGAGACTCCTTCGTGTTGGAAAGAGGGGAATCCCAATCCTTGTCGTATGGTCTCGTAAGCAGATCTTAATGCGGAGAGAGAGGCTCCGGGGTGATATCTGAACATGTAGGAAGGCTCGCCAACGCGTGTCAGACGAGATGCTTCCAGTACTACTTCAGTTAGTTCGTTGCAGGCATCCCTACCGTTTTCGTCTACGCCTCCTATGGTTAGTGTGGGCAAGTGCACTGGCGCACCTTGAAACGCAGCACGGAACATACGGGACATTGGGCCCACTGTGCATTCGTAATGCTTGAGGTTGTTCTCTCCAAACAGCTCAATTGCCTCTTGTCTGGTGAGAGTCTTATCATCTAGTACATCTTTCTTATAATAGGGCCAGTAGAGCTGGTCTATTCGCTCCGAACCTCCAGGGCCAAGGCTTTCAAAGAATCGGGCGGGATATGAGACGAATCGCTCACATTGTAGGGCCTCATGAAGGTGTTCCGCTGGTTCAGCTGGAACCTTGAAAGCAATCTCAGATAGCTTAAGCAATTCTGCTTTGCGTTGTGGATCAGTTTCGAAGTTCTCAGCTATGATCTTGGCCAGCCGTCCATACCGATGAGAGTAGTCAATAACGGATTGTGCACAGATCCTCATCGCCTCCCACTGGTCCATTTTATCTTGGAGATAGAGGGTATCTGGATTCGCTGGTCCGGTGCATAGAATATCCTCAGTCTCTTCCATACGCTGATCTATCATGCTGATAATGCCATTGAGACCATTCTCCATAACGAATGAATAGTCATACACAGGAGTGCGACTCCCATCCATATGTGCGCCACCGAACGCAGGACCAAGTCTGAGGGCTTGGTTTTCGTCTTCGCTCATACGTCTTTCACACTGCGCCTGAAAGCATTTGTCTTTCCAGTAATTGAGACAGGATCTTACCCAAGTCTTGTCTTCATCGGGAACAAGTTTGGTAGTATCATAGAATATCTCTTCATTGAGCATGTAGGAGACTTCTGTATACCATTCAAGCTCGTTTGGCCTAGCACCCCCGTATCCCATCAAGCACTGATGGTCTACAATGAATATAGGCATATGTGTTAGCAGTGCTTCTAGTGCTTTAGCCCTCCTTTGTACCCAAGGAAAACCATCGGTCTCCTTAAAACTTGTTGTGTACCAATAGACCTTATCGAGGCCTGCCTTGATACCAGGGAGGTATTCACCTCCTGTTGTGCCTTTTGACCACACTGCCTTTCTGAGGTAATCGAGCTTTGGTGATCTATTCTTTTCCGCTTCCCACCACCACGCTTCTCGTGTCTCTACTTGTTCTGTTGTAGATTGATCAGGCATAGATTCCTCCGTTCTTTGTCTTGATTCAGAGCCAAGAGTCTGGATTATATTCGGTAATCACATAATCCACTCATCGAGGTTCTGAAGATGGGACATATGATGTTTAGCAGTACTACACTTGATTGTGTTCGGCCGCATAAAGGTGATGTGGAATTCTCTGCGGCTGATTTATCAATAAGGCATTACATTGTCTACACATCTATCTATACATGAGGCACAGGTAGTTTGTATTAGAGTCCCATGTAGTTACTTGGGGACCAGATAACCGGTATATTTACATAATTACTATGCAATAGTATATTCTAGAGTTATGCTGAGCTGTCATAGGACTTCCTTGAGCATATGCAAGGAGTGACGTGGATGTGCTATTCACACATGAATGCTACAAATTCAGCATCCTTTATAGGAGCGAGGTCATGTGTGAGGGTGATTTCTCTTTTAAGGTGGAGAAACGCAATGCCAGAACCCTCACTTACACACCATTCTATTAGCCACTCTCAAGCAATGCTATTAACCGTGGTCCCAAGATCTGTGTAGTTTCCAACACCTCCGTTCTGCAACGTGTCAATAACTCTGTCACGTTAGCTTTGGCATTCGGCCTCCAAGTTACTTACTGCCTCCTTGAATTGGGAAGACAACTGCTAGCCGTTAGGCCAAAGTCCTTTAGCGAGGAGTGCTTTAACCGGTCTCAGCTAGAAACCAGAAGAGCCTTTCCCATTCCCACCAACCTGCCTTCTCTTCAATATGGGAGTGTAGGTGGGCATCACTGGTTGTTCCTTCACTGCCCACTTACTATGCACTTTCTCATCTAACATGGCTTCCAGTTTTTTCCTCAGCGGTACTAGATTGAACCAATCTCGTAATCCCTCGGCGAGTTCAGTGTATGTAGCGAGTACCTCTTTAGGGCTTGCCCCTGTCGTATGGCAGATATCTGCTAATTGGGCAGCGGCCATTAGTAGATGAGCGTTGTAGAGAACTTCTGATTGTTTATCTGTATCAACATAGCCAAGCCTAGCATTAATCATGGACTTGAATTGTTCTAGCTCACGTTCCTCTGCTTCATCCTGTGCTGTGGTATTTTTGTTGCGTCGAAATAGACTCATTTATCTCCCCTCCCATCTGTGGCCAGAAGCTGCTGCTCGGTCCTGATCTAGCTCGTTCAGCAATTCGAGTAAGCCCTGAGTAACATATTCAGAATCACGTCCCCTTGATAGTGGGAATTGCAGGTGCTCTAGGTGCTTGTCTATGGTAAAGATGTTTGTTCTATCGAAAAGTGCCAGTACGGCATCCTTTTCCATTCGTATGCTGTATTGGTCAAATATCCACCCATACCAGTCATAGCTACCACCCATGATGGATGTTCCCGACTCTTCCAGATAGAGATAGGATTTTAATACTAACCAAATCCAATAGGGCAGCCTTAGGCCGCTTGCTATTACCTGACCGAAAAGGAGTGCCAAGAGTTGACGGGTTAGCCCTCCCTCATGTAGGTGGCTTCTTCGTATTACGATACCGGATTCCTCTTCCGGTGCTTCCTCGATCCAGGATCGACTGAAATTGGTGAAGGCCATGCCAAGTCTCACCCAATCGACTTCGCTTAATCTACCCCCCTGCTGCACATGAAGAGCTTTCATTCCGTCCACGGCCATATCTGGTTGTCCACCCAATATCCCCCAGAGCAAGAAAACTACACTACTCCATTGCTCCCTTGGGATGTCTTCGTACATCCCAAAATCGCAAAGGAATAGTCTCCACGTGTCTTCTGCAGAAGCGGGCTTCTTGACATAGATATTTCCCAGATGAAGATCGCCGTGGAATACCTCACCCTGCCATGCTAGCTGCATTGGAAAACGGCAGCCTATTACAACGGGGGTTGCTGGTACATCTGGGAACCCCGGAATTTTCATAGTAACGAACTCCCATATCTCGTCGGGTGTAAGCTTGTCGAATATCTCATCCACACGTACAAAGTCATGAATGAATTCCATTGTAAGTAGTTTCTTTGTGGTATATTCAAGATAAACTTTTGCTATGACCATGCACTGACGAGTCTGTGCACTTTCCTCAAGTGCTGCTCTGCACTTCTCTTGGACATGGCCTTCCAAGTCGAAATCAATCTCTCGCTCTATAGCGGACTCAAAGCTCAAGGTGAAAAATGTCAGGTCTGTTTTCCTGATCTGTGGTAATAGTAGTCGTGCAGCTCCAATGAGGATCTTTAGTATGATTAAAGAATCCAATGCTACTGTACCTTGCAGAAAAGGTCTTTGAATCTTGAGAGCCACTTCTCTCCCGTCGCGCAGCTTGCCATGATGCACCACAGCTAGCGAAGCGGCGGCTACTGCCTGATAATCCACCCATTCAAACACCTGATCAATGGGCTTCATTAGCTCGCGTTCCAAGATTGTTCTAACCTCATTCTCAGATAGACCTGGGAGCCTATCTTGTACTAGCGCTAACTCCTCTCTCATGAATGGTGGTAACTCGGGCCGCATGCTCATTATCTGAGAGAGCTTAATGAAGATAGAACCTAGTTCGGTTATTAGACCTCGCATGATTCCACCAATAATTACCTTTATCCCGCTAGGAGGCTTGACGATGCTCCTGAGAAACTCCTGCTCCTTTCTAATATCTTCTGGGGATTTATAGCTATCGATGAATGGCATTGTTCCTGTCCTGCCACCAGCGACACTTAGTTTTACATCCCGTTGTGGACCAAGGATACCCTGTAGTGTTTTATAGCGACCTATGGTGATACCTCTTGTTAGAGGTAGTCTTGTCCATACCAACAAGAATGGTGCACGTATGAATAGGAATCTTATTGAAATGAACATCAGCTCAACTAATCTCCATGTTACCAAGAACACCCTGTAGGAAATGCTGATGTCCCATACCGCAGGGGAATAAAAGGCTACTGGGCTTAAAGTGATGTTTCCAATACGCATAACCAACCTCTTTCTGCCGTGAATTGGCCAATACTCCAAATCGTATCCCTCTATCCTAAGTCATATGGTCCTCCTTTGTGTCTCCCCTGTGGTGATTTTGGTAGACGACGATTATGAGGGGCATTTATGACATTGCTCGGGATGAAAGGTGTTGGCCAAATGCTTGAGACCTATAACTTGCAGTCTGCGCTATGTAGATCTCAGGACAATTGCACTTATCTTGTAGCCTGTCATATTCTTTTTCTTTAAGGGTGTATCTGGTTTTTAATTCATTTATCGGTTGGTCCGACGCCTTCCTTCTAGACCACGCTCAATGTAGTGGTGTGTTTATTGCTGTGTATCCGTATCGTAATTGCCCCCTCCACTGGAATAGAAGGGGGCATGTTGGCTATTGATTACTATATTTCCTGTACGGTTCTCTCTATGATGCCTTCTTGTGTTAACGCGTTCAGCTCCACAAAGTGGGCACTATATCCTGCCACCCTAACAATCAGCTCCTGATACTTCTCGGGTTCTCTCTGGGCTGAACGTAGGGTTTCGTTGTCTACCATGTTGAACTGGACGTGAGGGACACCGAGGTCATACCATGTCTTCATATAGTTCAGCCATAACTGGAATCCCTTCTCGCCAGCAAGCTGAGTGGGGGATAATCTCTGATTGAGCAGGATCTGCTTCATCTTGCGGGCATCAACTTTGGAGACAGACCTGAGGACTGCTGTAGGTCCCTTCTTGTCAAAACCTGCCCCGGGGGATATTCCCCCATCGTAAATACAATCGCCCTGACGTCTTCCATTGGGCAGTGCTCCAATAAATGGGCCGGCAGCGGACCATGCTGATGCTGATTCTGGTAAAGCCATCCATCTTGCCCCACTCCATTCCACATTTCGAGCCATCTCTTCTGAGACCATCTTGTAGACTCGAGCTGCCATATCATCTACCTCGGCAATATCGTTGCCAAACTTAGGGGCATTGAGGAAGTCTTGCCTCATCTCTCCAAAGCCTATCCAGTTTTCCTTCATAGCCTCCACCACTTCACTCATGGTGTACTTCTTTTCATCAAAGACCAGCTTTTTAATAGCATAGAGGCTATCGGATGTATCGACGTGAATGACTCCACTAAACCATGGATTTCCCAAAGGCTCGCTGCGTCCGTCTACCATATCGATACCCATATCAATGCAACGTTTCATTAAACAGGATCCAAAGGGTGCCTGGAGATACCTAGCTTCGATAAACCTTTGCTTATTGCGCATCCGTCCCGCGACATCGATGGCGTTTCTCATTTGCATTCTGAATGCCTCGAAGAGATCATCGAATGTTTCAAACTTGGTAGCATCACCGGTAGGAATCCCGATTGGCATTCTTAGCATGGAATGATCATAGCCATCATAGAAGGCTAGCTCGAGACATTTTTGGCTGATAGTACTGTTTGTGGCATATCGCACTCCTTGTCCACCCCTGCCTTTGACTACACCTGGAGACATGCACACAACATTGCAGTAGCTCCTTGCCTCTTCTAGTGTGGCACCGAAGTTGTGCATCAATGTATCCATCGATACTCCCTCGTGCTGGAAGGAGGGGAATCCTAATCCTTGGCGAATGGTCTCATAAGCTTGTCGTAATGCAGGGACCGAGGATGCAGGGTGATATCGGAACATGTAGGAGGGCTCTCCCACTCGCATCATACGTGAGGCTTCTAATACAATCTCAGTGAGATCGTTGCAGGCATCATTGCCGTTCTCGTCTACGCCCCCAATGGTGAGTGTTGGCAAGTGTACTGGTGCTCCTTGGAATGCGGCTCGGAACATTCGTCCCATCGGGCCAATGGTGCATTCATAATGCTTCAGGTTGTTCTCGGCGAATAACTCTACTACATCCTGCTTGGTTAGGGCCTTCTCCTCTAGAACGTCTTTCTGATAATATGGCCAATATAGCTGATCTATCCTCTCAGAACCTGCAGGGCCAACCCTCTCGAAAAACCTAGCGGGATAGGATACGAAACGCTCGGCTTGTAGTGCTTCTTGAAGGTGTTCGGCTGGTTCTGCTGGTACCTTGAAGGCTATCTCGGACATCTTAATTAGATCGGCTTTACGCTGTGGATCGGTCTCGAAGTTCTCTGCGATTATCTTTGCCAGTCGGCCATGTCTATTGGCATAGGCAATGACTGCTTCGGCTGAACGTCTCATTGCCCTCCATTGGTCTATCTTATCGTGAAGATGGAGTGTATCCGGTGTGGCGGGACCTGTGCATAGGGTATCCTCTGCTTCTTCCATCTTTGCATCTATCATACTAATGATTCCGTTTAGGCCATTGTCCATGACAAAAGAGTAGTCGAAGACTGGTGTGCAGGTGGAATCGAAGGATACAAAACCTGGTCCAACCCTGGAACTCTGAAGCTCATCCTCACTCATATACATCTCGCACTGGGATTGAAAGCACCTGTCTTTCCAATAGTCGAGGCAGGGCCTGAGCCACCACTTTTCCTCGTCGGGGACTAGTTTGGTGACATCATGGAATATCTCCTCATTCTGAATATAGGATGATTCCTGATACATCAATAGTTCATTCGGTCTGGAGCCTCCGTAGCCCATCAAACGTTGATGGTCCACTATGAAGATAGGGATGTTTAAACATAGTGCCTCGAGAGCTCTAGCCCTTCTTTCTACATATGGTATACCATCGGTCTCTCTGAACACCTTGGTATACCAGTAGACTTTGTTTAGGTCTGCCTTAATACCCGGCAGGTATTCACCTCCTGTGGTTCCCTTGGACCACACTGCCTTTCTGAGATAGTCTAACCTTGGTGATCGAGTCTTCTCCGCTTCCCACCACCACGCTTCTCTAACTTCCCCTTTCTCTGCTGTGGTGTGCTCCGTCATGACCTGTTCTCCTTCCCTGGTTGCCAACCAGTAGCTAATAATATGACTACTTTCCTTAGCTGCTTACTGCCGTTGACCATGGTCAAAAGAATGTGGATGTCGTGCGGCGGGTTTATAGGAAAGTGGAAGAGCAAACCATCAAAGGAATGCCCCGATACCTTGATCCGCTGGGCGCATCTGTCTAATCTGCCAAACAGTTACACGACCTTTTGGTAGGAGGTTCTTTCTGGCTAAGGCCTTCATATCTGTGGCGTTTTTATAATAGACGGGATCTACTTGGGGCCAAATGTCCAGATATATGTAGTTATAGCGTCGCTTGGCTTGCTTTAGATGCTCTGCAACGTCAGTGCATTCAATTGATAATTTTGGAGTGTAACCTTTTGTCTTGCACCAACTAACCACTCGAGGCCATACCAGCCTTATTACATCACGTTCAAGCTCGCAAACATGTATGGATATCGGTCTGCCACTGCGAGCCAATTTGAGGACAACTACTCCAAGACCGAGTCCTGAGACTAATACCTTGGCATCCTGGGGGCATGACTTTACTGCTGCAAGTGAATTCATCCGTTCTTGGATGCCGGTATCCATCCAATAGCTAGGATGCCCGTTTCTCTGTAAGATGAGGACAGCTTTATGTCCTTGATCAGCTGGTTCAAACTCTCGGCCAATGTACAATCTGGCATTGCCTCTCTTGCTGACGAGAACCCCGAACATCTCGTCACAGTTACGTAGGGGGACATATTTATCAGGATACAATCCACCTGTGAGCATTAGAATCTCTTCATACCGAACTACTTTAGTACAAGCTGGTAGATAGGCGAAACTGGAGGGGTAACGACGGTTTCCTGTTTCAATGTCTTTTCTGAATTGTTCCCGTTCTTTGAGACTACTCACCGTATACCTCGTTATGATGGTAGGTAACAATTGCTATACATAAAACAATAACAATCGCCCCGGGATTTTCTGCATAAAATATTTATTCACCAGTGTTCTGGGACAAATGCGCTTACGATATGACCGTGTTTCTAGATAGACCTTGTTATGATCAAATCCATCAGAATAATATGAACCGGTCTTTCTTTGCCCAATTAGAGGATTTGTGGGATTGGGTGAGGACTCCAAACGTTCGTCTTCGACTATGATGCTTCAGCGTATGTTAACTAATGACCAACTATCTGCCACTGGTATTTGACATACAGCGTTTGCCGCATTGCCGTATGGAGTATTGAGTGATAATTGACGAAGCACTAGCTGAATACTAGTGCCTCTGTTTACTTAAATAACTTCTAGTGATACCACTATGGCTATGCACTTATCCACTAGAGGTTATCACCAAATTATAAAAAGTTACATGGCTCAACCATCAAATGGTGAATACCGAACTATAAACAATGTTAAAAACTAATATATTTGACATACAAGTACATATAAAACCAATGATAATTCATTATATGGTAAGGATGACTGTAAGTCAACGTACTTGTAAAGTAAGTTGTATGAAGAAATGGGAATTATTGTTTCTGAGAAAAGAGGACGCGTGTATTAATTTGGCATTTCTGCTTTTTATAGGCTTCAGGGGGATGCTGTCATGATCTAGTATGCTTTGATAATGGTTATCCTATTTAATATTGAATTTAAGCCTGCGAGTTCGCTGTGAGCATGGGACTCGTGAGGAATACGGGTTATTAGTGAAAGAAACCTCCTGTTTCTTAGGAGGGGAATCAGGTGTCTGTCTTCAGTATATGGAAATAGGATGCTATTGTTTTAAACGCTCAAAATGGGTGAATGATCATACGCATATGTTGAGTGATGATGTATATACAAGATACATAGCAAGAAGTTGCCCCATAGTCGATGATTTGACCATGGGGCAACATAACAGTACCAGCTATATTTCCTGGATAGTTCTCTCGATAATGCCTTCTTGGGTCAGTGCATTTAGTTCTACGAAGTGTGCGCTATACCCGGCTACTCTGACAATTAGTTCTTGGTATTTCTCTGGCTCGCGCTGAGCAGCTCTCAATGTCTCATTGTCCACCATATTGAACTGAACGTGTGGAACTCCCAGGTCGTACCATGTCTTCATATAGTTTATCCATAGCTGAAAACCCTTTTCACCTGAAAGCTGGGTGGGTGTAAGACGCTGGTTGAGTAGGCATTGTTTGAGTCTGCGGTGGTCGATTCGGGAAACCGATCTCAATACTGCTGTAGGGCCTTTTCTATCAAAACCGGCTCCGGGAGAGATGCCTCCATCATAAAGGTTGTCTCCTTGCCTTCTACCATTTGGCATGGCTCCCATCATCATCGCTGCGGCTGCCCAACCGGCTGCGAATTCAGGTAAGGGCATATAGCGTCCTCCACCTGCTTCTACATTTCGGTTGCACTCGTCAGCAAACATGCCGTATAACCTACCTGCCATTTCATCGACATCTTCAACATCGTTGCCGAATTTTGGCAGATTGAGAAATTCCTGTCTCATTTCGGCGAAGCCCACCCAGTTTGCTCTAAGGGCTTCCTGCAGCTCTGCCATCGTATACTTCTTGTCATCGAATACCAGCCTCTTCATGCTATAGAGGCAATCAATGATATCTGCACCTCCACCTCTAGTGAGCCATGCGTTGGAAAGTGGTTCGCTTCTGGCATCTACCATGTCTATCCCACTATCGATACAACGTTTGAATAAGGCCGATCCGAAGGGCTGTTGCATGTAGCGTGCTTCCATATGGCGTCCCTTGTTCCTAACACGAGCAGCCATCTCGTACATGAATCTTTCCTGTGCCCTCATGGCTTCAAAGAACTCATCAAATGTCTGGAATGTGGTAGGGTCCCCGGAGTGGGGCCCAATCTGCATTCTCATAACGAATGGTTCAAAACCATCGAAAAGGGCGAGCATGAATGAAGAGTAGCCGTTGGTGAAACAGGCAGCATATCTCACACCCTGGCCCCCTCGACCTTTGGTTACACCTGGTGACATACATACTACGTTGGCATAACTTCTTGCCTCTTCGAGAGTGGCCCCAAAGTTATGCATTAGGGTATCTTGTGAAACGCCTTCATGTTGGAAGGAGGGATATCCCATACCCTGACGTATTGTCTCATATGCTGCCTTTAGAGTGGATAACCTGACCTGGGGATGATACCTGAACATATATGATGGTTCACTTACGCGCACAAGCCGACATGATTCCAGTACGGCGTCGGTCAAATCGTTGCTGGCATCTCTACCATTCTCATCCACTCCACCTATGGTAATGGTGGGTAGGTGAACTGGCGCCCCCTGGAAAGCTGCTCTGAATCCACGGCCCACGGCTCCGGTGACTTCGTAGATTCTAATATTGTTTTCTCCTAACAACTCCACAGCTTCTTCTCTGGAAAGGGTCTTTGCTTCCTGTACATCTTTCCTGTAGTAGGGCCAATATATTTGATCTAAACGCTCTGCCCAACCCCCATGTCCGCGTTCAATCCACCTTGCCGCAAGTCCAATAAATCGCTCGCATTGGATAGCCTCATGGAAGTGCTCTACCGGGTTGGCTGGGACTTTGGCACAGATCTCAGATATTTTAATGAGCTCTGCTTTTCGTTTGGGGTCGGATTCGAAGTTCTCCGCGATGATCTTGGCTAACCGGCTATAGCGATTGGCCCATTGGATGACCGCTTCAGCCGTGATCTTCATAGATCGCCATTCATCGATTTTCTCATGGAGTGGGAGGGTATCTGGAGTACCGGGGCCGGTGCTGAGCAATGTCTGGGCCTCTTCCTCCTTTCCCTCAATCATCTTCATGATGCCATTTAATCCGTTTTCGAATACGAAGTCATAGTCGAAAACAGCGCTATTACTCCCATCGAGGTGAACTCCACTCATCACAGGCCCAGTCATGATGCCAATCTGTTCCTGTTGGCTAAGGTACCGCTCGGTGAGGACCTGCATACACTTGTTTGACCAAAAGGCATGGCATTTTTGGATCCAATCCTTTTCTTCCTCTGGGATTAGTTTGTCGGGGTCATAGTACAGATCCTCGTTTGTATTGCGGGCTACTTCCACGTGGTACATAACCTGATTAGGCCGTTCGCAATGATATCCGACTAGCCTGGAGTGGTCTATTATAAAGATGGGCACGTTTTGCAAATAGGTGGCCATTGCTTGAGCTCGTCTTTCTACCCAAGGAAGCCCATCTGTTTCCATGAAAGACTTGGTCCACCAATATGCCCTCTCAAGGCCCACACTTACGCCTGGAAGATATTTACCTCCTGTGGTACCTTTGGACCATGTTGCTTTCCTCAGATAATCCAGTGCCTTTGGCCTTATCTTCTCTGCTTCCCACCACCATGCCTCTCTAACTTCTTGCTCTTTAACTTGCGCTTGTTCTTCCATTTCTCTTTCTCCGTTACAAGTTTTTCCCGAGAGCCAGAAAGGACACCCTCCCCTCCACAAGTCACTGAAAAGTCAATTGTGTCTGAGGAATACAGAATGTACCAGTGGCTCCTTATTCCATATTTTGTTAATTACGATTTCTCATGATCTCGTGAGTGTTTCTCATAGACTAGTCGATCACTCTGTACTTCCTGGTATCCTCCAAGTGTACGTGTGTATTGATCTAAGACTTGAGAGGTATCTGTTGTTATATGTTCACATAGCACATATTTAGGACACTGACTGGCATCTGTATCCCAGGTTACCCTCTTGTTTTTTTGCCTTGGCTTATCGCCGGGCAATACTCGACAGATACCTTCTACTTCGCTTGCTCCCATGTATGATCCGCAGAAGTTGTCGCAATTAACACATATCTTCCTGACCTCTTGCTCTGCCATGTTATCCTTCCCTCCTAAATTATTTGCGTTCTTCACAGATCCAACGAAAGACAGATGAGCCTCTGCCGGGCTGATGCGCTGAGGTGTAAGGGAGAGCAGTACCTGAATTTGGATCGATTGAACCTATATTGGAATCGCTACACACAGTTTGCCGAATGGATTCTTGGTGAACTTTGGATTGTGTATTTAACCATGCACTATGTTTTCAATAGTTCAGGGAAACGGCTACTCAGTTTCTTATGAGAATACCTATCTGTTTGATGAAATATACATAAAGGCTAATACACAAAGGGGCTTTTCTTCAGCCCAATTATCCTAATGTCTGGCCTGTTGGTTAGATATGTATCTGTGTATAGATATATATGTCATATCGACACAAAAGATTGTACTGTAAACCTAGTAGTTGTGCAAATCCAAGGTTATTGGTCACATAGATGTAGCACAGCCTGTTTGAACGTACAGGTTATTGTCCATATAATAGTGCAAGCAGAGTTCCTCTTGGAGCGAGGAAAAGGAGGCAGTAATGGATTTCGAGTACACCGAAGAGCAGAAGATGGTGAGAAGGAATGTCCGTGAGTTCTTAGACAAGGAAGTGGAACCACATATCAGAGAGGCGGATAAGAGAGCCTTTACCCATGATGAGTTGGTAGAGTGGAGAAAGAAACTAGCTCCGATTGGCTTTGGAGCGATGGATTTTACTAGCATGGCTGGGCGAGAGGGAATGGATCCCATAACCACGGCAATCATAGGTGAGGAAGTATTTGGCTGTTGGGCAGGAGTGGCCTCTGCTATAGGTTTGGCTGGAGCCTCTTCATTGGTCGTATTTGGATCGGATAAGCTGAGGGAGAGGTTGGAGCCCCGCCTAAAGTCGGGTGATCTTATTGGTTGTGGCGCGATAACTGAACCGAATGCAGGCTCTGACAATAGGGCAATGACGTGTAGGGCTGTACCTGATGGGGATGATTATATTATCAACGGAACAAAGACTTGGGTTAGCAATGCTCAGATTGCAGATGTGGTGATGCTTCTATGCAAGGATGAGAATGACCAGCTCACACAATTCCTTGTCGATAAGGAAGAATCACCATTCGAGACTGGGGAACTACACAAGCTTGGATGGCGTGCTTGCCCCATTGGAGAGCTCTATTTTGACAACTGCCGAGTTCCTAAGGAGAACAACCTATTTAGGATGTTTGGTGAGTTGGCGAGTAGTGGCAATGTGGAAAATGAAATGGAAAGGCGTGGTTTGCCTCGTGATACGATGAATCGGATGAGTGAGATGTTTTCTCGAGGTCCTCTTGGCGCACTTTCATATGCTCGTACTGGCATTGGCCAAGCTGCTGTTGGTATTTCCGATAGAGCGACTCAGGCGTCTATCAACTATGCCAAGGAAAGGGTACAATTTGGCAAGCCTATTGCCTCGCGACAGTTGATACAAAACATGATCACAGAAATGGTGTTTACTGTTGAGTCCTGCAGACTCCTTGTGTACCGTACCGTAATCTCACTTGACAACGGTGCTCCGGATTTCCGTATGTTGAGCTCATTGATAAAAGCCTATGTTTCCGAGGCTGCAGTGAGGGTGACATCGATGGGATTGCAGATCCATGGTGGCAACGGTCTTTCGGAAGACCTACCTCTGGAACGGTATTTCAGGGATGCCAGAACACTTTGTATTCCTGATGGCACCACCGAGATCAATAAGCTTGTGGCTGGCAAAGAACTATTGGGAGTTTCTGCATATATATAGCTGAAACGTATACAGGGAGAGCTTGCTGGCAACCATTGTCTTAGGAGCTTGATCGATATTGTACTTTTGTTAGGCAACTCAAGACCCGCAGAATCATCGCTGCGGGTCTTGTTTTTATCAGCACTATTGATATAGGTTGGAGTATCTCAGTATACAATCTAGAGAAGGCAAGGGATTGGGTAAATCCCCCCCCTGGGAAAGGGGGATTTACATTAGATTCCCAAACGATTCTACCTGACCTGGTGCCTATAGGGATGTGTCGTGTGCCTACAATCGAGCCCAAGAGGACACTAATGTCATAGGCCCTATTTTAAACATATGGGATGTAGATAATCCATCACGTCTGCTAGGAGGTGGATGGCTTAGAGCCATCACTATGATCAGTACTACTTCCCATGTATCTCCTTTGAAGCCAGGGCATATATGTGGGTACCACTGGTTGTTCCTTGACGGCCCACCTACTCCATATCGTTTCCTCAAGCATGCCTTCTAGCTTCTCTTTGAGGGGTACGACGTTGAACCAGTCGATGAGACCTTCCATCATTTTTGTATAGGTGGCCAATATCTCTTCTGGGGTTCCTCCATTAGGGTGACAGACCTGGGTCAAGTGTGCACCTACAATCATGAGATTGGAATTATAGGTAGTCTCGGATTGCTCGTCGGTCTTTACGAATCCCAGTCTGCCCTCCATCTTGTCCCTAAATTCCTGTTCTTCCTTGTGACGTCTCTCTTCTAAGATCTTATCTGACTTGCGACTGAATAGACCCATTCTTTTTCCCCTTTCTAACGTATGGCGGGAGTTGTTTGTCCTGGCACGTTCTTAATCTCGTCCTGCAATACTCGCAACTGAGTTAGAACCTTATGATAGTCCTTACCTCTTGCTAGTGGGAACTGTAGCTGGTCTAGTGCTCTATTCATAGTAAATACGTTTGTCCTATCGAACAATGCTAGTACTGCATCCTTTTCGATCCTCACACTGTATTGATCGAAGATCCATGCCAACCAGTCATAGCTTCCTCCCATTACCGAGAGTCCTGCTTCTTCTTCATAAAGGTAGGACTTGAGTAGAAGCCAGAGCCAATAGGGCAGATGCAATCCACTCCCCACAACCTCTCCAAAGAGTAGTTTTAATAGTTGCCTGGTGAGACCGCCCTCATGTAGTCTGCTCCGGCGCAATCTCACAAGCGCTTCTTCGTCTGGAGCATCTTCGATCCAGGATCGACTAAAGTTACCAAATGCCATTCCAATGTGATCCCAATCGACATCATCGAGGTGTCCGCCTGATTCCAAATGGAGTGATTTCATTCCATCTACTGCCATGTCGGGAAATCCTGCTAGTATGCCCCAGAGAAGGAACATCACATTTCGAAAACCTTCTCTGGGTACATCCTCATGCATACCGAAATCGCAGAGGAATATTCTGGGGTGTGCCCCGTCTGGGTACCTGGTTAGATACCAATTCCCCATATGAAGATCGCCATGAAAGACCTCTCCCTGCCATGACATATGCATTGGGAAACGACAGGCCATGACTAGGACGTGTGCTGGGAGGTCATCATCGAAGCCTGGTATTTTCATAGTGAGAAGTTCCCATATATCTTCGGCAGGCAGGCTGAAGATATCGTCGATTCTTGTGAGTCCATGTACGAATTCCATAGCCAATAGTTTGGTGGTGGTATATTCGAAATAGACCTCTGCTATTACCATGTAGTCTGCTGTCTGCTGGCTGACCTGCATGGCTTTCCTGCTGATTTCCTGAACATGACCTTCCAGTTCGAAGTTAATCTCCCTCTTAAGGGCCGATTCAAAACTCAAGGTGAAGAAAGTTAGGTCTGTCTTTCTAATACGAGGTAATAATAGTTTTGCAGCTCCAAGAATAACATCGAGTATGATTATGGTATCTAGCGCCACAGACCCTTCGAGGAAGGGGCGTTGAATCTTGAGTGCCACATCCCTACCATCTCGTAGCTTGGCATGGTGAACTACTGCTAAAGATCCAGCGGCTATATAATTATAATCAACATTTTCAAACACATTCTCAACTGGTTGCATCAGCTCCTTTTCGAGAATGCTCTTTACGTCCTTGGGTGGGAGTCCCGGGAGCTTATCCTGCACTTGAGCCAACTCTTCTCTAACAAACGGTGGTAGTTCTGGGCGCATACTTATAATCTGGGAAAACTTAATGAATACAGATCCTAATTCTGTGACTAGACCACGGATCACTGAACCTACTATTACCTTTAGAGGGCTAGGGGGTTTGACAATTGTCTTAAGGAAGTCCTGTTCCCTCTTGATATCTTCAGGTGATTTGTAGGCATCTAGGAATGGCATACTTCCTAGCCTACCTCCAGCCACACCCATTTTAGCTTCCCTTTCTGGGGTGAGAATGGGTTGTAAGTCTCTGTATGGGCCTGGTAGAGTGATCTTTCTAGTCGCAGGTAGTCTTGTCCAAATAAGTAGTATTGGGGCACGGACTAACAGAAACCTAATAGAGATGAATCCCATCTCCACCAGACGCCACGCCACGAGAATCACTCGGTAGGCATAGCTAATATCCCAAACTGCCTGTGAGTAAAAGGCTACTGGGCTTAGGGTGGTATTACCTATACGCATACTTCTCCTTCCTTGCCTTGGGATTAATACCAACAGTCATCCTGGTGTGAATTTCCCTCTACACTATTCAGGGTGTGGTTGGTTCGGTCAGAGCGTTGTTCAGATATCGCCAAGGCAATAATTGAATCCTCTTGCAAGGTTGTTAACGATATAAATCTAATGAGAATCCAGTTCTATCAATCAACATGACGGGCGTTACTGGTATTATGTAGCTAATGGTCTTTGCTTCAGGTCATTATGGGGCCTCCTTTGAGATTACGTTCGCAATAGATGTGTTGTTGTAGTTGGTTCACTGATCTGAATGGATATCGTAGCCAAGAAGAAGATATTTAACACTTTATTAAGACACTCAGCTATTTCAGATACTATTGGAGGATCTAGTTGAATGGGTTGATTGTCATTTATTGATGGTGTTGAGCCAAGTGTTTTTAGTACGCTGATTGCGTGATGGTGTATGTGTAAACACATGCTTCTTGTTCCTAATAATACGTCTGATTTGTAG
>JAXHVC010000020.1:0-22000 GCA_034189315.1 Chloroflexota bacterium | reverse complement strand
CTTTGAGCGGTTCGCAGTTAGGAGGCTCTTTCATATTCCCGGATCTGTCAAACTATGGGAGTCCCCTGGCAAAGCCAGGGGTTTACCTTAAAGAATTAGATCTATCATCCATGAGCAATACACCTAACTGAGGAGATACTTTCCTGGCCATGACCTTTTTTTAGCGCAAATCAATAACCCAATATAATGCTATCCCCATATCCCTACAATTAATCTACACCTTCATACTAGGTCTCTCACATCCAATATTATTATAGGCGCATAACTGCACTTTAGACGTTGCAGTTTGCAATAACCAGGCGACAGGGGCTATAATGCCTTACGGTTCCCATGCAGTACAATGTGCCGTTTGAAAGCTACTTTCCCTGCTCCAGCTATTCCCCATTGCTAGTTACCAAAGCTGTACATACTAGCTCAAGCCAGGCTTCACGTGAAGCGCTATCGTTATTCAGGAGGTTATGAGTTATGATCCTCATTGGTGAGAATATCCACGTGATTTCCAAGGATATCTCCGTAGCATTGAAGGAACGGAACACGCAAGTTATTCAAGATCTCACAAGGCAACAAACTGAAGCAGGTGTCGATTACATCGACATCAACTTGGGTCCTGCTAGAAAGAATCCCGAAGAGACTATGGCATGGATCGTCAACACTGTGCAAGAAGTCACTCATCTTCCATTGTGTTTGGACACAATGAATCCAGTTGCTATGGGTGCAGGACTAAAGATATGTAAAAACCGGCCACTACTAAATTCTGCCTCGGGTAAAACTGATAGCAGAGAACAAATGCTTCCATTGGCCAAGGAACACAACACAGATGTTGTGATTTCGGTAATCACCGATGAAGGGTGTCCTCCCGATATGGAATCAAGGACAGAAAGCATCATGGAAACCGTGGCCTATGCCAATGAGATGGGAATACCCAACGAGGATATTTGGGTAGATCCTATCATCCTGCCAGTGAGTGCAGATCAAACTCAGGTTAAGCATGATCTTGAATTCATTCAGAATCTCAATGATCTTTTACCTGGAGTCAAGTCCACAGTTGGTCTATCGAATATATCCAATGGTACACCTGAAGAATTGAGGCCAATACTTAATCGAACACTTCTTGTCATGTTACAAAGGTGTGGCCTGTATTCGGCCATTGTTGATTCCTTTGACGAGGAAATGAAGGCATTAGTTCAAGGAAAACTACCCAATATCACAGACTTGATTCATCGATCTATGGACGGCGAAGATATTGCCTTGGATGGCCTCTCTCAGCAGGAACGCGATTACGCCAAGACTGCGAAAGTGCTATTAGGGGACATACTCTATTCGCATGCATGGTTGGAAGACTAAGAGAAAAAGAGCCATCGATTCTGAGTTGGCTGAGTTAATCAATTGGTTCAGTAGAATAGAGCTGGCTTGCACAGTCGACAGAAAGAGCAGGGAGGATAGATAATGGAGTATAAAGCACCGATTGAGTCTTACGGTGGAACAGTCAGGGAACTAGCATTGGGAAAAGAGGGTCATAGCATTCAGTTAGGGGGAGATACTATTCTTCCCCTTCATTTTTTTGATGAGGGTTCACTTCCCAATCCCCCGAAGTTTGCATTGGAAATATGGGATATGGAGCCCACAAATTGGGCAGAGTCTGTTAAGGAACCGTATAAAGAAGTATTGAATGATCCGGTCAAGTGGGCACAGAAGTGTGTCGAACTTGGTGCGGATGCAGTATGCCTCAGGTTGGTGAGCACAGATCCTGCAGAGAAGAATAGTTCTGCAGATGACGCAGCTGCCTTAGCCAAGAAGGTGATGGATGCTATAAATGTGCCACTAATTGTTAGTGGCTCTGGCGATGAAACAAAAGATGTTGAGGTTCTCACTAAAGTGGCCGAGGCATGTGATGGTGGTCGCATTCTCATGGGTCCGGCGCTCAAAGAGAACTATGAAGCCATAGGCAAGGCTGCCATGGATCATGGTCATTCGCTTATTGCACAAAGCCCCCTTGATATAAACCTCTTAAAGGAGCTAAACATCAAGCTGGGCAAGTTCTTCCCACTAGAACGAGTTGTCATTGATCCCATGGTTTCGGGCTTGGGCTACGGGATGGAATACGGATTCACCATTACTGAGAGGGTAAAGCAGATCGGCATTATTCACAAAGATGCGATGACTCAGATGCCAATTCTCGCAGATGTCAGCGAGGAGTGTTGGAAGACTAAGGAAGCAAAAGCAAGTAAGGAGCAGGGCCTAATGTGGGAGGGGGTAACCGCGGTTTCTCTTCTCTTAGCTGGGGCCAATCTGCTGATCCTACGGCATCCAGAGACCCTCAAGCTGGTAAAGGATACTTTAAAATCCTAAGAACCCGACGGCCCAGATTCGTCAGCGTTGCTCTATCTTGCTACGAGCATCATACAGCTTAGTGATTGTCAGGCAATGTTGGGACGGATTCCAGCCTCGCAGGGAATCCCTAGCGCGGCTGAACAAATGGGAGGAGACAAATATGTCAAGTGAAGGAAGAACCAAAGAAGTAGAGAAAATCATACGAGCAGATGACCAATGGGAGCCCATCGGTGCCACACCAATGCCCGACTTCGCCACCCTAAGGAACTGGGATAGGCGACTCCTTCAAACATACAAACCATGGTACGCACCATTCTGCGATCTATGCTGTTTTTGTACCTATGGTAAATGCGATCTAACCGAGGGTAAGAGAGGTGCCTGCGGTATTGATATTGCAACTCAACAGGCAAGGGTTGTGCTTCTCGCTTGTTGTATGGGCATGTCGGCTCACGCAGGACATGGAAGACACATTATTGATTATCTGATCGAGAGGCATGGAGAAGATTGTAGAATCGATTTAGGCGAGGATGTTGTAGTAGAAGCACCTAACATTAGAACAGTCGTTGGATTGAAACCTGAGACGCTTGGCGACTTGAGAACAGCCATAGAATACGTTGAGAGGGAACTCATCCACGCCATATCATCGTTGCATACTGGTCAGGAAGGCTCGGCTCTCGACTATGAATCAAAAGCACTACATATTGGCATGTTGGATCATGTGGCCATGGAGGCTGCTGATGTGGCCCAAATCGTTGGATTCAAGTATCCAACATCCAAAGCTGATACGGACCTCGTTGCTCAAGGTTGGGGAACAATAGATACTAACAAGGCTGTGGTGACAGTGATCGGGCATAATCCTGCCACTTCAACGAACATCATTGATTATCTACAAAAGGAAAATCTGTATGATAAGGTTGAAGTGTGTGGCATTTGTTGTACGGCACTAGAAACCACCCGATATTCAAGCCAAGCAAAGGTGATTGGGCCACTATCCAGACAGCTGTTTTTTGAAAGAACAGGGATTTCTGATGTCATTGTCACCGACGAGCAATGTATTAGAACAGATACGCCGATAGAAGCTAAAAAGGTCGGTACTGCACTCATCGCAACTTCCGATAAAGCCTGCTACGGTCTGGAAGATGTTACTGAGAAGAGTGCCGATGAGATAGTCAAGATGATAATCGAGGAAGGCAAACAGGTTCTTATCCTCGATCATGAGAAGGCCGGAGAGGTTGCATCAAAGGTTGCGATCCAGATTTCTCCTACTAGGAAGATGAACCTCATTACGGAGGATGAGGCTAAAGAAGCCGCAAAGAAATGCAATAATTGTGGTTTTTGCGAAAGGGTCTGCCCTAATCTAATCTCTATCGGCAGTGGTATGAAGGCTGCATCTGAAGGCGACTTCGGTCCTCTAAAGATACTCTTCAACCAATGCATTGGTTGCGGCAAATGTGAGCAAGAATGTCCTCGCAACGTACCCATATTCCAAGTGATGCAGATGGCCGCGAGCAAAGAAAGTTACAATGTACGAGCAGGGCGAGGACCAATCATGGATACCGAGATCCGAAGAGTGGGTGCACCCATTGTACTCGGTACCATTCCAGGCATTATTGCTTTTGTGGGTTGCTCCAATTATCCTGACATCGACGACATAGTCGAAATGGCAGAGGAATTCGCTCGTAGAAAGTACATTGTCGTAATGAGCGGCTGCGCCGCTATGGTAGCAGGAACAAAACTCGATGAAGATGGAAAGAGTCTTTACGATAGATATCCGGGCGATTTCGATGCCGGTTGCGTGGTGAACGTTGGATCTTGTGTAGCAAATGCACATATCACTGGAGCTGCCATGAAGGTAGCGAATATTTTCGCTACCATTCCTTTGAGGGGTAACTATGAAGTAATTGCCGACTATACATTGAACCGTGTAGGGGCAGTGGGTGTTGCCTGGGGTGCCTATTCTCAAAAGGCTGCATCCATCGCTACAGGATGTAATAGGCTTGGTGTGCCGGTACTCCTTGGCCCCCATTCAGCTAAATACAGAAGGCTTTTTATCAGCAGAAAAGGGGAGGATGATTGGACGGTGATGGATGGGAGAACACAACAGATGGTTAATACTGAGGAGCCTTCACCAGAACACCTAATCACCGTAACGGAATCCAAGGAGAGCGCGATGGTAACCATCGCCAGGCTCTGCATAAGAAAGAACGATACCCCACAAGGTAGGGGTGTAAAGCTAAATCACTACATCTCCTTGTGGAAGAAGTACATGGGTGGCGGCCTGCCAGATGACCTCCATCTGTATGTCCGCCGGGCAGCAGATATCCCTCTCGTTTACAAGAAGGAAGCTATGTCTTATCTGAAGGAAATAGGCTGGAAAGAGAAACCCACACTGAGTCTTCCCACGCTTATTGGCACTTATCCCAGCAAGGTACCTTTGGAGGCTGTCATCCACTAGAGAACTTTAGGAGGTGAAGGATATGGTTATGCCTTTACATAGAGTCAACGTTATGACCGGAACCAAATCTGGCAAGGTCATAGAAGACGCAGAAGAGTATGCAAATATCATAAAAAAGGCAAAGCGCCCGTTATTGGTCCTCGGACCCAAATTGCTGAACTCCTCACTTGATGGCAAGCTGCTCCTGGATTATGCTTTGGAAATTGCCCAAGCGACCAATGCAGCCACATGTGCTACAGCTCATGTTAAGGGCAAGCTGACAGAAGCAGGAGTCAAACCGGATAGTAGCTATGATGGTGTTGAGATCGTCAACTGTCTAAAGGATCCCGAATGGAATGGATTAAAGGGTGATGGTAATCACGACCTGGTAATGTTCTTTGGTATAAGGTCTGATCTTGCAGAACAAACCCTTTCTCCACTTAAGCACTTTGCCCCACACCTGAAGACAATGACATTGTGCAAATATGTCTTTCCCAATGCCGATTACAGTCTCCCCAATTTCAGGAAAGACGAGCAATGGAAGACATTTCTGGATAATCTTATTACCAGTTTGAAGAAGGAGGGCTAGGATATGGCTGACGAGTTTCATGCGGACATCGGACCTCAATATGAAGGTGAGGTCATTCGAAAAGAGAACCTTCAAGTTGAGTTCGGCGGACCCAAGGCCAAAGCCAAGTTCGAATTAGTAACTCTAAAAGGCCTTGATGAAGTCGAGAATGAGAAAGTTGAGATAATCGGTCCCGATATTCCAGATATGGCAGAGGGAAGCAGCCATTCCATAGCCATCATGATTGACGTGGCCGGCGAAGAGCTAGAAAAGGATATGGAGCCTGTCATTGAGAGACGCCTTCACCTCTATAGCAACTATATAGAAGGCATCTATCATATGAATCAAAGACAGGATGTATGGCTGAGGGTGAGCAAGGATGCATACAAGAAAGGGCTCACCTCTCTGAAAGAGATTGGGGATATCTTCAACTTCCTGTTCACCTCAGAGCTTCCCGTTATCGAAAAGATCTCTACTACCTTTATAACCGATGAAGCAAAGGTACAGGAACTCCTTCCCAACGCCCTAAAGGTTTACGCCGCTAGGGATGAGAGGGCTAGGGAAATGAAGGAAGATGATGTAGAAGTATTCTACAGCTGTGCACTATGCCAAAGTTTTGCACCCACCCACATCTGTATTGTCACACCAGAGAGGATTGCCAATTGCGGTGCCATCAACTGGTTCGATGGTCGGGCAGCTTTTAAACTGGATCCTGAAGGTCCTGTACAAGAAGTACAAAAGGGTGAGTTGATTGATGCTATCAGGGGTGAATACACAGGCTGTAACCAGCTAGCCACAGAAAAATCACTAGGCAACTATGACCAGGTCTACCTACATTCCGCCTTTGAGCACCCACACACATCTTGTGGCTGTTTTCAGGCAATCTGCTTCTATATTCCTGAGGTAGATGCCTTTGGTATTGTTCACCGAGATTTCGTTGGCAAGACCGTCGCTGGTGTTCCATTTTCCGGCATGGCCAATGACGCCAGCGGTGGGCGACAGGTTGAAGGATTCCTGGGAATGGCGTTGGAATACA
Source organism: Chloroflexota bacterium (assembly GCA_034189315.1). Taxonomy (GTDB): domain Bacteria; phylum Chloroflexota; class Dehalococcoidia; order UBA2247; family JAXHVC01; genus JAXHVC01. The sequence goes on along the minus strand of JAXHVC010000020.1, from coordinate 15,631 downwards.
TCCGATCTAACAAATTCCTCTATGCAGATGGAGGGATGTATCGAATTGTATGGATGCCCAAAGAGATCAAGGAGAAATACCTCGATGCTATACCTGAGGACCTCCGTGATAAGATAGCAACAGAGGAGGATGCAAATAGCCCAGACGAGCTGAATGCCTTCCTTGAACAAAAGGGGCATCCTTGGCTCAAGGGAGAAGTGGAGCTCCCTGGATGACAAGCGCAGTCGAAGTTAACTGCTTAGCTTGGCCAGTAAGACTTAGAAGTGGAGGAGGTTGGTATGCCAGCTAAAGGTACCGACATCGTCAAGAAATTGCCTGAGTCCGGCAAGAAGAACTGTAAGGAGTGTGGTTTCCCCACGTGTTTCGCTTTTGCCATGAAACTAGCATCCGGTGGAGCTACATTAGATAAGTGCCCACACCTCAGCCCCGAAGTGGTAGCAGAGTTAGAGGATGCTCTCGCACCTCCTCAGAAAACGGTTACCATTGGAACGGGTGATCTCGCACTACAGATTGGAAATGAGGAAGTCGTCTATAGACACGACAAGACCTTTGTTAATTCCCCAGGATTTGCCATCCTGATTTCAGACAATGACAGCGATGCTATTGTTGATGAGAAGATCAAGAAGCTCGACGATCTACAGTTCGATAGGGTAGGCCTCACACTGAGAGCAGACCTCCTGGCACTGCAGTGCGATTCGGGGGATAAAACCAAGTTCGCAGCATTAGCGAAGAAGGCTTGTGACAAATCTAAGTTCCCAGTCATGCTAATGTCCGAAGACCTTGATGCCCTATTTGCAGCACGAGACGCATGTGGAGATCGGCGACCTCTCGTCTATCCCATCACCAAAGAGAATATCGACCAGGCTATCCCGTTGATCAAGAATTCCCCAACGCCAGTAGGAGTTAGGGCGGGAAGTGTCGAAGAGCTTGTTCCATTGACCACTAAACTAAAGGCAGAAGGAATCGATGAACTGGTCCTCGACCCAGGTTCCAAGACAACGCCCGATATGATAAAGGACCAGACATTGATACGGAGGTCTGCCCTCAAGCAAAACTTCCGGTCTCTGGGCTATCCAACCATGGCATTCCCTTGCAAGATGGCAAAGGGTAAAGTCGAAGAAGCTATGGTTGCTGCCACAGCTGTGGTCAAATACCCTGCAATAATCGTTATGTCCGACTTGGATGAATCCACGCTCATGCCACTATTGGTTCAGAGGTTGAACATTTATACCGATCCAAGGCTACCGATGTCTGTGGAAGCCAAGCTCTACGAGATACTTGAGCCTAACGAGAATTCGCCAGTGCTCATAACCTCGAACTGGGCTCTCACCTACTTCATTGTAGCTTCTGAGATCGAATCAAGCAGGATCCCTTCGTACCTGTTGGTAAAAGATACCGATGGATTGGGGGTTCTCACCGGATGGGCTGCTGGTAAATTCAACGGAGACAACGTTGGTCCATTTATTAAGAAGAGCGGAGTCGAAGATAAGACCAAGTGTCGGAAAATAATCATCCCTGGGCTCACTGCGAGAATCAAGGGAGAACTTGAAGAGAACCTGCCAGGATGGGAGGTTGTCATTGGTCCTAAGGAAGCATCGGCAATACCTGGGTACCTACCTGAGTTTTTCAAAAGCCTGAAGAACTGATATCAATCAGTCAATTCATACACTAGGATACCATCCTGAGGTACCCCACGCGGATCCGTTAAGCTGTCGCTGGGGTATCTCAGATAATCCTTGTTATTACACAAGGAGATATTTGAGCGATTTCCCTGTTGCTTTCAAAAGCACTGACATTATTTAACGTCAGCGAATCACAGTTATCGTTTCCGCACAGTTGCATAGTGTTTTTTCGTAGAAATGGGATTGGTCCATCGCTCCCATCAAGATCATTTATCGAATTACCACATCAGGTACTCTCGTTAATTATTCAACTTGGTGTTAATACTAGCTCAGTTAATTAGGAAGTATATTTGACAGTCTGTAACAGCAAATCATAAGGTGTAACATGACAAAGACCATAGCAATTGCAGGAAAAGGTGGCACAGGCAAAACAACCATCTCAGCCCTACTTGTAAAGTTTCTCTCGGCCAAGGGGCTTGTACTAGCCATAGATGGGGACCCCAGTGAAAACCTCTCTCAGGTATTAGGCCTATCTCTGGAAAAGACTGTGGGTAGCAATCGAGAAGCCCTATCCGAAATGATAACAAAGGGCAACTTCAGTCCAGAGGTCTCAAAACAGGAATACCTGGATGGTAAGATCATGGAGTCCCTGGTTGAATGGAAAGGATTTGACCTACTAGCAATGGGGAGACCAGAAGGACCAGGTTGCTATTGTGCTGCTAATCACATGCTACGTGCCTCAGTCGATCGTCTAGGAGAAAGATATGATTATGTGATAATAGATTGTGAAGCTGGGATGGAACATATCAGTCGGCAGACTACCAGGGATGTGGACATCCTCCTTATAATGACAGATCCGACATTGCGTGGTATCACAACAGCAGCAAGAATGAAAGAGTTGATGAATGAAATGAGGACCGGCGTGGGGGAAGTTGGCCTTATTGTGAATAGACTCGAGGGTGCTATTTCTCAAAAGCTACAGGAGTCCCTAGATAATTCCGGACTCAAGATAATTGCTACCATACCTCACGATCATTATCTACTAAACCTTGAAATTGAGGGAGAACCTGTAACAAATCTTCCTTCGGAATCTCCTATCGCCCAGAAGGTTAATAGTATAGCTGAGAAGATAGCATCCGGAGAACGATTAGCATAATATAGAGCCAATCACCCATCGCAAACACCACAAAGAGTCTGTTACTATATCCCACATATAGCGATTCCAGACTAAAACACATAGCTAGGACAGACTCAGTGACACAAGACGTCTCAGCCGCAAAAAGCATATAATTATTTCTCATCCCATAGGTAGCCTGATTGAATGATACACATAATACTCCGACTGTATCTCTACCAAACAAAGCTCTGCCATTTTGTGGCTCTATCTTGACCTTATATTCGGCGCAGCAATAGAGAAGGGAGTCTTCACCAAAGATAGGGTCAACATATCATGACAATACTCCTGGTTTTCGCTGTGTAGAGGGGCATTCGCGCGGAACTAGGATTAATGTTATATCATCATTAGGAATGAATGTAGTGTCTCAAAGCAGTATTTTATAATCATGTTTAACCACGAGGAAAGTGAAATAAATATCACTCAGCTTCCCCTGATAGAAACATGATTATCCAGAACTGATCTATGAAGAAACACTGCTTTGTGTAGCTATTACTATGACTGTACACTAGGAGGGCTCTCTTAGCTCTCACAATAAAGTGAGGCGGTTGTACCTTAGCTTAGAGTATTAAAGTCATGCCCCTAAATCGATGAGGACGGCAGGTGTCGACAATGAAAGAAGAGCTAACAGAAATCCTATCCAAATACAAGGGAGAAAGACACGAACTTATTACAATTCTTCAAGATGTGCAAGATGAATTTGGTTTCCTATCCAAGGAATCATTATCCGCCGTTGCCGATTTCCTGCAAACGCCAATCGGCTCAGTATATAGTGTTGCCACCTTCTACAATCAGTTTCGCTTCATACCACTAGGAAAGCATCCTATTAGAGTATGCATGGGAACTGCATGCCATATGGCAGGTGGCCCATTAGTGTCAGCCGCTGCAGAGAGGGAACTCGGGATTGCCGTAGGGGAGGTAACTGAAGACTTAGAGTACAGTATAGATAGGGTAGCCTGTGTTGGATGTTGTTCCTTAGCACCTGTAGTGACTGTGGGAGATACGTTCTATCCTCGAATGTCACCGCTGCGGATAGAAGAGGTTTTGGCTTCACTCAGGCAGGAAACTAGAACAGAAGATTGCGGTTTGAGTTAGGCTCTATCTACTACTTAAAAACGCATTTTATGAATGCCTCAGTAACGATCTAAGAGCCACGCGAGGAAGGCCTGTCCTAGCAGAAAATCCTTTCGTCTACGGAGTAGAGATGGACTTCGAACATATAAAGGCCAAAGCCATATTGGCATGGGAAGAATTCCAAGCTAGTGAGATCCCCAAAGTACTAGTTGGAACTGCTACATGTGGTAGGGCAGCCGGTGCGCTTTCCATTCTCGATGTCCTCAAGACAGAGATTGAAAGACAACAAATCCAAGCCACCATTGTCCAAGTTGGATGCATCGGAATGTGTTCCCTCGAACCACTAGTAGTTATAAGCAAACCAGATATGCCTTCCATCTGCTATCACAATGTAGACGTGGAGATGGCCTCAAGATTAGTCTCCAACTACTTGAATGGGGATGAACCTTGCTTTGATCTTGCCTTGGGCACCTTGGAATGGGATGAAGAAAAAGGAGCACATATTCCTGAGCTATCCAGATTCGAGTATGAAAGCCGATTAATACTACGGCGATGTGGTTATGTTGATCCAGAGAATATAGATCACTACATCGCCACTGGAGGTTACGAAGGCCTCAATTGCTGTCTGAAGAACTCCCCTGAGAATATCATAGACATAATAGAAGCATCCGGTCTTAGAGGACGTGGGGGAGCGGGGTATCCTACGGGTAGGAAATGGAGGCAGTGCAGGAATGCAGGGGGCTCACCCAAATACGTAGTCTGCAACGCAGACGAGGGTGATCCGGGTGCATTTATGGACCGGGTGGTTCTGGAAAGCGATCCACACCAGACTGTAGAGGGAATGATTATAGCGGGGTATGCAATAGGTACTCCCCAAGGCTACATATACATTCGCTCTGAGTATCCCTTAGCCATACGATGTCTAACGATTGCCATGCAAGAGGCTAGGGAGTTGGGGCTGTTAGGTTCTAACATACTGGGTAGCGGTTATGACTTCGATATCGAGCTGATACAAGGAGCAGGAGCCTTTGTTTGTGGTGAAGCTAGTGCGTTGATGTACTCCATCGAAGGAAAGCGCGGTATGCCCAGGACAAAACCTCCTAGGTCCGTTGAAGCAGGTTTATGGAAAAAGCCAACCGTTCTTAACAACGTCAAAACTTTCGCCAGCGTTCCTGCCATTATTAAGCATGGCTCCGAACAATATGCCAGTATCGGTACAGAAAACAGCAAGGGGACAGCTGTATTCGCTTTGGCTGGCAAGGTTAAGAATACAGGACTAGCAGAGGTCCCAATGGGAACCACCTTGCGAGAGCTTGTATTCGATGTTGGTGGAGGGATCTCGGAAGACCAGTGTATTAAAGCAGTACAAATTGGAGGCCCTTCCGGGGGATGTATTCCTGATAGCCTACTCGATACACCAATAGACTTTGAATCTCTCACCGAAGCCGGCTCAATGATGGGATCCGGCGGGGTGATAGTACTGGATACAAATAGTTGTATGGTCGATGCCGCACGATTCTTTCTGGACTTCAGTCAGAAGGAATCTTGTGGCAAGTGTACCATGTGTCGTTTAGGGACAAAGCAGATGCTGGAGACTCTGGAAGACATCGTGAATGGCAGAGGCAAACTGAAAGACATCGACCTATTGGTCGATCTCTCACATGATATAAAGGCTGGATCGCTGTGTGGATTGGGCAAGACCGCACCAAATCCGGTCCTGACCACTATCCGTTATTTTCGGGATGAATACGAAGCCCATATACTTGAACAACGTTGCTCTGGTTTGGTTTGTCCTGAGTTCATTTCATACTACATACTGCCAGACAAGTGTGAAAGGGCTTGTGAACACTGTAAACTAGTATGCCCCACCGAAGCAATATTCGCCAACAACAATCGGATAAAGGTAATTGACCAAAGCAAGTGCGTTAAGTGTGGAAGCTGCCTGAATGTTTGTCCCCCAGAATATGATGCAGTTATTAAAGTCACTGGTGAAGAGAGAGCAAGATTAGGTCTAATTCCTACCAAAACAGCAATCTAGAGCGACAACAGTGCCTGCATTGTATCTAGCCTATGTGCAAGAGTAACCAGATGCGGAGTCGAGATGGAATCCAAGTTGGGCAGGGGAAGTCTACTACTATTGGCAATGGTTATACTAGTTACGAGTGCATGGGCAACCAACAGACACTCATCCACCAGACTGCTTCACGACCATAAAGAGATATCTTCCGATCCAAGGTTAATTATATCTTCCCAATATGAGGTGGAAGGGTTCCCGGATATACCAGAGGGTACACTATCCTATTCGTTGCCACTCGATCTGAGCACGGTTGTAAACATCGAGAATGTAGAATCATTTTTCTCCCTTACAGATGAGCAAAAGGCATTGCTTTCCTCAAACGGTTTTGTCTCTATTCCATGGTACGGGAGTAACATCGTTAAACCCTACCAGCAATTGCGAAAAGAACGAATCCCCATTTTCATAACCTCCGACCTGTTGTCTCACTTGTATCACATCTGGTTCGAAGGAATCCTGGTGCGATTAGAGAGCGAGCAGTTGTACCAACAGTTGTCTTCTCTCAGCAAGGCTATGATGACTCGTGCAATTGAAGATTTTCACGCTTTAGATAATCCCCTCCTTAAAGAAGCAGCTCGACGCAACGTGGCCTATTTTGGAGTTGCAGTTAAAATCCTCGAATCACCAATACCTGGGTATATGGGTAACAAACACTATCCAAGAGAGATGCCTATGGCTTATCCAGACTTCGTGAGTGAAGAAATCGATCAAGAATTCAACAATATCAAAGCACATAAAGGGTTTGAACCAAGTGCCATTCTCAACACTCCCGAATCCACGAATGTATATAAGGAGGATTACTCCAAATACATGCCAAAAGGTCATTACGCTCAAAGCGAGATCTTGAGTAACTACTACCGAGCGATGACATGGTATGGCAGTATTCCCTTCTTCATCGAGGGCGGAGATACAGAAGGCACGGTAATCGGCCAGAATGATGCCACGATAGCCACATTACAAGCTGCCATCATAGCTGCAGAGATGTCCGATGTAGATGTCGAAGGCGAAAGTGCCTGGAATGTTTGGGATAGAATATATGGGACCACATCATTCTTTTGGGGTTTCGGTGACCAACTCAATCCTTATGACTATGTATATGTGCTAACAGACGTCCTCGAAGACAAAGTAGATCTAACCAAGCTTGCCGACGAACAGAACTTTCTTGATCTTAAAGCTGCTTTGTACCAAAGATGCAATAACAGTATCTATGAAGAAACCATAAACAAAACCATCCCACAGCTTGCCAACAAAAATAAATCAACGCAAGACATGACCTCGAACGCTGGTATGAGATTCATGGGATCATCATTTACTATGGACTCATATATATTCCAGAATCTGCTATCCCCAGCAGTAGGTGAGCACACTGGAAACGGCAATCCTTTCACCCTCTACAAAGGGAAAAGAACCATACCAAAAGGTCTCGACTTGATGGCAGCGCTCGGTTCTGCACGAGCCTATGAGCTACTCCTCAAAAAGGGTGATACAGAATACAAAAACCAGAATTCCAGCTACGATCGCCAACTTACTACAATTAGGGACGATCTCGAAAGCTTGGATCTCGAAGAATGGAATAGTAATCTATACTGGAGCTGGCTGTATACCCTATCGCCACTAGTCTCCGAATATGATGATAGTTACCCGATATTCATGCAAACCAAAGCCTGGCTCGATAAGTCATTATACACAGCCCTAGCTTCATGGACACAATTGCACAGCATCACCAGTACACGTCTGGTATCTGCACAGCCTTTCGGTCACGGGATCACTGTCACAACTACACTTCTCGATGATAAGGACATCGTCCCCGGATATATTGAACCCATCCCCGAGTTCTATGCGCGTCTGTTGGCTCTCACCAGAATGATTCGTCATGGGCTAGCTGAGATTGGCGTTCTAACTGGCACAGAATGTGCGAACTTGTGGTCAATGGAGTCTGGCCTGCAAAACCTTCAAAGGATGGCATTACGTGAACTCAGAAACGAAGAACTCACAACAGATGACTACAGGTTCATAATGACCTTCGCAGAAGGCTTGGATGCAATTGTAGGTGCGGAGAGTTCGAGAGACATACAGAGCACCAGGGGAAAAGAAACACTTGTTATTACTAGTGTGTACAAGGATATTCATTCGGGGCAAGTACTAGAGGAAGCCGTAGGATATATCGACATGACACTAGTAGCCTACCAGCTTTTAAACGGAGACATCATGATCGGAGCTGGCCCAACACTTAGCTACTATGAATTCAAACGGTCCTTTGACCATCCCATGGACTATACCATATGGATAGAGCTACTCCTAACTGGAAGCAAGCCCCCTAGGCCTTACTGGACTAATAGCTTCTATCAGGACTACTAGTCCATTTTCTCTATGATAACTTTGCGACGCGTATCCCTAGTTGAATTATCATGGGTAAAGCAAGAACAATGCCATCAAGTCGAGGCTTATCAACGAGGGGTAGAAGGCATAGCAATCCGGGATGTGCATATAGGCAACGATATCATGAGATACCAATGCCAAAATGGGGGATAGGATCTTGGCTCAAACTTTAGATTGCGACATTATGGGCTTACTAAATCATAAACAAGTATTAGCCACTATCTCGACAAAGACACAATGGCAAATCTACAGCCGGCTCAATACAGTTTTTCCTAGAATATCCAATAGATACCAGAGAGGAGAAAGCCGTGGAATTCAAAGACATCCTACTCGAAAAGCAAGATGGCATAGCTAGGGTAACACTGAATCGTCCAGACGTCCTAAACGCATTCAGTCTAGAGATGCGAGAGGAAGTAGGCACCGCATTCGAGGGTTTCGCCTTGGATGATAACGTGCGTGTAGTGGTTCTCACGGGAGCCGGTCGAGCCTTCTGTGCTGGAGGAGATATCAAAGGTTGGGGGGAATTAGGAGATGATGGGCTTACAGTACTTCTAAACCTAGCACGTCGCGCAATAAAAGCTATAACCTCATTGGAGAAACCTGTGATAGCTATGGTGAATGGGGCTGCTGCTGGGGCCGGGTGTAACTTAGCATTAGCCTGCGATCTCATTATAGCATCCGAAAAGGCTCGTTTCGGAGAGACCTTCGTTAAGGTAGGATTAGGCCCAGATTGGGGAGGAGCCTATCTACTGCCAAGATTAGTGGGTATGTCTAGGGCAAAAGAGCTGCTGTTCACCGGTAAGATGATCAAAGCCACCGAGGCCGAAGCGCTGGGCTTGGTGAATCGAGTTGTCCCTCCCGAGGAATTAGAGGTGGTGACAATGGAGTTGGCAACCGAATTAGCCACTTCCCCAACTAGGGCAATTGGCCTCACCAAGACCTTCCTTCATAAAGCATGGCAGATGGATCTAAACGCCGCTCTGGAATACGAAGGCTATGTTCAGTCTGAATGCATAAAGACAGATGATCATAAGGAAGGTGTACAAGCGTTTTTAGAGAAGAGGCAGGCCAACTTCACTGGGCACTAGATCCACAATAGCTCTATATAAGCCGCAAGAAATCAAGTTGTCTCGCTTGGGATGTATATACTTAGGTTGTTTGGCTTAATTAGCTAACCTATCATCTGTTAATCAAACTATTGTCCCATACCTGTGACCAAGACATCCCATCAGCATGTTGACCATCCATTGAAGTGCCCTTTAATGAGACTACGTCATAGTACCATCGTGAGGAGTTCTTCCAGAATGACGTGTCGATCTCTCCTTTAGGACAAGATTGCTTAACCTTCGGTTCGCAATGACACGGCACATCGGGCTAGTACTTCGCAGTTATAACACACTCTCAAAGGCTGGGATCCATAATACGTCCCACAAACAAAATGGCATTGGTCTCCATATCTTGAATCATGTAGATGAAGGGGCGATCCAGAGTTATAGCCAAGCTGTCCCTCAAGGAGTATTTAGTAAGAACAACTACCGTACTTGCGCTAGCCTCTGTTCCTTCCTCATCAATCGATATGTAGGTCTTGTGATAAACATCGTCAATCCAGAGGTCCCTGGTTCCATCAATACCTGAGAAATCCGCCACACCTGCAATGAAAGCTGAGGGCATGCCAAGCTCGCTCAGTATCTCTTTGAGTCTCAGACGGTCAGGTTCACTGCTGAACTTGGGTACAGAGACTTTATGAACTTTTGTTGACTGGAGATCCTCCAGCATCCCACGAACCATCTCTCCATCCAATCTGGACTCAACATCAACGAACATGCCCTCATCAGGGAGCAGAAATACCATTGAAAGGTCACCGTCATATGGGAGTTCAAGCACCTGATAGTCGTCACCTTGGGTGTAGTTTAACATAGGTTCCTCATAAGTATCCCCGGTATCACAATGCTGATTTCCACTCAGGTACATCATTGGAACCATAATCTCACTGCCATCTAACAGGTTGAAAGCTGCATCTCGGGTAAGTTTCTCATTAAACGGGTACTTCCACGCTGCCTTAAAATAGACCGCATTGGTTATGACAAGTGTAGCTATATTATCAAGCTGACCAGGGGGAATCGCTTCTTGGATTCTGCCTTCGGTACAATCGCTCACCCACTCGTTGATGATTGCACACGATCCCTCTGGATCACCAACAAAGTCAAGAGTATTAAATCCCGCACCGTAGTACAGAGCAAGAGTATCGAGAAAAGATGATAGGAATGGATAGTCCTTCTGTCCCCATAGGGAGTTTAATATTTCTAGATCTAGTTTCTTGTTATCGGCATCCCGTTCAGTTAGTGCAAGGTCGAGTGCATTGAAGGCCGAATGCAACTCCTCCTGTGGAAGTGTAAATCTCAGAGCTTGCTTTATTTGATCAGCAGTCTCACCATTGGCACCCGCACATGTCATAGCCAAGGCAAGGGATATGCTATGAGGGCAAAAGAAAAGGTTGTCCTCCTCGTAATTTAGCTGATGGTACATATCGAAGGCAAAATCAGTGTTATCTGCAACCAGTTGATTCAACTGCGCCTCATCGATGTTGGATGACTCAATCCGATCCTTGTCCGACTCGACCGTATCGAATCCCGCGCTCGAACCAGCACAGCTCATAGCACTGATCATAAAAAGGTTGACTATAACGAAGTTCAAAAGACATTTAGCATTAGCATGTTTCATGGTGTTCTCCCTCCCCCACAGGAGTTTATAGAATATTAGAACCCAATTGTCGTAATGCTATCATTTTAACGATACGTGGTAAATCTTATAATGAGACATTAGTATCATAAAATATAACCCACCAGTAGAGGACCCTTTAAGTTAAGGTGAATAGTCGTTTTATGTTTGGTACTGGAGTTTATCTATAGGGATGAACCAGTCTACTCACATTCTTTGCCAGCATTAACAGCTTTGGGTAAATAGTCACTATAGTATCAGAAGATTACAATGACATCGTGTTACAGAGATACCATACATCATGGATCATTTAGCTAATGCTGCTCTCCCCACGAGAGGATTATGAAGATTGATGATAATGTCTTGTATTCCCTATGCCCGAACAAGAGATAGCAGATAATATGACAAGAGAAAACCTGGTTACTAGCGTTATCACGAAGATTGTAGTGATGATCCCGTTTAATCGGTATCATCACCCAGGTACTGCTATTGTTCCGCAAGATGTCAAATGACCTATGACCAATCGGTTTTTCATCTTTAATTAGCACAACGTAATTATGTAGGTCAAATTAACTAATCTTATATTGACAGAATATCAACAGTAGTAAGTATAATAGATATTCATTGAACTGGTTTGCATTAGAGATGGGCAAACAGAAGTTGGTGATGCCTGACCCAGATTTATTCACCTGATTTTCTTATTATCCTCAAGACTTTCGGTAATCCGCTTATCAGCTAGTCAAGCCAATGATAGCTAGCAGTGCTATAATACAAGAATCGTGTTTCGTCGGTTTAGTCTAGCTCTCACTTTACCAAGGTACATAGAACTCCCAATTGTGCCCAATAATTAGGAGGGTGGTAAATGCGGCTACTTCATAATAATGTGTTTGTTGTTGTTGCTGTAGTAGTGCTGATTCTGTCCATATCAGCTTGTGTTGAACAAGCAAACGCAGAACAAAGCTATGATTGGAATGAAACAGATCATAGACAGGATTCCGAATCTACTACTAATGTTATATGCAATAGCCCCAATACGCCAGAAACAACACTACTAGACTGCAAAATAGACGAACACGATCGCATTGTCTACGTTGACATGAATGCTACAAGTGGAACCAATGATGGAACCTCTTGGGATAATGCCTATACAGACCTCCAGAGTGCTTTGACTTATGCATTACCTGGGGATGAGATCTGGGTGGCAGAAGGCACGTACAAACCAGGAACAAAAAGCCACGATTCCTTCTCACTAGAAAACAATGTTTCTGTATATGGCGGTTTTACAGGTACAGAGACTGCGCGAGATCAGCGCGACTGGGAACATCATGCTACAATCCTTAGCGCAGATATAGGCGAAGAAGATTATAAATACGACAACTGTTTCCATGTTTTTTATCACCCAGCAGATTCTGGTATCGACGATACAGCTATCTTGGATGGATTCATCATTGCGGATGGTGAGGCATCTGTTGTATCACATGCCAGAGGAGGAGGGATGTATAACCATTTCTCCTCCCCAACTATCACCAATTGCACATTCCGTAACAATGGGGCACATTGTGGTGGAGGAATGTTCAACAATCATTCCTCTCCCATTATCACTAATTGCGTGTTTGAGAACAACGGTACGCGCCTTTGCGGCGCTATAGCGAACATTAATTCATCCCCCATAATAACTGACTGTATATTTAGGGCTAATGGATCAAGCTACGACAGCTGTATGAATAACTTATACTCGCGTCCTAAAATCAGCAACTGCACATTCCAAGACAACCATTCTGGAGAGGGTGCAGCCATAACAAATGAATACTCGTCAGCTATAATCACTGATTGCACATTCGAAAACAACTTGGGTGGGATTTGGGGAGTTATAAACAATAGCTACTCGTCAACTCAAATAACTAATTGCACAATCAAAGGAAATCGTAGCTACGGTTTTGGTGGAGGCATATACAATCACCATTCATCACCCGAGATTCACAACTGTATACTCCTTAATAACGCGGCAGCGAAAGGTGGTGGTATATATAGCATATACTCATCGCCTACTATTATAAACTGCGTTTTACAGGGTAATTCAGCAAGTACAGGTGGAGGCGTATACAACGAATACTCATCATCTGTTGTGGCAAATTGCATCATCTGGGCCAACACAGCAGACACAGGGTCACAGATCTACAACGGGGACTATTCTGATCCAATCATCACCTATAACTGTATCGAGGGCGGTTATGTAGGATTAGGCAATATCGACAATGATCCTCTATTCGTTAACCCATCTATTGGAGACATTCATCTTATGCCAGGATCTCCATGCATTGATGCTGGAAACGATGAATACCCCATATGGCTCCAACTCTCAGACTTCGAGGGTGACGACCGCGTCCTTGACGGTAATAGAGATGGAATAGCAATGGTTGACATAGGTGCCGATGAATACTTGCAATTGGGTGATGCCAACAATGATGGAAAAATCGATGGCACCGACTTGATCAGGGTAAAGAATATTATACTTCACTCAGAACAAGAAACCCCATGCGCCGATGCAAATAGGGATGGTAAGATCAACGGCGCCGATATAATCTGGATTAAAAAGGTGATCTTGGGAATCGACTAATCTATGTAACGGAGACGGAAAGATTCGTGTCCCCCTACTCGCACATAGAGTGTTATGTACCCGTAATGATCCTAAGTAAGCCGCATCACCCATTCTGATTCACTTGGACATAGGAACATCGCTAGAATCCCAAATCCTCGCCAACGATCATAACCGTCATATCGGTTAGCATTGGTTTGCGTTCCAGTATCAGCGTAGCACGACATAGCCGCATGGGGCTATCACAGTCCGTACAAATACCAGTCTGCACACATGGTATGGGGATATTACTCTCCTTCATAGCAGGAGCTGCCGCTATCTCCTTTATCCGACGTATGGCCGCATGAACATCCGCCACGATCTTGTTTGCACCAGCAACCACAATTACCTTCTTGGGCCCAAAAGTCATAGCACCAATCCTGTTACCAATGCCGTCTGTATTCACCAATTCCCCTCCCAAGGTGAGGGCATTTGTACTGGTAAGAAAAACATCGCTAGTTAGCTGCGCACGGCGGATATTTAGAATCTCTTCCTGCGATAGCCCTGGCACCCAATGATCATAGATTGTATGGCCCTTCTGGGTTAGTACCTGTAAAACCCCTGTCTCTCTAATTGTCATCGAACCACCCACACCTATAGTGGATGATTCTGGGACGAGTTTGAGGATCTCCTCTCGTGCAACATTGCGATCCTCCACCCATAGAGCGGTAAACCCATTCTTTTCTAAGGACTTGATAGACTTCTCTGCTCTCGCCTGAGCATGCCATTTCTTTATGTTCAATTTGTTCGCAAGCCTCTTAGCATAGAGGTCTTCAGGTACATTCATCTCTTCCATTTCTACCACCTTTAAAGCAATCATTCTTCTTGAACATAATCACGTTAAGTCAGTTGTGTGCATCATACCTCTATTCATTGTGCTCCTCAACCGAGGAGTCTCTGACCCAAGGAATCGCGGACTATCACTTATACATATCATCACCTGCCAAACAAGCACTAAGGTAAGATTAAACAGACATGATTCCGACATACAGTCTGTGCCACAATCTGACCTCCAGCAGATCTGCCCTGTCACCACAGACTCGATCCGAGGAGCATGTCACTCCCTATCCCCACTGGATTCCCGATAGTACAAACTGTGTCATAACCTGGTTACATACTGTCATGAGTCCGTTCCTTGTTCCGTCATTGCAAGCGAAGCGCAGCAATCTCATTACCCCACCCTGAGATTGTTTCGTCCTTCCACTCCTCCTAAGAAACTGGAGGTTTCTTTTCCTAATAATCCGTGTCCCTCACGGGTCTCGTGCTCACAATGACAGAAAATCAGAGACTGGTCTTTTCTTCATTCTTCCTGGTCATGACAAGATACGGCAGTCAAGGCAACAAAAAGAGAGAGCTTGCTTGACCCGTGTTTCGTGTGCTTGATAAACTGGGCATGCCACAACATATTCTGTAACCTTCGCTCATCAATTGGAATCAGGATGGCACCGCTGGGTACATCTCGCACTCTCTCGATGCTGGTAGGCTAAGTCTCCCCCAAGCGTATGAGAGCCAGGATGATCCTGGGAGTATGTCCTAGTGTCCTGGCGAAGAGTTACGGCAATTCACAAATTCGTTTTCTGAAAGAGTCAAGGAGGCAAGTTCATGAACTTCGAACTGACCGAGGAGCAGAAACTCCTAAAGAGGAATGCCAGGGACTTTATGGACCGTGAGATACGGCCACTGGCAGATGAGTATGAAAAGATATATAGGCCATTGCCCAAGGATGTACATATAGATCTGTTCAAAAAGATAGCTCCTTTAGGACTGGTTGGTGGTCTAGTACCAGTTGAGGATGGAGGAGCAGGGCTGGACTATATGTCCTATGGAATGCTCTGTCTCACTGGGGGCCGCTCATATCGGATGTGATTGGAACGATACCGAAACCGGCCACAAGAACGGAAGGCGCCTGCGCATCGAGCGCCCTTGCCTTTCGTGAAGGGATATTCGCGATTGCT